>JBLIOI010000006.1:0-73685 GCA_047639675.1 Planctomycetota bacterium | reverse complement strand
GTAATCTGCCGACCAAGCGTGTCACGCGCCTTCTTCCTCTTTGTCCTCTACTTCCTCTACTTCCTCTTGCGAGTCTTCCTCGCCGCGGATGTACCACAATGCGGACGTACCGTAAACTCGTTGATCCGCGTCAAGATGCGCAGGAAAGTCAGTCTCTTTCACTCCACGGCGTGGCGTGTGAAACACCAATAGCCCACCGGGACGCAGCACCTTGGCTGCCAAGAAATTAACAGCCTCGAACAGTTCGCGGCGCCTGTCATCGCGCAGCCACGGATAGGGCGGGTCAAATAGAATGACGTCCGCCCAACGATCAGGCTCTCCTTCCGGGGCGCTCCAATGGTTTTGGTTCGTGGCGCTCGCGCAAATCACCTTGGCCCGATCGCCAAGATCCATCTCGTTCACATTGGCCTCGATGATCGAAACCACCTGGGGCGACATTTCGACGAAACGCGCGTAGGCGGCACCACGGCTGAGGGCTTCCAGGCCTAAGCTGCCACTGCCAGCGAAAAGGTCGAGGCAGTAGGCCCCGTCGATCCCCGGCCCAAGGGTCGAAAAGAGGGCTTCACGAACCCGATCGAGCATGGGGCGCGTGCTTAGGCCCGGCGGGACGGCCAATTTTCGGCCGCGATGTTCTCCTGCAATGATACGCATTGGCGCGAGCTTAACGGATTGGCGCAGAAGTCTCTCGGGAACTAGCAACAAAGGGTCAACGCGATGCTTGGGCCTGTTCCCAAAAGGCCGCTAGAATCAGGTCGTCAGCAGCAGCCAGACAATTATATGCCGCGCCTACACATCAACATCGATCACATCGCAACGGTCCGCCAAGCCCGTCGCGAAGCCTTTCCGGATCCAACCCAGTGGGCCCTACGAGCCGAGGCCGCGGGTGCGCTCGGCATTACCTGCCACTTGCGGGTGGACAGGCGCCACATTCAAGATGCGGATGTGTTTGCTCTACGCGAAGCGATCGGTACCCGGCTCAACCTTGAGCTGAGCCTGGCTCCGGAGATCGTTGAGATAGCCTTGGCTAGCCGCGCAGACGCCTTCTGCCTCGTGCCGGAAAACCGCGCGGAAGTCACAACCGAGGGCGGTCTAAATGTCATAGCGGAGGCCAAGCGCTTGGCCTCGACCGTTCCCGCCTTAACGGCGGCTGGCGGAGATGTCAGTCTATTTATTGATCCAAAAGCAGATCAAGTACGTGCCTCTGCCGATGCGGGGGCTATGTTCGTCGAGCTGCATACGGGACGCTATGCATTAACCACCGGGGCGGAACGCGAGGAAGAATTAGCGCGACTCCACTCGGCCGCGAGCTTGGCCCAAGACCTCGGGTTACGTGTCAACGCTGGCCACGGACTCGACTACGACAATGTGCAGCCTGTCGCTCTCCTGGCGGGGCTCGAAGAGCTGAACATTGGATTCGCAATTGTCACTGACTCCCTCTTCAACGGGGTCGATCTAGCGGTCGGACGCATGGCCGACTTGATCCGTGCGGCCGAAACGGCATCCTGAACAAAATTCATTCCACGAACCAAAACCTATGAGCAGTCCAAAGTAATGACACCTATCCAAGGCAGCTACATTGCTCTCCCGACTCCTTTCCGCCGCGGCCGACTCGACCTGGAACAACTTGGGTTGATGATTGAACGTGTCGCCGAACTCGGAGCAGACGGCATTCTGATTGCAGGCACGACGGGCGAGGTCCCCACGCTCAACGAATACGAGCAGCGCAGCCTGTTGCATGCGGCCGTTGAGATCAATCGTGGTCGATTGAGCCTGATGGCTGGAGTCGGTACCAACTGTACGAGGACTAGCGTCGAGCTCTCTCGCTTTGCTATGTCATGCGGCGTTGACTCCATCCTGGTTGTCACGCCCTACTACAACTGCCCGACCCGTCGCGGATTGCTGCTGCACTACGGCGAGATCGCAAGTGCAACGGAGCTTCCACTCGTGCTCTACAATGTGCCGTCGCGCACTGGCGTAGACCTCACACCGGACATCGCCAAAGAAATTGCTCGATCTCACCCGAGCGTCGTCGCAATCAAGGAAACCAGCACTTCGATTGATCGCGTGAAAGAGCTGACCTGCACATCGGACTTGGCCGTCCTGTGCGGGGAAGACCGCATGATCTATGACTACTGCAAAGCTGGCGCAGTGGGCGCTATCAGCGTAGTAGGTAATCTGGCCCCGCGCCACGTCACGGGCATTATCAACAGCACTTGCAGCGGTATTGACCTCAGCATGGGGCGGGAACTCCAGGCCGAATTGGCGCCCCTCCTCGACGCACTAGACGTGGACGTCAATCCGGTTCCGATCAAAGCAGCCCTGGCCGAATTGGACATCTGCGATGCCGAGGTTCGGGCGCCCCTAGCTACCCTCGACAATAAATCGCTGGCCAAACTGCGCGCAGCACTCGCCACCTCAAAGGCCATCTACGAAACTCAGGCCGAACCGCTCGAACTCAATTAGCGAGCGCTGCAAGCATGCGCCCGACGGCCTCGATCAACTGCCCAGGTGAAAATGGCTTCTCCAGGAACTCCGCGCTATCTGCGCGGTCTTCCTCCCGGTTGTCCGTGTAACCGGACATCAACAAGACGCGAAGCTCTGGCTTAGTCTCGCGCAGCAAACGCGCGAGTTCTCGGCCATTCATGATTGGCATGACCATGTCTGTGACGAGCGCATCAATCGCCAAAGGGTCGCGCGCGAATAGGTCGGCAGCAATATTAGGATCGCCCGCAGTCATGACCTCGTAGCCTGCCTTGCGCAGGATCGCGGCAGTTGCACTGAGTACGGTGCCCTCATCGTCACACAGCAAGATCGTGCCGCCCCCTTTGCCCTGTACGGCTTCACTCGACTCTTCTGGACGGGGCAGCAAGAGACTACCCAGCGACACAGCGGGCAGATGAATCGTAAAAGTACTGCCCTCGCCAAGCACAGTACTGACTGAAATCTGGCCGCCGGCCTGCTCGGCGAAACCAGATGCGGAAGCCAAGCCAAGGCCAGTTCCGCCGCCAACCTCTTTGGTCGTGTAGAACGGCTCGAAGATCTTCGACATTTCCTCGGGTTCAAGCCCGCAGCCATCATCCGAGACGCTAATCGCGACGGCTGGCCCGTCAATGGCTCGCCCGCCGGTTGATGGAGCCTCTAGAACAGACTCGACTAGGCTGGTCGCCACTGTAATCGTGCCCTGACCTTGGATTGCATCCTTCCCGTTGATGACCAGGTTGACGAGTACCTGTTCGAGTTCGTGGGCGTCCACAAAGACGTACCCCACATCTGGACAGAGGTCGAACTTCAGCTCGGCGTATTCGGGCACCAGGCGGCGCAGCATCGACTCCACATCTTCAATGATTGCGTTGGGGTCCACAACTCCTGGATCGACAACTCGCCGACGAGCGAAGGTCATCAGTTGACGGACCAAATGCACCGCTCGAGTTGTGCTCTTGCGAATCTGCTTCGTGTGACTGAGAAGCGCTCCTGGAGATCTGCGATCGTCAATGTCATCTTCCAGCATCGCCGTGTGCCCGATCAGAGCAGTCAAGATGTTATTGAAGTCGTGAGCGACACCACCGGTTAGACGGCCGACCGCTTCGAGCTTGCCACTCTCTGCGACTTGCCGTTCGAGCTCTTGGCGCTTGGTCACATCTCGCAAAATCAAGACATAGCGAACGTCACCGTTCGCGCTCTGCATCTCGCCACTTGAAACCTCGACGGGAAATTTTCTACCTGATGCGCATCGCCCTTCGAGCAAAAGGCCCTGGCGACCGCCTGCGGTCAACAAGTGGTCGAGGGTAGCGGCACCTTGAGCGCCCAAGAAATCGCCCAGATGGCAGTCTCCCTGAGTGACGTCCGGCAACTCAAACATCTTCTCGGCCGTGGCATTGGCGTACTCAAGGCGACTATCAGAACCGACCGTGACAATCCCATCCGTCGCCGTTTCCGCCAATGCGCGATGGCTTGATTCACGCTCGTGCAACGCAAGCTCCGTCGATTTGTGCGCTTGAATCTCATCATTCAAAGCTAGGTTGCGCGCATTCACTCCAGACATTCGCAGGCGGTGAGCGCCATAGAGCGCCAGCGCAATGCAGATAACGACAAGACCCGCAAACCACCTAGTCTGGTAATAGTGGGGCTCGAGGTGAATCAGTAACGTGGCCGGGTTCTCACTCCAAACCCCATCGTTGTTACGCGCGGAAACTTTGAACGTGTAGTCGCCTGGAGAGAGATTGTTGAAGTAGGCAGCTGCCCGCTGCCCGCTGTATTTATGAGTCTCGTATTCCCCTATCAATTCCGTGCGGTACGACACCCGCTCTGGATCCACAAAACTGAGTCCCGCGTAGTAGATATCCAGGTCAAGGGCACCTGCCGGAATGTGTAACGGCTCTTTTCCCGAGTACCCCACGCCATTAACCGCCACACTTTCAATCAGGATCGGCGGAGGGATCATGTTGGACCTGATCGACGGTGTGACACTCACCATGCCTTCGATCGTTGGGAACCACAGGACTCCGTCCTCAGCACGGAAACCGCAACTACCGTTGCCCTCAGGCGTCCCCACTTCCCAACATGTCAAGACCTCGTCGGCCCCACCATTCATGCAACGCTCAAGGTCTGTCAGCTGCACAGCGAAGACTCCTCGATTGCTATTCATCCACAAGCTGCCGGCCTCTTCAAAGATCGAGCCAAGCGAATCATCGTGGAGACCACGCTCTGTGGTGATGGTCTTGATCAAGCCGTCACGAACTCGAACTAAGCCAGCACCGTAGGTAGTGGCCCAAACGGTACCTTCATCATCAATCACGATGCTCCGCAACTGGACATCGGGCATGCCTTGCATGGCGCCATAGGAAAGCAATCCACCGTTCTTCAATCGGCATAGCTCCCCCGGCTTTCTTGAAAACCAAGCCACGCCGGCGCTATCTACACAAAGGGTGTGTATTGGCGAATACGCATGGCTCGTGGGGAGTTCATGGTGTTTCACATCACTCCCGTCGAACTCAAAAATTCCGCGAACGGACGCCCACCAGATGTGGCCGTCGGGTGCTTCCGTGATGCTGCTGGCCGGACCCTCCCAAGTCTCCATCCCGTCCGCAGTTCTACGAACAGTCTCCCCCGCCATGCTGAACCACAATGCACCGCGGGAGTCGCGGAACAGGACTCCACCCGCCTCGCTCCTCTCGATAGGCCAAGCTCCTGAGTAACGAGCCGTCCCCTCACTCGTCAGCTCAAACCTCATTGTCGTTCCTGAACCGTAGATGACTCGTCCCTCACCGTCGGGGGCGAGGATTTGAACCCCTTGGCCGAGACTGAACACCTTCACTCCTTCCCTCGGCTGTATTCGGTACAGCCCACCAATGTCAAATCCAGCCCAAATATTTCCCTCGCGATCCTCCATCACAACGTGGCACTTGTCCTCGGTGACTGCACCGATCACATGAGTCAACTTCGGCAGCGCGGCGCTCTGGGCAAGATCCAACTCACCGGCTTCTGCAACAAATAGCCCACTTCCCGCGCCGATCCAATCTCGTCCCTTGCTGTCAATGATCGCAGTAGCAACATCACTTGGAATGAGGTTCGGCTCCAAAGTACGAACCTTGGCAGACTCAAAATCCAAGACCCTTAGCTTAGATCCGAGCGCCAAAACGCCGCGATCCCCATGGTCGATAAACGCGGAAGTCCACGAGTCGCTTACCTGCCGTAAGTCGCCATCAGCAAAGCGGAGCAGGTGCTTACCCGTACCGACCCACGCCTGCCCCTTGCCCACGACGTGCAGTTCGAGAATATTCGGAGGCGGCCCCTCCTCCGCGCCACCGAAGAACTCGACTCGACCTTTCTCCCAACAAGTCAAGCCGTGGTGGCCAATCCAAATCACCTCTTCTGCGCTTTCACGAATCGTCCAGATTGGCCCCCCGGACTCCAACTGAATGTGTTCGAACAGGCCATCGGCAAATCTCAAGACGCCGCGATCCTCCGTCCCAACCCACAAGGCACCGTCCGCTGCTGCGCACAACGAGAGGATCCGGTTACTCATGAGATCGGGATGGGATTGAACGTCAATGACCTCCATATCCCTTCCGTTGAAGCGCACCAAACCACCATAGGTTCCGAACCACAAATAGCCATCGATCGACTGGGCTATCGAAGTGACGCTGGCCTGGGGAAGCCCCTGTTCCATAGTCCACTGCTTGATGCGGAACTGAGGATTCCGGTCGAGCCGGTCCGTGGCTGATTGGCCCGGCGCGCTTAGAACGAGCACGAAGAGAGCGGCGACCATCGTGTAGGTCGCATGTAGAAGAGTCCTCATCCGCTCCGCGCTTTCCCTCTGCATCACCCTCAACATCTTCAGATTCTCGACGATCAAACCCAGCCTGATAAGGATAAGCCTTTGTGGTCCATTTGAGCGAATCGAATTGCGAGGTGGGGCGTGGAGGCGACTACGCCCCGCTAGTCGAACGCAGAGTGCGCGAAGCGCAATTTCTACTTGGGCTTCTTGAGCAGGGCCTTTGCTTCGTCGTAGTAAACCTCGCGTGGATCGAGCCCAAGCGCCAAGAGCTTCTTAGCCTGCTTTGGCGTACAGAGGCCCACTGCTTTGCGATCGAGCAGGTGTTCGCGCAGCTTCTCGACTTGGTAGCTGGAAAAGTCGTCGATCAATTCAACAGGCAGCCCTGCCTTCTTGATGGCCAGGAGCTGATCTTTACTGGCTGGTTCGCCGCCGGCGGCCTTGCGGCGAAAGGGCTCGAGATCAATCCCCACGGAAGCGTAGGGATCGCGACGAACAAGTTGGTAAGCCACGTCTGCTTCCTGAGCCTCTTGCTCTTGGCGTGCCAGCTCCAAAGCCTTCTCCAATGCCATCGCTTGGCCGGCTTCACTTGCAGCAGCAGTGATCGCCCGCGCGCGTTCCAACACCTCTTCCTTGTCCCTTCCAAAGATGTCGACGGCCTGCACCAAAGAATGGCGACAGTTGACCGGGACGAAGTCGAGCACAAGCAAGTCCTTCTTGCCGGGAGCGATGCGAGTGCCGCGCCCCACCATCTGCGCGTAAAATGATCGTGACAAGACTGGCCGCGCAATCGCTACCAAGGCGATCTCTGGCACATCAAAACCCTCCGTGAATAGCGAGCAGTTCACCAGAACCTTGATCTCACCAGCGCGAAAGCGGCCGATGACCTTTGCACGCTCTTCGAGAGTGTGCGTTCCGTCGAGGGAAGCAGCGCACCCCGAGTCACCGGACAGTTCACAGAGCACGCGCGCCATGGCCTTTGAGTGGGCCACAGAAGCAGCAAAGACTATGGCTGGCCGACCTTTTCGTTCACGCAAGATGGGATCGGCGATTTCTACCAAGTGCAAGTCCTTAGTCAGGATCGCCTCCACGTCGCGGGTCGCCAACTCCCCCGCGATCTTGCGGATCCCCGAGAAGTCCGCCTTTGTCTTCACCAAGAATGAACTTATGGGAGCGAGCCAACCCTCATCCGTGGCAGTCAACATGTCGTAGTCGAAGGCCACCTCTGAAAATACCTCGCCAAGCCGCGTACCGTCGCTGCGGTCCGGCGTCGCCGTCACCCCCAGGATGTGTGCGTGAAAGTGATCGATCACAGCCCGGAATGAATCCGCGGTGCTGTGGTGCGCTTCATCGATCACAACAATGCGGAAAGCGTCACGCGGCATTTCCTCCAATCGGCGCTGAAGCGTCTGAATGCTCGCCACCGTAATCTTGGGTCGCGCCGCTCTGGGTCGCGTGAATTCCCGGCGACCAGCCATTTCCACTGCAACCACATCATCGCACCACTTGGAAATCTTGTCGCGTGCCTGCTCGACAAGCTCTTGGCGATGAGCGAGCACCAACACCGGACCCTTTGCCAAGCGCGAAATCTCCGCGAATAGCACGGTCTTGCCCGTCCCTGTCGGCATCACGACGAGTACGCGTCGGTGCTTGCGTTTGTACGCGGCGCGCACGGCTTCGAGCGCTTGTTGTTGGTAGGGACGGAGCTGCATAGATTTGAGCAAGGGGGCTTGCCGCCCCCCACTTGACGATCGTGATTCTAATCGGTCACGCTCCCAGTCCAAGAACTCCATCTGTTCCGGCAGGAAGCTTACCCTCAGGCCGCCCGGCAAATTGAAGCCCAACGCGTTCGCCGGCTTGCCGCGGAACCAGGACTGAAACTTCCAAACGCTGAAGTGATCTCTCGATTGAGCTTCGAAGTCCCGACCACGTTCAAGATATAGCCCATGCCCAGCAGCCCGCTGGAACCCGAGGAATCTTGCGCCATCGGCAAATCGACTTAGAATCTGCGAACTATGAAGAGGACACTCGCGATCGGAGACATTCACGGATGCTTGCCCGCCTTGGAGCACCTCTGGCAGGCGGTGAACCCCCAGCCGGAGGACCAGATCATATTCCTCGGGGACTACGTGGATCGTGGGGCTGATTCGAAAGGCGTCATCGACTTCCTCCTCAACCTGCCGTCAAACTTGGACGTCTCGTTCTTGATTGGCAACCACGAGGAAAAGTTCTTCCTCGCGAACATCAACAAGGGCGAACTCGCACATTGGCTCGATGACTGGGGCGGTCGCGCGACTCTAGATTCCTACGGGCCTCGTGGCTTCAAAGATGTCCCTGAAAGCCACTGGGAGTTCTTGCGCAAGAACCGGCCTTACGTGGAGACGGACACGCACATCTTCGTCCACGCCAACCTAGAAGCCGACGTTCCGCTCTCGCTACAGCAACCGTTCACTCTCCTGCACAAGAAGTTCGGCAAGCCCCAGCCGCACCAGTCCGGCAAGGTCATGGTCTGTGGCCACACGGCTCTCAAGGCGCCGCATTTGCCAATCAACATCGGGCACGCGGTGAACATCGACACGGACCCCGGCCGCGGTGGCTGGTTGACTTGCCTCCATGTCGAAAGGGGAAGCTACTGGCAAACGACCATCCAAGGAGAACTGCGCGAAGGAGAGATCTAGGGCGCGCCGGGTTGCCGCTCACTCGCCTTAGTTTCGCTCCAGAATCTCCCTGGCCAGCTCTCCGCTGTTTCTGGCGGAGTCGACAGCACTTTGTGGGGGGCGTATGAGACCTGTTTGTGCATTCAGAATGACTTGCCTCCCAATATTTCGTGCAGCCATCTGCCGAGCCTGTCCGCTTTCAGTCTCCACTTTGGATCGGCCTAACCGGAGGCCGAGTTCGTCACGAGCCGTTTCAGGGATGGTGTAGTCGAGACAGGGAGCGAGTCCTTCGAACGTGATGGGACGTTCGAGTTCATACGTCGCGTTCGCACCGACAGATAAGAGATAAGTCTCGCCTTCCTCGATTGTCCCGATGGGGAGGATCATCTGTGCATCATCGCCAAGGCGGAACAGACCCGCCTGAGCCAGATGCTCTCTAACTCCGCTCGAGTTGACATAGGGGGCGTCCATCTCGCCAGCTTGTCGATTGAGGGTCGCACGCACCAATGTGTTGCTCTGCCAAGGCGAGTCTTTGTTCCGAGGCATGTTGATCGTAAAGACCCAGTTCCTAGCGGGCACAACGACACGAATTTCCAGCTCCTCGATTTCCGGAACATCCACATGGAGGTCCGGGCTCAAGCGCTGAGTCTCGAAGATGAAACGGCCCTTTTCTCTGAGGTGTACGAGGAGCGCTCCGGAGGGGATATTAGAGATTTCAAACCGGCCGTCCGCTGCGATGGGAACACTTCCCTCTGGAACCACTCCGTGGGGATAGTGCTCCAACCCACCTAATGCGTCATGGCGCATTGCGATGTAGCGCACCTCGGCTTCACTGGGAATTGGAAGGGTAGACTCCATCTCGATCGAGCCGCGTAGCGTGCAGCCAGCTGAAAGTTTCAGCTCACGTAGCCCACCGCTTTGTCGGGGGATGGCCAGGAGCTCCCGTCGAGTCCAGCCCGCCAAGGCGACTCCATCGCCACGAACGTACACGCGATCTTCGCCCTCGCCCTCGGTGGCCAGGCTAAGGGAAACGGCTCCACCTTCCTGCGATTCATACTCCGTTCCGTACTTAGAGCCTGGTCCGTGGATTCGGAACATCACATTCTTGACTAGCGCAGCCGAACCCTCGTGCACAGCGACAACTTCCAGCGTCGTGACCGGATACAGGGGCATGGTGACGTAGGTCTCATCTCCATCCTTCCAACTGATATCCACTACGCCGCTCTTCTGGCACCCCAATCCCTCAGCAGTGACGATCACGATCCCCTGGGTTGGGGGATCGACGGATCCGAAGATGATGCTGTCCATCGGCTTGCTCGAGACAAGGGGGATCACAACCGATCCATCCGTTATGCCGAACGAAGTCTCCACCGGATACCCCATGATTCCCAGGGCGGAAAAGTATGGCGAGACTGTCACCGTGAAGCTCTCCGGAAGTCTGGCCCCACTCGATAGCGCCAGATGGAGCCGAAGGATTGGAGGATCTAGCGCCTCCTCGACGGCCTCATCCGGGCTGATAACGCCCTCCTCACTCACGGGCTCGCGCGGCTCGACAACGACTCTTGAATTCTCCAGGCCTGGGAGTTTCGCAAGCGGGATCGGCAGTTCTCCCGGCAAGTATTCCGGGGCGCCCAGCGCAGGCGGGGCAGCGAGGTCGTCGAACATGCCCTCCCCCCCAAACATCACAATGGCTAAGACGACAACCAGCGCAGTACAGATAACGGCGGCACTTTTTAGCATGAGAAGAACTCCTAGTAACTGGGGGAAGAATGGGAGCCAGCGCGCCACGACCACGGACTGCGTTGCGGCTTTGGACGCCCTGCGAGTTCCTAGTGGCATCGCAGCGGCTAGAGCGCACAGACCGCCCCCTTCCTCGTCTGCGGCGAAGCGCCGCCGCAGCAGGTCGGTTCCCTGGCGGACGCGCCACCGAATGGTGTCCTCGGAAGTCCCGAACCGAGCTGCGATCAAACCGGTCGAAAGGCCCGCTTGAAATCGTAGGATCAGGGTCGAGCGATAGGGCTCGTCGAGCTCCAAGAGAGCCGACCAGAGGCGTTTCTGCTGTTCATGTTGACCAAGGAGCTCGTCAACCGACGGTTGCGACTCGCGCAGAGCAACCTCCTGCTCCCGGGACGTCCGCCGCTGCTCTCCACGCCAGTATCGATAGAGAAAGCGTCGAACTCCGCGGCTCAGCTCCGTCCGGAACGAGACCACGCCCTTCTTTTGGGTCGCCCTAAGCCACGCATCTTGACAGGCATCCTCTGCGAGACCTGGGTCCTTGACAATCCGTGTGGCGATCTTGCCGAGCCAGCGCATGTCTGCAATCAGACCGGCATCGTCGACTCTCGGCATTCCATCCTCACCAGCCGCTTGGGGTACGTGCTCCATATGGTCCTTACCCCCGTCGTCTCAGGATGCGCGAAGGGATTCTATGGAAACTCGTAGACGAATCTCCGGCGCCCCGACGGGAAGCCGCCAAAGCCACGCCGTATCCCCGCGCGATATCCTCCTTGCCCCCTGCCGCGCGCATTCCTCCACTCTCTCCGATCGAAGGCAACCAGCTCCGCCCCCAATCAGCGTGCCCATCTCTCTCAATCCGGCTAATCCACGCCCATGCCAAGAGCTGGAGACACCTCGCCCTCCACTGACCTTCGATGCGGCTGAATTCTCACTCCAGAAGCAGCTCTCGAATCCAAGTTCCAACTACGGGGGCGCACGGGCAAATCGAGGAAGGCTCGAATCCTTGCGCATCCGCGCATAGCGGTGCCCACTTTCTCGAAGGAAGGTCAAAGATCTTACTGCACACGTAGATCTCAATGTGATCACTTCCGTCAGGGCACCTGGACATCCAAATAGCCAGGCTCCCTGCTATCCAGAGAAACGTCCTTGGTTAGCCACTTACTGCCCACCTTGATCGATAAAAGTGTGTTTCCACAGGGGATGCCTCGCAAGAGCAATGGTGATTCCAAGTCCCACCCTACTTGATACTCATTGGAGACTAGATCGAGAGGCTCGCGAAAGGCAGAGGGGTCTATGGCGTACTTGACCAGTCCATATCCGGCGCCCGAACCTCCTACCCAGATAAGCCGCACTGAGCATACCGACACCGATGCATCTGCTCCTGGCTCAACAACATCAATCGGAACGGGGACTCCATACTCATCGAGCGAGCAAACTGCGAGGCTGTCCGGCAAGACGATACTCTGTGGCAAACGGTAACGGCCGGTGTCGTCCAGATACACCTTGCGCATACTCGAACCGAACGTTGTCGACTGCCCCCCTTGTGAATATATGGGTATCAGCACGATGCTATCCTTCGCGCCCTGCACATGAATAACTCCCTCTATGTCGCTTGTTCCTTTCCACGCCTCTAACCAATCGACTGAGCTCTCTTCTCCTGCTTCGATCACGACATGCACAACGCGGCCTCCGAATTGAAGTGAGCTCGATCCGAATCCGAGAGATCTCTCGCTGCTTCTACGCGCCATTTCTAGCGGTCCCAGGTAGTACACTCCGGGAAACAAACCCGCCGAGATTAGCTGCGAACCTTTACGGGTTAAGACGTGCTCATCCCCCCTAGCACCTACTACCGCTATGTGCGGTATATCAGGCGGCACACCAAGGACCTGCAAACGGCCGTAAGGCCTCTCAACCACAAGTGTGTTTGTTCGGCCTAGGTCAATCGCACCTGCAGGTCGAGACACAATCTCTTGACGACTCCAGTGGCTGACACATACCGCCTCTCCGATTCCCAGATTCACCGGAGGAATGTTTACTCCCGAGGCAACCATGCCAACAAATAGCTCACGTTTCGAATCCAATCGCACAGCTTCCAACATGACTGGTCCAGTGAACGGCGTACCGTCCAGGTACTCCAAGATGAAGCTGGTCGCATCCGATTTCGTCAGTCGCAGTTCTCTTGAGTCTGACACTTGACGAGCCTCAAGCACTTCTCGCCAGTTCAACTCTCCTGGAGAGTACCCGGGGACGTCAATGCGCAAGGAGACACCACCACCATTCAAGTCTTCAGAGAAGATTGGCGCCAGCACCACTCTCCCGTTGGAATCCGTCATCCCGGCGTGAGGTATTCGGTCACTCCAGCTTCCATTATCTAATTGAATTCTCCTGCGGTAAGTAAATGGTCCAACTACCGGAAGGCCTGAAGCACCATCAACCAAGCGGAAGTCCAACCCACCCCTCAGAATGATTTCTACCTCAGTTGTCGACTTCAATACAGTGAACTGCACTGCGAAGTCTGATGCCTCGAATAGTTGCACTCCATCGCGCACAACAGAAGCCACCACAAAAGGGCTCTCGTCACCTAAGTCCAGCTTCCACCTTCCTGCGGGGAGGACTAGCAGTTCTGGCGCTCCAGAAAGTGCCACGTCCGCATAGTCCAAAGCCCCACCGAGACGGCGCAGGGCGAACTGCAAACTTCCGAGGCCCTTACCCGGGTTCTCAGCACGAAAGCTGAATTCGGCCCCTGTTGCTTCCAAGACAATTTCGCATCGTTTTCCAGGAACGGCGACCGCACTCCCAAAGCGGCCAGAGCTGTCACTTGCGGCTATGTGGCATGTCTCCGGGATCCTAACTCTAGCGACTCCATGGGCGTTTGTCTGAATGGCGGCTCCACGTACACCCCCCCTACTCCGCTCGCTCACCTCGTAGGGTCGCTTTGTTGGAAGAACTTTCACGAGCGCGTCGGTTACTGGTGCCCCATTATCCGAAGTCACAAGCACCTCCACCAAATGACTCGGGACAAGGCGGATGTCCTCGAGTACACCGAGTAACTCAAGTTGCATCAACTGCAGGTCTGCATCAGCGTAACCTTGTGCACGAAAGCGCAATGTCTGCTCTTGTTGAATCCCCTCTAAGTAGTAGTGCCCGCTCGCGGATGTCCATGTGCAAACAACACCCTCGCCCGCAAGCACTTCAACAGACGCAGAGGAGATAGGCAGATTCGTCTCCGCATCAACCACTCTTCCTTGAGCGCCCAGACCGACCCTCACTCGCTCAGGAATCGGAGAACGAGTTACATCAACCCGCATTGCGGGGATGGCCAAAGAATTTTCCGGCTCACCATTTTCCGCCTGTGCTCGCTCAAGGTGGCGGGCTTCACCCGGGGCGCTGGAGCGGAACCAAAGAACAATGCAGCCCACGCAGACCATTAGGAGAACAAGGAACTTTTGCATTACTTGTGACCGGCAGAATGCCATAAAACGAGCGGACGACGGAGGCCGAAGCCACCATCGGCCGCAGAGGAACTAGGCATTTTTCGCTAGCGTGCCGCTCTCAAGCAACACACTCCCAGCGTAGCGTTTGAACTCGAAGATAGTCTCGCTAGCTGTAGGATAGATCCTGACGACCTGGGATCCGGGGTGCTGATCGTAGTGCTTTCTTGAAGGCACCCACTGACCGAACCAACCATCGCTCGAAGTAATATCCTGGCTAGAACTGGAGGAAACCACGTTAACTCCCGTGTCGACTCCGGCGACCCAGACATCGTAGTCACCTGCAGGCAACTCTATCGAGGTCGGTGTCGGAGGCGGAGGCGGGCCTTGACCTAGGGCGAAGGAGTTGGAGGACAACAAGATTGTTCCGAGTACCGCAAGCGCAAGACATCACAAGATCTGCTTCATGGTCATCTAAGGTTCTTGACTAAGACTAGGTGGTAGGGCGAGTTTACATTCCGGCATCCTCAGCAATTGTGCATTGCCGGATGCCTACGAGGCGGAGTCTCGCAAATTGCACTCTACCAACCAACAGCGAATCAACAATTCGTCTGTCCACTATGCGCACGCACTTTAGTGCGCCCATTCGGAATGCAGGCTGCCGAAGGTGCAGCTGGTACCCCGATAAGCCCGAGATACTTCCTGGTAGTTTTGCGATCACTGCCAGCTCGCAGCCCTGCGACTTCGACCTTTCTGGTCTTGCTGTGTTCTTGCATTAGCTTCCTTACTTGGGCGTCGACACAAGCCAAAACGGGTCTCCAGGCTATCCCAGAAAGACAATTCAGATGAGTCGGCCCCGGCGGGGACGGGTAATTCCAATTGTCGTTGAGCGGGGTGGTCTAATTGTCGCTGGGCATCCGCCTCCATTCAGCGTGCTCATCTCCATGAGTCCGGCTAATCCACGCCCGTGCCAAAAGCTGGAGACACCTCGCCCTCCACTAACCTTCGATGCGGCTGCATTCTAACTCCAGAAGCAGCTCTCGAATCCAAGTTCCAACTACGGGGACGCACGGGCAAATCGGGGAAGGCATGATCCACTGGGAGCGCGTCGGATTCCGCCATGCGGCGTCCACCAACAGGAAGGGCAGAAACCGCGCCCCTTGCAAGAGAAGGGAGCCAGGAGGTCCGTGCCTCAGGTGAAGCAATGGAAGTCTTGTCGCATGCCTACTCGACAAGCTCTTGGCGGTGAACGGGCACCGACACTGGGCCCCTTGCCAAACGCGAAACCTCCGCCAGCAGCAAGGTCTTGCTCGTTCCTGTTGGCATCACGACGAGGGCGCACGGGTGCTTGCGTTTGTACGCGGCGCGCAAGGCTTCGGGCGCTTGCAGTTGGTAGGGACAGAGTTGTATAGAATTGAGCGAGGGAGCTTGCGCTCCCTCGCTTGACGATCGCGATTCAAATCGGTCACGCTCCCAGTCCAAGTATTTGGTCCGTTACGGCAGGAAGGTAACGCTCAAGCCGTCGGACAGGTTGAAGCCCGACGCATTCGCCGGCGTGTCGCGGAACCAGAACTGGAACTTCCAAACGCTGCCGCCCGTGATCTGCCCTTCAGCCACCATCGGGTTGCCGAAGTCGATTGAGGTCTGGGCCAGCCCGAAGCTGTCTGAAACGATGGCGTTCGTACGGAAGATTTGGCCGCCGACGCAGCGGAAGCCGTCGCCGAAGGGCACTTGAAGTTCGCTTTGACCGTAGAAGAAGAGTCCCGGGGTGTTAGGAACGGAACCACTGCAAGATAGAACGAATCGGTTGGACGCTACTGAAGTCGTGCCCGTACTCGACATCAATGCGCTTCCACCGCCTGAATTGTCCAAGCTCATGCAGTAGCTCTGGGTGTAGACGGGCTCGGTTGCGAAGGTCAAGGCGTGTACTTCACCGGTGAAGGCGCCGATCCCGGCACTTTCACCAAAGGCGCCGATTAGAAGCTCACCCTGGTTATCGAAGTTGGTGTCGCCGCCGTTGGCAACAGCCGATCCGTAGCGCCCTCCAGCAGTCTGTCCCTCGAGGGTTACAAAAGTCGAGCCATCAGCACCTGAGAGAACGCGAACAAGTCCAGAGCTCGTTCCATTCGGGTCGGCATTGGCTGCACCAACAAAGAGGTCTGTGATGTTGTCTGCGGTCACATCGAAATTCCCAGCGACCGCTCCACCAAAGTTGTCGCCAATACCGTCGCCGGTAAATGAGTAGAGAGTCGCACCGGTTGTACCGGAGAAAATTCGCGCCAAGCCCGCGTTGGCGGCGTTCAAGTCGGACCCCGGAGCACCGACAAAGATGTCGCTTGAGTTGTCTATGTCTACGTCGCCGCCGTCTGCAACAGCCGATCCAAAGCCGTCGCCAGCCGCGTCGCCAAGCATACTGTGGATAAGTGCTCCAGTGGCACCCGAG
This sequence comes from Planctomycetota bacterium, assembly GCA_047639675.1. Classification (GTDB taxonomy): domain Bacteria; phylum Planctomycetota; class UBA1135; order UBA1135; genus JABACD01. The sequence continues at coordinate 57,143 of JBLIOI010000006.1, read as the reverse complement.
TAGACGTATGCCGATCCCGCGCCTGAGCCATTTACTCCATTGCCGGGCGCGCCCACTACTAGGTCACCAAAGCCGTCGCCATCGACGTCATCTAGACCCGCGACCGAGTAGCCAAAGAAGTCGAATGGGTTTTCACCCACCCACTTATCCATTTGGACGCCGTTCGTTCCCCTGAGCAAGACCACCTCACCGTTGTTATTCATCCCGTTAGAATCTGCGGTCCAGGCGCCGGCAAGAACATCACCCTTGCCGTCACCATTCACATCTCGAATGAATGAAACTGCAAAGCCGAGACTGTCGCCAGCTGAAGAACCATCTTGGCTGAAGATCAAGCTTTCATCCAAGCCTGAGAAGGCATAGACCGTTCCCGCGTCAGTGCCGCCAGAGTCACTTCCGTACGCACCGATAATGATGTCGGAGCGCCCGTCGCCGTTTAGGTCGCCACCGGCAACGCTGTAACCAAAGAGATCGCCCGCAGCGGCTCCAGTGAAGCTCATCAACGTATTCCCCGTAGCCCCAGAGAAGATCCGTACTGAGCCGGACATGCTTCCGTTCGTATTACTAAAGGGAGAACTAGCCGCCCAATCCGGAACCAAATCGCCATCGACATCACCAACACCTGCAACGGCGGATCCAAAGCGATCACCCAGGGCTTCCCCCATAAGGTCAAACAAGGACACTTGGCCGAATACGGCGCTAGTGAGCGAGAGCGTGGCTGCTGCGCGCAGCGCATAGTTGAGAGTTTTCATAGACATCCCTTAGAAGGAAAGTTGGTGCGGTGACGTCAAAGTCAGCTTGCCACCGGCCTTAACACTCAACCCTACCCCCGATTCCTGCGATGGGCGCGATTCTAGAAATTCGAATCAAGTGGGCCCCTTCTAGACACCGTGCGGAGCCTTAGTCGGAAAAAATTTCCGCCCAGGAAGCCCCCATGCGGTCGAAGGCCCTCAGTCCAAGTAGCCGAGAGCGCGCAGCTTCTCTTCGACTTCCGATGACATTTCGCCGCCGTCACCCGCCTTGATTCGCTGGGCAATCTCATCTGCAGCAGCTAGCCATCCAGGCTTCCAAGTATCAACGGCATCACACAAAGCGCGCGCTTCCCCGTCGAGCTCAGCGTCCTTGCCAAAGCCAATGAGGCTGTTCTCCTCGCGCGGATCCTGCTTCATATCGTACAGCTCATCGCGCTGATGATTGGAGTAGGTGTGCAGCTTGTAGCGCGCAGAACGGCCAACCAAGACAGCCCGGTCGTATTGAGGAGCGAGCTCATGCAACCCTTGCTTGACTGCCGTTACGCCGAAGGGCTTGAGCAGTTCGCCCCATGCGTACTCACGTGTTTCGCTGAGGATGTCGATCGCTTCCACTTGCTCAGGAATCTCGAGATCAAGCATGCCGCAGATGGTGGGCAAGAGGTCTACGTTTTGAACGAGCTGTTCTTGTTTGCCCGTTATCCCGATCGACTTCGGCCATTTCACGATCCACGGAATGCGCAACAGCTCGTCATAGCAAACAAACTGATGCCCGAGCACACCGTGACGACCGATACAGTCGCCGTGGTCTGCCGTGATGATGACAAGCGTGTTGTCCCAGTTCGGTTGTTTGCGCAAGTCGTCGAGCAATGCACCGATTTGCTCGTCCATGTAGGAGATGCATCCGTCGTAGAGCCCACCGAGAATCGCGAAGTCTTCCTCATCCATCGGCGCTAGACCAACGGCGTGCAAGTTTGGCCGTTGATTGACCGCGGCCCAGTTCTTCTTGTGCAGCTCGCGCGGGATGAAACGCTTCCGGAAGCGATGCGGTGGGCGATATTCGCCATGGGTCTCCTGCAAGTGCAAGTAAGCGAACTTTGGCTTCTCGCTCTCTTCGCGCCATATCTCACGCACCCGCTGCAGGCAGGCGCTGCCCCCATCGTCATAGAAGCCTGAGAGGTAGAAGGACATACGACCGCGCAATGTGGCGCGCGCATGCAAGTGCGACTCGGCCTCAGCTTCGAGACTCATGTCGTGATCGATGCGCGCGAGATCCGGCGCGTCGGACTCATCAGGCTTGGGCTGGGGAGCCTTGCTGCCTGATCCACGCAACTTGTCGAGCCATATGCGCCAATTGGGCGGCGGTGCTTCCCAGCACTCGTCGAAGCCGCGATCGAGACCGCTAAAGTCGGAGACATAGGGCACCGCGCCGGTCACCTTGGAAGTCGCGTAGCCAGCCTGTTGCAAGACTTCCGGCAAGCTGGCGTAGCTCTTCGCCAAGCGGTCCCCATCGATCACCAGCTTGTGGGTGGACGGATAGGTGCCCGTGAAGAGGCTAGCGGTGGACGGCAGGGTCCAGGTCGCCGCCGACATACACGAGTCGTAGAACGCCAGTTCCGGTGCCAGGCGCTCGAGGTTTGGCGTCGTTTGCTTGCCGTAGCCGTAGACGGAGAAATTCTCCGCCCGGGCCGCGTCGAGCAATATAAAGAGGATGTCCGGCTTAGATTCGTTCATCAAGGGGCGGAAGCATAGCCGGGAAGGAGTCCGGAAGCGCCACGTTGGAGGCTCCTCATCGGCGCTTTTTGCGATCAACTGGACGCGCCATTTTGGCACTACGCAGCGTCATATTGGCAGTCACTAGATTCAAAAGACCCCTTCTCTACATCAAAAACAAGGGTTTTGGCCTGGCACACGCCTTGCACTAGTGATGAAAGGAAGACACAAACCAGAGGACGAAAGCCATGAACCAGCAGTACACCACGAAGACACAAGAAGCACTCCAAGCCGCCCAAGAGCTCGCGCAGCAGTCGGGACATCCGGAGCTGACCCCCCTCCACCTCGCCACGAGTATGTTGGCCGAACCCAGCGGAGTCACCGCCGCCATCCTACAGAAGCTGGGTGTCGAGCCGCGCGCACTGGCGATGGAGATCGGACGAGAGCTCGGAAAGCTACCGCGCACGAGCTCGACCGAACTCAGCATATCCCCGCGCCTTGCGGCCTGCCTCACCGAAGCGGGCAAGCGCGCACAAGCTCTTGGCGACGAGTTCATCTCCACCGAGCACCTGCTCGTGGCCCTCGCCACGGAAGGCGGGGCTGAGCTGCAAGCACTGTTCTCCTCCCGGGATTTGGCGCCGGAACGCATCGAAGCCGCCCTCGGCGAAGTGCGCGGTAATCGTCGCGTGACCACCCCGGATCCGGAATCGACCTTCGAAGCCCTCGCAAAGTACGCACGAGATCTGACAGCAGAAGCCGAAGCAGGCAAGCTCGATCCGGTCATTGGCCGTGATGAGGAAATTCGTCGTGCAACCCAAGTCCTCGCGCGACGCCGCAAGAACAACCCCGTGCTCCTCGGCGAGCCAGGAGTCGGTAAGACGGCGATCGTCGAAGGCCTCGCCTTGCGCATCATCGAAGGTGACGTGCCCGAGAGCTTAAAGGGTAAACGCGTCATGGCGCTAGACATGGGCTCTCTTCTGGCCGGTGCGAAGTACCGCGGCGAATTTGAGGAGCGGCTGAAAGCTGTCCTTGCCGAAGTTTCAGAAGCCAATGGCGACATCGTTCTATTCATTGATGAATTGCACACGATGGTTGGAGCTGGCGCGGCCGAAGGTGCCGTTGACGCGGCCAACATGCTCAAGCCTGCGCTAGCTCGCGGTGAGCTACGCTGCATCGGCGCCACGACGCTCGACGAGTACCGCAAGTACATCGAGAAAGATCCGGCGCTAGAGCGCCGCTTCATGCCCGTAATGATCGACGAGCCCAACGTCGAAGACACGATTGCCATCCTTCGCGGGTTGCGCGAGCGCTACGAAAATCACCACGGTGTGCGCATTGAAGATGAAGCGATCGTCGCCGCGGCGCGCCTTGCGGATCGCCACATCGCAGATCGCTTCATGCCTGACAAGGCCATTGACTGTATAGATGAAGCGGCTTCGCAGCTGCGCATCATGATCGACTCAATGCCGCCGGAACTCGAAAAAATTGAGCGCAAGATCCGTCAACTCGAGATCGAGAGAACGGCCATGGAACGCAGCGAATCCAAGTCTTCTCGCAATCGCGTGAAGGAGATTCAGGAGGAATTGGCAGAGATCCAAGAAGGTGCGAAGGCCCTGAGAGCGCGGTGGGACGCGGAGAAATCGCTTATCCAGTCGGTTCGCGCAGGCAAACTCCTGGTTGAGAGCTTGAGGGAGGAAGCCATCAAGATGGAACGCCAAGGGTCCTTTGACCGCGTCGCAGAAATCCGCTTTGGCGAAATCCCCGACACGGAGAAGGAGATCGAAGCCAACGTCGCGCAGCTTGGAGTCGTTCAGGCACAGGGAGCCCTCCTTCCAGAGGCTGTTGATGCAGAGCTGATCGCTCAAGTCATCGGGCGCTGGACGGGAATTCCCGCCACGCGACTCTTGGAGACAGAACGCAACAAGCTGATGCAAATGGAAGAGCGCATTCACGAACGCTTGATCGGTCAAGACGAGCCAGTGCATGTCATCTCGCAGGCGGTACGCCGAGCGCGCGCTGGCTTGCAAGAAACTACGCGGCCATTGGGATCTTTCCTGCTGCTCGGTCCGACCGGGGTTGGCAAGACTGAACTTGCCAAGTCACTCGCTGAGTTCCTATTCGATGACGAGCGCAACATGGTACGTATCGACATGAGTGAGTTCATGGAGAAGCATGCGGTCAGCCGTTTGATCGGGGCGCCCCCTGGGTACGTCGGTTACGACGAAGGCGGAGTCTTGACAGAAGCTGTACGCCGTAAACCGCACTCGGTCATCCTGCTCGACGAAGTAGAGAAGGCCCACCCGGACGTTTTCAACGTCCTGTTGCAATTGCTCGACGACGGCCGACTGACGGACGGTAAGGGCCGCACGGTGGACTTTTCACAGACCCTGGTCTTGATGACCAGCAACCTCCGCGAAGAATCCCAACTGCGTGACTTTTTCCGCCCGGAGTTCATCAACCGCCTGGACGAGGTCTTGACCTTCGAGACACTCAAGAAGGAACAGATTCGTTCGATCGTCGATGTTCAGGTGCGCTTGATCGATGCGCACTTGAAAGAGCAGGAACTTCATCTGGAACTGACCCCCAAGGCTCTGGATCAGCTCGCAGAACTGGGTTACGACGAAGAATTCGGTGCCCGGCCGCTCAAGCGCGCGATTCAGAAGTACATACAGAATCCCCTTGCCGATGGAATCCTCTCGGAAACCATCCCGCGCGGAAGTTTGGTGCGCTTCGACTTCGATGGCGAAGAGTTCCAACTCGAGACTATCGAGCGCGAACCCAGCGTTGCGTGATTTTATCGGCGCCTTCCGTTTCATAGACTCGGGAGGTGCCGAATCCATTCAAAACCCTCGCCCCGCGCCGTGCGCACTTGGGCGTTGCGAATCCCCTGCGGGCTCTGACCGACGTTATCAACCGAGTTCCTAACGGTATCAACCTGGGACAAGGGGTCTGCGATCTGAATCCGCCGGCGGCCCTATGTGCGGGCGCCGCCGATTCAATTCGAGGTGGTGATCGGCAAACGTACACGCCCTACGCGGGCTTGCCTGAAACGCGCGAAGCGATAGCTCGTAAGCTCCGAGAGTACAACGGGCTGAATGTGACGAAGGATGAAGTGCTGGTAGCCCTCGGCTCCTCCGGCGCCTTCTTCGCTGCGGGCATGTGCCTCTTTCACCCAGGCGACGAAGTCATCCTCTTCGAGCCATTCTACTCGTACCATCCGAGCACTTTGCGCCTGCTTGGAGCCACACCGATCTATTCGCGGTTGACAGAGCCCGATTTCGCTTTGGACATCGAAGCGTTACACCGGGCCATCACTCCGCGCACGCGGGCAATTGTGATCAATACACCGGCGAATCCCTCTGGCAAGGTCTTCAGTGAGGAGGAGCTGACCGCCATCAGCGAGCTGATCAAAGACACGCACATCACGGTGATCACCGACGAGGTCTACGAGTACATGCTCTACGACGGTCGCAAGCACATTTCACCGGGAACGATTCCAGGCCTAGCAGATCGCTGCCTGACCATCGGCGGATTCAGCAAGACCTTCTCAATCACTGGTTGGCGTGTCGGGTACCTATCTGGCCCGAAAGAAATTGTCGACGCCATTGGGCTCATCTGCGATCAGGTTCACATTTGCGCGCCGCGCCCCCTACAGCGTGGGGTGGCGCGCGCCCTGGAGGAACTCACTCCCGACTTCTATTCAGACTTGCAAACTGGCTACGAGAAGCGCCGCAACCGCTTTTGCGATGCGCTGCAAGAGGCCGGCTTTGAGGTCAACAGGCCCCAGGGCGCGTACTATGCACTTGCGGGCTATCGCAACGTATTTGGTGACATCAAGCCCTACGACGCCGTCCTCAAACTCATTGATCGGGTCGCAATCAACGCGGTGCCTGGCGATCTGTTCTACGAAAACGGCGAAGACGTGCGCAGCATTCGCTTCCACTTCGCTGTAGACGAACCGGAGATGGACGAAATTTGCAGACGCTTAGAAACTTTGGCGCAGAAAAAAAACTAATGCGTATCTGGGCCGGACTCATTGCCTGCCTGGCATTAACCGTTTCCGCCAACGCACAAGGTGGCGGCATTGAAATCCTTGCAGGCGAAACGCTCTTCTCAAGGGGCACGCGCGTATCGATCGCTCACCTTTATGAGCAGAAGACGAACCTGTACTCAGGGTCAAAACAGATCGATAACCCCAAAGACCTCGAGGCCTCGAGGCAACGAGTGATCCTGGGCTACAACTTTGGCGTCACGGCGCGCTTCGACGTAGGAGCCCTGCTGCCCTTCGTTGACCCCGAGGTTCAATCGAACGATGGCACAATGGGCGAGTCAGGGGTCGGAGACGCTTCGATCTACGGCAAGTACCGACTCTACACGCGCGACGCTTCGCAGAACTCGCTGAATGTATCCGTCCTTGCTGGCGTTGAAACTCCGACAGGACAAACGGGCAGCGAAGTACCTCAAGCGGGCACCGGCTCTTGGGATCCCTTCCTAGGTTTAGCCGTAACAGACAGCAGGGGACGCTTCCGCTTCGATGGGCACATGGTCTACAAACTGAACACAGAAGGGTCGCTCGACATAAGCAAAGGTGACGAATGGAGCATCGGCTTGTCCGCTGCCTATAGGTACCTTCACCGGCCTTACCCGGGCCCGTCACATTCCGCGAAGCTCGGGATTTTGTGGCAAGGGCAAACCCAAGCGGCTCGCGCTGGAAACACGCTACCCAATTCGGGCACGGAACGCCTACTCTTACGCCCTGCCCTTGGGTTCCACCCAATCCCCGCCATTGACATTTCACTGAATGTCGACATCCCGCTCTACCAGCACTACGACGGCCAACAACTCGGCTTCGACTTCCGAACCTTCTTCGCCCTCGGTTACCGCTTCTAAACAAAAGAGATGAAACGCATCGCTACGCTCTTAACCGCCGTGACCCTCTTCAGCTGCGCTACCACCTCCAGCGGGCCAGCCCCTGCCGACGTGTTCGCCAAAGTCTGTCTCGACTTCTCAACCTGAATCTGAAACGACAAGGCCTACGGTCTCGACCTGGCCATGCGGCGCCTGGATGGCGTCACACACGTACAATTGGATACTGTCGATCAGATAGCCTGTATTTTCATCGAAGAGCCCACAGAGCTCGACTTTGAAGATTTCATCGACGCGGCCGTCGACGCGGCCTATAAAACCGTCGAGATGCGCATCTATGCCAAGGGCACGATCGAGCGCTCGGCTTGCGACGACTGCGGAAGCGTCAAGAACTTCTTCAAGCTCGATGGAACGAATCAGAAGTTCGAAATCGACCGCGACGAATTCAATGCGGGAGAGAGGATTCAGCTGAAGGCCAAGGTCATCGGTTGGGACAATGAACATCCGCTGCTCGTCCCGATCGACTGACCCTCACTCCCCAGCCGCCGCAAAATCCTCCCGCAGAGCCGGGTAGAGTTTGCGGTAGCGCGCGTACGCTGCGTCGTAAACAGCGTATTGCGCTTCGCTCGGCGGAACCGGGTCGCTCCACACGAGACCTTTGGATGCGGCTTCTTCGACACTCTTGAACATGCCTGCCCCCACGCCTGCGAGCAGCACCGCGCCGTGGGCTGCACCCTGCCCAACAGCAGAGGTGGTGATCGAAGCGTGAAAGATGTCCGCCATCATTTGACGCCAAAGCGCGCTCTCTGCCCCGCCTCCTGAAGCGCGCACGCTCGCCGGCGTCACTCCCAACTCGCGAATCAACTCCAGAGAATCGCGCATGGCAAAGGTGATCCCTTCCATGACTGCACGCGTCATGTGTGCGCGGGTGTGCCGCAGGGTCAATCCAACGAATGCGCCGCGCGCTAATGGATCCGGATGCGGAGTACGCTCGCCAGTTAGATACGGCAGGAATAGCAGGCCATCAGATCCAGCTTCTACTTGTGCAGCAGCTCTGACCATCTCTTCGTAGGACCCCCCCGCGCCTTCGCAGAGCGCGTCGCGGAACCAACGCAAACTTCCGCCCGCCGATAAGACAACTCCCATCATGTGCCACTTGCCCGGCACCGCATGGCAGAACGCATGCAAACGGCCCAATGGATCGACTCGATACGAATCCGAAGCCGCGAAGACGACACCCGATGTTCCAAAGGTCGCCGAAATTGTTCCCTCTTCAACGATGCCCGCGCCGATGCCTTGCGCCGCTTGATCGCCAGCGCCGGCTACGATTGGAATACCCGCAGGAAGCATGCAATCGTCCATTGCACGCGTTTCGCAACAGATCTCAGCGGACTCATGAACCTCGGGCATCCACTCTATGGGCACACCAAAAGCCGCCAACATTTCCTCCGACCAACAACGCTTGCCCACGTCGAAGAGCGAGGTACCCGATGAATCCGAGACGTCCCCGTGGAACTCACCACTCAACCGATAACGGATGTAGTCCTTCGGCAAGAGAACATGGGCGACCCCATTCAGGGCTTCCGCTTCATGCCGCCTGACCCACTCAATTTTTGGAGCCGTAAAGCCCGGAAGTAGGGGATTCCCCGTGAGTTCCAACACGCGCTGCGCTCCAACTCGCTGCGTGATGTCTCTGCATTCTTGCTCCGTGCGCTGGTCATTCCAAAGAATGGCGGGACGTTTCACCATTCCTTTCGAATCAAGCAGAACTAAACCATGCATCTGGCCCGTCAAACCAATGCAGGCGATGGCACTTTCTGACCTGGGTATGGAAAGAAGAACCAACGCAACACTGCGCGTCGTCGCCTGCCACCAATCCTCCGGATCCTGCTCCGCCCATAAAGCATGTGGCGTCGAAAGTGAGTATTCGCTTGTCGACTCTGCCAGCACACGGCCTTCCGCGTTTGTAAGGATGACCTTCGTGCCAGTCGTTCCGACATCGATGCCAAGTAAAAGCGGTTCCATAGAATTGTGTTCTGCGGGTATGAATGCGGTTTGACCAAGAAACCAGGTATTCACCCCCTTACGTCCAGGGGCGCATCGTCCTAGAAGGTAACTCCTTCAGGATGACAACCGGAAGCCACTTTGCGCAATGCTCTGGCTTCGCGCTTTGCGGCGCGAAGGCCGGAGACCTGTTGAAGCCAACTTTCTATTAAAGTTCCCCGACTCTCCACCACAACGCCTCGGCGCGGTGAATGGGCTGTCATTGGGAATCGGCCGGGGTGAAGATTTCTCCTTCTCTTGCCCCGGCCTCCTCTATTTAAGCGCGATCTGACCCAGCTCGGCCGATTCTGGAGGCTTGATTGCGGCTCGATCAGTATCCTTGCCCGTGCATTATTGCGAGACCCTCTCCTCAAGCACGAGACCGCCATGTTTGGCCGCCTATTTGGCAAGAAGAAGATGACCCAACCTGAATTCAAAATGCCCTCGGAAGAGGAGCTCACGATGACTCCGTCGGGACTGCAGCACAACCATCACACAGAAGGTGTTGGTGCACCCCCCGGCCCGACAGATACGGTCACGGTGCACTACGCCGGTTGGACCCTTGACGGAAAGCTATTCGACTCGTCCTACGGCCGCGGACAAACGATCAGCTTCCCGCTGAACGGTGTCATCGCGGGTTGGACCGAAGGATTACAGTTGATGAAGGAAGGCGGCAAGACCACCTTCCTGATCCCTTCCAACTTGGCCTATGGTGCGCGAGGCGCACCGCCTTCGATCGGTGCCAACGCAGATCTCGTATTCCTCGTCGAACTGATCAAGATCAGCTAGATCGAGCATGACAAGCAACGAAGAAAAGCGCGCGAGCGTTCCGGACGAACTACAGAAGTTCGATTCCGATACAGGTAGCGCATCGCAATCCGTCGCCAAAGCCACCGGCGTTCCGGCGGCGGACGTTTTCTCCGTTGAGACCTTCTACGACCTCCTCGGTGAGCGGAAGTCGAAGATCAACATCTGCACCGGACTCTCATGCCGAATGGCCGGTGCGGATGAACTCTTGATTGCCTGCAAAGACATTGGCTTGGAGGCTACCGAAGCTTCCTGCTTGGCGGCCTGCGACAGAGCGCCGGCACTCTTGCGCGACAGGCGCACCTTGGTTGAAATCACCGAGAAGGACATCCAGCGCAGCAAGGGCGACTGGACCAAGGTCGACTCGAAAGAGGTCCCCGCGGACGAACTTTGGAACGGCGCAATCTGGCCCCTGGAAAGCTCGCCTGATACTTGCGCGATCAACCTGGCGGGCAAGTGTGATTGGAGTGGCGAAGCATCCAAGCGCGCCGAAGGGCTCGGCGCTGAAGCGACGATCGCCGTGATTGATCAATCCGGCTTGCAAGGACGCGGCGGAGCCGGATTCCCCGCGGGCTTCAAATGGAAGTCCGTGCGCGGTCAAGCTGAGAAACAACGCTACGTCGTGCTCAACGCCGACGAAGCGGAACCGGGCACCTTCAAGGACCGCGAGGTCATGATGCGAAGGCCCGACTTGGTACTCGAAGGACTCGCGATCTCCGCGCGAGTCGTAGAGGCCACAGAAATCTACCTCTACCTGCGTGGCGAATTCGAAATCCCGCAAGAGGTCATGCGCCGCGCGATCGAGACGGCTCAAGAGAACGGCCTGTATGCGGACCTAAACTTCCACGTCCATTCGGGTCAAGGGGCCTACATCTGCGGCGAAGAAACGGCGCTACTTGAGAGCCTCGAAGGCAAGCGTGGAATGCCGCGTGAAAAGCCGCCCTTCCCCACCGAGGTCGGACTTTGGGGAAAACCCACACTGATTCAAAACGTGGAGACCATCGCCTGTGTTCCCTCGATCATCATGCGCGGCGGAGAGTGGTTCCACGCACTTGGTAAGACAGAAGCTGGAACCAAGCTCTATTGCATCAGCGGGCATGTTGCACGTCCGGGGACCTATGAACTTCCCCTTGGCATATGCCTCGATGACCTCGTCGAAGCAGCTGGTGGCTACATCGGAAAGCTCAAAGCCTTCTCACCTGGCGGAGCAAGCTCTGGTTTCCTGCCCGCATCCGAGCGCCATCGCCCGCTCGACTTCAAGTCGCTCGGCGAAGCCGGAAGCATGCTCGGTTCCGCAGGCGTCGTCATCCTGAACGAGAGCGTCGACATGGCGTGGGCCGCACAGTCCCAACTGGAATTCTTCGAGCGTGAGAGTTGCGGGCAGTGCGCACCTTGTCGTATCGGAACAGCGCACCACAGGCACTCGCTCGCTGGCTTCTTGAAAGCACGCGGTAGCGATCAAGCCAGCGCCTGCCTCAAGCACGTGGAAGACGTCGCTTGGGAAATGCGCGAAGGTTCAATCTGCGGACTCGGCCAAATCGCATCACTACCCCTTGAGAGCGCGCGTAAATTCTTTCCGAAGGAGTTCGAGTAATGGTCTCCGACAATCAGATCACGATCGACGGTGTCACCGTCTCATTCAAAGCAGGCGAGACTCTACTCGATGTGACCAAGCGCCAGGGACGCAATGTCCCGACGCTATGCCACGACGAACGGCTTGCGCCGGTGGGGGCATGCCGCACGTGTTTGGTCGAAGTGGAAGGAGCACGACGTTTGGTTCCCGCTTGTCGCAGCGCCGCGCGCGAGGGCATGCAAGTCTCCACGACCAGCGAACGCGTCGAAAAGCACCAGCGCCTCTTGCTCGCTCTATACCTCACCGATCACCCGAAGGACGTGAGTGATTGCGAAAATGGTGCGCCGTGCGAATTGCACGCAATGGCCAAGGCATTCGACGCTCCGACCGATTGGGCTCCCATTCCGCTGGCGCGCGCGGGACGCCCGGAAGACGTCAATCCATACATTGAGTTCCGCGAAGACCGCTGCATCGCCTGTGCGCGCTGCACGCGCTACTGTGATGAAGTTGAGGGCGTCAACGCCATCGCCCTCACTGGTCGCGGTTCCGCAACGACTATTTCGACGGTAGACCAGCTCGGATTGTTCGACACCACTTGCGAACTGTGCGGCGGATGCGTCGACGTTTGCCCGACCGGTGCAATGGCTGAAAAGATGCCACTCACTGCAAAGGCGCCGCCCGAACGCCAGCTGCACAAAGTGCGCACGACCTGTAATTACTGCGGTGTCGGCTGTCAGATGGATCTCAACGTGGACCCGGAAGCCAACCTCTCGGGTGGGGAAGTCGTCAAGGTAACGAGCCCACCTCCGGGCACGCTCCCGTCCGATGGCAACTTGTGCGTCAAGGGCCGCTTCGCCTACGACTTCATCAACCATCCCGATCGTCTCAAAACCCCACTGATTCGCCGCGAGGACGGCGAGTTACACGAAGCCAGTTGGGAGGAAGCGATAGCGTTTGCCGCCAAGGGTTTACTCGCGGTTCAAGAGAAGCACGGTAAGGACGCCCTCGCTTTCATCTCATCATCGCGCTGCACCGCCGAGGAAAACTACCTCGTTCAGAAGATGGCACGGGTTGCCTTTGGTACCAACAACGTCCATCAATGCTCGGCGACATGACACGCCCCCACCGTGGCCGGTCTGGTCACAACTTTTGGTGCGGGCGCTATGACGAACTCCATCGGAGAGCTTCGAGACGTTGATTTCCTATTCGTGATCGGCTCCAACACCACCGAAGCGCACCCGATCATCGGAATGGAGATGAAGCAAGCCGTCAAGCGTGGCGCGCGGCTCGTTGTTGCCGACCCGCGTTCGATTTGGCTGACAACCATCGCAGACGAGCATCTAAAACTGAAGCCCGGCACCGACGTTTGGCTACTCAACGCCATGGCCAACGTAATTCTCGCCGAAGGACTTGTCGACAAGGAGTTCATCGAGAATAACACCGAAGGCTTCGAGGCTCTGCCCGAAGTGTTGGCGGAATACACGCCCGAAAAGGCTGAAGAGATTACCGGTGTCCCCGCGGCACTGATTCGCTCGACTGCGATTGAATACGCGACGACTCGCAAGGCCGCGATCTGCTATACGCTCGGCATCACGGAACACAGCCACGGCACCGACAACGTCTACGCTCTTTCCAACCTAGTCCTGATGACTGGGCACCTCGGAGCTCCGTCAATGGGTCTCAACCCCTTGCGCGGTCAGAACAACGTTCAAGGTGCGAACGACACGGGCGCCACACCGATCTACTATCCCGGCTACCAACGCGTTGACGACCCGGAAGTCCAGGCGAAGTATGAGAAGGCCTGGGATACGAAGCTGTCGCCAACCCCTGGTCTGAACCTCAACGAGATGATGAAGGAAACCGGCGAGTCGATTCGCGGGTACTTCATCATGGGCGAGGATATCGTCATCTCGGAGCCCAATGTCAGTCACCTGGAAGTGGCTCTCAACAAGATCGACTTCCTGGTTCTTCAAGACATCTTCCCCAACGAGACCACACGTTTCGCCGACGTCGTCTTTCCCGCCGCTTGCTTCGCAGAGAAGGACGGAGTCTTCGTCAATTCGGAACGCCGCATGCAGCGCGTGCGCAAAGCCGTCAATCCTCCGGGAGAAGCTCGCGCCGACTGGGAAATTCTACTCGACCTCGCAAAGGCAGCTGGGGCCGTTTACACCCACGATGATCCTCGCGACATTTTTGCGGAGATGACGCGACACGCTCCCAAGTTCGCGGGAATCACCTACGAACGCATCGAGGAACTCGGTCACGGAATTCAATGGCCTTGTGAGGACGAGTCCTCTGAAGGAACGACGTACCTGCACGAGGGCGGCATCTTGCGCGGCAAGGGACTCTTCACACCCGTTCATTACCGGCCCTCTTTGGAGTTGGCCGATAGCGATTACCCGCTTGTGCTTTCCACAGGCCGCACCCTCTATCACTACAACGCCGCGACCCAAACTCGCCGCGCAGAGGGCCTCGCCGTCAAGCAACCCGAAGCCTACATCGAGCTACACCCGCGAGATGCTGGTCGTCGATCCATAGGTGACGGTGATTGGGTCGATGTCGTCACGCGCCGTGGCAAGCTTCGTTGCCGCGCGCAAGTCTCCAAGCAAGTCCAACGTGGTTGCATCTGGATGCCCTTCCACTTCAGCGAAGCTCGCGCCAACTTGCTCACCCTCGACGAGGGTGATGAGGTGACAGGTACGGCTGAGTTCAAAGTTTGTGCGGCAGAAGTTCGGCATGTCACCAGCGAAACCGAAACTGCGACAGCAGGTCTATTCCCGGGCTCCTTCTGGAGCGAGTAGGCGAACTGCGCTGCTGCGCCGGACTCATACAGCGTGCAAGCTGCAACTCTTGGTCTCTGGGTCAAACCAGATCTCAACATCCCCTCGACGCAGGGCTTCCATCACCCTCGCGATCTTCACTTCCGCGTCGGTGAATTCGGTCCCATCTCGGGTGACGAATTCTTCGATGACGTTGCGCAGCACATCGGGCGAGAGCTTGTCCGCCGGAATTCTGATTCCTGGCTGTTCTTCCATGAGGCCCAAAGGCTACCTCAAGAGCAAATCAAGAGCACTGACCCAATCACATCTTGGTCGCGAGTGATAGAATTCTCGACATGTTGAAGAGAACGAGCTTTGCACTGTGCCTGCTGCTGTTTGGCTGTTTCACGACCCCGGCGACCAAGGAACGTGTTGAGTGGTACCGACACTTTCACCTTCAACAACTCACCGAAGCTCAGAAAAAGGTCCAGGGTACCGAAGCTCAACTGAAACGAGCTGAGCTGTCTGCTGACGCGACTCTGATCCTCAAGATGATTGGAAAGGAGCTCTCCAGGACTATCGAAGAGACTCGACTCAAGATCGAGAGAGGCGATTTCGGATCGTCCGACAACCTGCCTTCTTCTTATGGTCCAGTGATCGTCTCGATTGAAGGCGACACCATGGAGTTTGACTTGCTCTTCAAGTCAGCGGTCGGCGAAGCGAATAAGAACAAGTAAATCGCGAGCTGGCGACTGCTTGGCCTCTTTCGCCCGACCAAAGAGCTGCGCTTGAAACTTCAGCGCCGTCTCCGTGTCCTCGTCAATGAGAGAATCGCCAGCGCCACCGTCGCGACCTTCTTATCGTCTAAGCTGTCCCGGCTCGTCACCTCCCACAGTTGCGCGAGCGACTTGTGATGAGCAGAGCTGCGGCCAGAAGCAGTGTTAGAGACTACAAGTCGAGGACACGAATGTTGCGATAGGAAACCAGATCTCCGTGATCTTGAATGGCAAAACGACCGCTCGTTGACTTGCCGAAATCGGGCATGTCCTTGAACTTGCTGGCCGCCACCCGAGTGTTCCAATCGTCGCTGCCGATGGTGTACTCGCAAAGTAGCGTCCCATTAAGCCAGTGCTCGACATGACGCCCCTTGCTTACCAGACGCATATCATTCCATTCGCCGGGCGTGCGGGTCACGTCCTCGACCGGCGCGTAGAGTGCGTAGCAAGCACCGGCACTTGTAAGAGCGTTCTTGCCGTCGTGGTGCTTCTTGTTATCGAGCACTTGCATTTCGATGCCGCTTTGCCAAACAGCGCCACCGCCGTCCGTAACGTAGAAGAAGACCCCGCTATTGCCTCCTTCAACTACGTTCCATTCGAGTTGGAGCTCGAAGTCTCCGAACATATCGTCGCTTACGATGTCTCCACCACCACCGGTCATCGTCAAGTTTCCGTCGATGACCTGCCATCCTTCAGCAACCGTGTCCTTGCCGTAGTTACTCCAGCCCGCAAGAGTCGCACCATCGAATAGTGGGCGCCAGGCAGGAGTCGCTGCCTCCCCCATCTCTTCTGCTTCGTTGACTGTAGAGGAGGTATCGGAGGCTGAAGTGCAAGACGCGAGCATGAGCCCTGTGACAACGAGAAGGGTTCTGAAAGGAGTCATGGCGATGAAGGATGGTAGTTGGGGAGAGATAAGCTGAAAACTAGGACTTCAAGTCACCACGCAAGGGTGACTTGGCTGGGTAGGCGATCAAGAGCAGTACGAAACAAATAAGTGCCGCCCACATAGGGACACCAAACAGCTTCGTGTAGTCCATCTCGCCGCTGGCAGAAGCCCACTCGGAGGTCCAACCTGCGATCTTGGAGCCGACGATGACGCCGATACCAATGATCACCAAGTTGAAGAGGTTTTGAGCGCTGGCGCGGACATCCTTGCTGGTCTCTTCGTCGACGATCATGAACGCCACGAAGATGAAGCAACCGAAGCAAAGGCCATGCAGCGTGAGTCCTGTGAGCAGCGCGAGCGTAGCCGAAACCGGAATCTGATCCGCATAGGCGAAAAGCGCCATGCGCGCGGAGTAGGCGATCAAGCCGATCGCGAGCAACCACTTGCGCGAAACCTTCTTGGCAATGAAGGGCAGGAGAAGAAGCACTGGAACTTCGGACATCTGGCCGACCGTCATCAAGCCGCCGCCACCCGCGCCAAAGATTGTCTTCGTCCAACCAGGAGCCGCCAATTGTTGCGCACTCAGAAAGCCCTCTGTGTGCACAAAGTAGAACTGGTGAATGCAGCTCACCGGGATGGCCAGAAGGAAGAGCGTTCGCAGGGGCTGAAGTTTGATCTCGCCCAAGGCTTCGAAGGTCGCGTTCTTCTCGGAACCCTTGCTTGGCGGAGTGCTCGGTAAGGTAAAGCAGAAGAGCCCCATCAAGGCGCCAAGGATTGCGCTCAAGCGAAAGGCATCGGCTTTGCCCTCAGCCAGAGCTAACAGGGTGTCCTCTCCGCCGAGACCGATCGGTTGATGCATATTCGCAAGCCAATGGCCCATGCCTAAGCCAACGACAATCCAGCCGATGGTGCCGAACAACCGCACGCGACCAAAGTCACGATCGCGGTCAGGCAGGTGATGAAAGGCGAGGGAGTTGGTCAAGGCCAAGGTCGGCGAGAAGATCAAGCCGTACAACAAGGAGAAGATCAGAAAGCCCCAATAGCTATCGATACTAGCCAACTGCCAAATCAAGACAGCGCCGATCAGATGGCTCACGCCCAAAAACTTTTCAGTGGCGAAGTAACGGTCCGCAACTTGCCCCGCGATAAACGGACCGATGATGGCTCCAACGGCGCCCGCTGCAAACATATTGCCGATGTCGCCGCCATCCATCTCTCGATAGCGACTCAAGAAGTCCCACAAGAATGGGAGCCATGCCCCCCAGATTGCGTACTGGAGGAACATCATCAAGGAAAGGCGGCTGCCTAGGCCAAAAGAGAGGGGCGCGGCAGGCGTAGCGTTAGCTGTCATATTTGCTGGAGTGCGGGACAATCTTGTTATTCAGCAAAGGCCGCATCAAAGGCGCGGTCCGCCTGGAGGAAATCGAGCTTCTTGACAAACGCCGCGGCTTCGCGGGCGCCGTGTTCGCGATTCATCATCGGGTCTTCCCACTCAACCGTGAGCGGGCCCTGATAGTTGCTGTGATTCAAGAGACGAATAATCCCTTCGAAGTCGATGCGCCCGCGACCAGGCGAACGGAAGTCCCAGAAGCGTCCATCGGTTCCAAAATCAGAGTGTCCGCCAAAGACACCGATCGGCGTGGGCGTGTCCGACCACCAAACGTCTTTCACGTGGACGTTGAAAATCAGATCGCCGAACTCGCGTATGAAACCGAGGTAGTCGACACCTTGGTAGCCAAAATGTGATGGGTCGAAGTTGAAGCCGAAGTTCGGATGATGGTCAATTGCCTCAAGTGTGCGCCGCGCCGTAACCGTATCGAAAGCGATTTCTGTGGGGTGGACTTCAAGCGCAAAGTGCACACCCTCATCGGCGAACACCTCAAGGATCGAATTCCACACCGTAGCGAACTCAGCGAAGCCCGCTTCGATTTGCGTCGGAGATGAGGGCGGGAAGCCATAGAGCAAATGCCAAATTGGGCTACCGGTGAATCCGTTGACGACCAAACGACCGCTAGCGTCCAGGCTGGCTTTCACTTCATCAGGCGCCTTGTCAAAAAAGCGGCGGGCCGCGCGCGCCGTATTCTTCATCTCTTCGACCGCCCGTTCGCGCACACCAGCCGGCGAACCATCGCCCCAGATCTCCTTCGAGAGAATTGCTTGGTGACGTTCATCAATCGGGTCACATGTAGCCTGGCCCACAAGGTGAGATGAAATCGAATAGGAAGTGACACCTGCACCGGAGAGCAACTCCCAATGCAGCTCGCAATAACCGTCCTCGTTGACAGCCCTAGTCACATCGAAGTGATCGCCCCAAACAGCCAATTCGAGGCCTTGATAGCCCATTTCTGCAGCCTTGGTAGCGAGAGTCTCCAGGGGCAAATCAGCCCACTGGCCGGTAAAGAGGCAAACGGGACGAGTCATGATTGGGCTCCAGTCATTGGTGGGGGTCGCAGTGAGGAAAGCTTACTTAACTTCGGACAGACGAATCGCGCAACGTTCGCGCGCTGCGATCAACGCCGCTTCAAGCACACGCTGTGTTTGGTAGGCATCCTCAAAATCGGGCAGAGGAACAGCGGGCTTCTTGCGGCCAAGCACCTTCACGATGTCGGCCAGCTGATTAGTAAAGGTGTGCTCGTAGCCGAGGATGTGTCCGTCAGGCCACCAAGCACTCGAGTAGGGATGGTTATCGGCACTCGTCGCAACAATTCTCTTCCAGCCCGCTTCACGCGCATCGACAGTATTGTCGTGGAACCAGAGTTCGTTGAGATTCTCCAAGTTCCAACGGATTGAACCCAACTCGCCATTGATCTCAATCGTGTTGTCGTTCAGATGACCGCCAGCAAGACGCGTCGCCTCAAACGAGGCCGTCGCTCCGCCCTTGAAGCTAGCGAGGAAGAGCACGGCGTCGTCCACGTCGCTGCGCCCCTTCTTCTTGGTTCCGGGGATAGTGCGCTGCTTGATGAAGGTGCGTTCGATCGCGCCGTGCACTTCGACAATTTCCTCGCCGACAAGAAAACGTGCGAGGTCAACGATGTGCGCGTTCAAGTCGCCATGAGCGCCCGTTCCCGCATGCTTTTTCTTGAAGCGCCACAGAAGCGGCGTATCGGGACCACCCCAGCTTTGCAGATAGGTCGCACGCACATGATAAATCTTGCCCAGGCGCTTTTCGCGAATCAGCTGCCAAGCCGTTGCTATTGCAGGAACGCGACGATAGTTGAACCAAACGAAGGTCTTTGACTTCTTGTTCTTCTTGGCTGCTTCGCGCATCTCGCGCGCTTCACCGAGCGTGCTGGCCAGCGGCTTTTCACATGCAACATGCTTACCCGCCTCTAATAGCCCGATCGACATCTCGCGGTGAACGTCATTGGGCGTCGCCACATCGACCAGATCAACCTCAGGGTCCTCCAGCAATTCGCGCCAATTCGCCGTCCAACCTTGCCAGCCCTGCCGTTCAGCAAAGCCCGGCAAGGTTTCCTTGTTACGACCCGCAACCACATACATCACGGGATCCAAAGGCAGCTCAAAGAAACGTCCAACCTGCCGGTAGGCGTTGGAGTGAGCCTTGCCCATGAATGCTTGACCGATCAGTGCACAGTTCAGCTTCTTCACCATCGGCACAGGATATCAGTGTTCCTTGAGCCAGGCGACTACTCGATCCGCCATGATTGCAGCTGCGGCGCCAGAAAAGACGTGATCGGAACCCGCGATGTCGACGAAGTCAGCCGAACCGCCGGTTTGAGTCAGAATCATCTCCGCCTCGTCGATCGGCACCACATCGTCCATTGTGCCGTGAACGAAGAGCCACGGAACTTCAACGTCCATGGCGAACTCCACCACTGAATCAATCGCATTCATGTCATCCATGAATTTCTGACTCAAGGGGCATTCAGGTTTATCCCACATGAGAGCTTCGCCCGGTGCCAGGTCGCCAAATTTGCGCTTGGCGAAATCGGCGGTCTCCACCATGCCTGCGAGTGAAACCATACGTTTGATGCGCTTGTCTTTACTTGCTCGTAAAACGCCAACGGCGGCTCCCATCGAGTGGCCGACGTAGCTCACTTTCCAGTCATCGCACTGATCGATCACGGCGCCGAGATCGCTGACTTCCTTGGTCGGCGTAGACTCGCGAAAGTCGCCCTCGGAGTCGCCATTGCCCGAGAATGAAAACCGCACGCTAGCAAAGCCGCCTGCCGCTAACGCTTCTGCCAAAGTAACGGCCCACTCGCGGTCCTTATTGCCAGTCACACCGTGGCCAATGACCACCAGCTCCTTTGAGGACTGGTTTTCCGCTGCGGGAGTAAAACTACAGTCGAGGCGCTCGCCCTCGGCGTTGCGAATATCGTCAAACATATCTCTTCTCAATCGAACTTGATGACCGAACGGATTCCGTCTTGGTTATGCATCAAGTCGAAGCCCTTGTTGACTTCGTCCAAAGTGATGCGATGGGAAACAAAACCATCGAGGTCCAATTCGCCTCGCTGATACATATCAACCAATTGTGGCACGTGCGTGCGCCCCTTGGCCCCGCCGAAACTACCACCTTGGACGGTGCGACCTGTAATCAAGAAGCGCGGGATGATCTCAACCTTCTCACCACGACCCGCGACGCCCAAGATTGTGCACAAACCCCAACCGAGGCGCGCTGCTTCTACGGCTTGGCCCATCACGGAAACGATGCCCGTCGCCTCGAAGGTGTAGTCAGCGCCCAGACCACCGGTCGCTTCAACAATCTCATCGACGGTATTGTCGCTGGCCAAGATGAGGTCCGTAGCCCCCCAACGCTTGGCGAGCGCAAGCCTTTCCTTGCTGGTGTCCACGACAAAGATACGCTCCGCTCCACGCAACTTGGCCCCGGCTACCGCGCCAAGTCCGACCATCCCGGCACCAAATACAGCCACCGAGCTACCCTCCTCGACATCGGCCTTCCATAGCGCAGCTGCGATCCCCGTAGTCGCTCCGCAAGCAAGCAAACAGATTGACTCCATCTTCGCCTCTGGATCTACCTTGGCCAGCGCGATCTCGGGCATGACCGTCGCCTCGGCAAAGGTGCTGGTACCCATAAAGTGCCGCATCGGCTCTCCATTGCGCGAAAAGCGTGCCGTTCCATCGGGCATGAAACCCTTGCCCTGCTGCTCGCGGATCGCTGTGCAGATATTCGTCTTGCCGCTTTTGCAGTTGACGCACTCGCCACACTCCGGCGAGAAGAGCGTCACGACATGATCACCTTTCTTGAGACTCGTCACGCCGCTGCCGATGTCTTCGACAACGCCTGCGCCCTCGTGCCCCAGGACGCATGGGCAGTAACCGCTGGGGTCCGCTCCACTCGCGGTATACATATCCGTGTGGCAAACACCACAAGCGCGCAGTCGCACCAAGACTTCACCTTCCTTGGGTCCGGCAAGGTCAACATCCTGGACGACCAAGGGCTTGCCAAACTCTTCCAGAACTGCGGCTCGAATCTTCATCTCGTTGCTTTCTCCAATGTGACTTCGTGGGCATCCCGCCGAGCGCGGTGAGGCGGCTAGTTTAGCCACAGGTGGCAATCAAAGACCAACGTGAACTCAATCTGCGCCTGTGTCCGTACAGATCGGATAGACGAAAGCAGTAAGCGCGGCGCAAATCGGCGGCAGAGTCTGATTCTGGCCAGTATTGGCGTTTTGGAGTGGATCGCCCGCGTGCTAGCCTGCGCCTATGTTCATCGGAAGGAGTAGTGAATTAGCGGTATTGAACGAATTGGCAGATGGCCGCTCGGCAGAGCTCTTCGTGCTCTACGGGCGCCGCCGAGTCGGGAAGACCGAACTGTTGCAGCAATTCTGCGCCGGGCGTCGCGCTGTTTACTTCCAAGCAGCGCAACTTCGTGAAAAAGACAACCTACGCGCCTACCGTGATGCCCTAGCGGACGGCCTCGACGAGAGCATCGCGGCGGTTCAGTTTCCTGATTGGGAAACCGCTCTCGAGTTCACCTGCGAACGCGCCGACGGAAAACGGCTCGTCGTGGTCATCGACGAATTCCCCTACCTGTGCGAAGCGAATAAGGGTTTACCCTCGGTGCTCCAGCGCTTCTGGGACAAGCGTGGCAAGAACTCATCGTTGATGCTCGTACTCTGCGGAAGCCAAGTTTCCTTCATGGAGGAGCACGTTCTCTCCGAGAAGTCGCCGCTCTTTGGAAGGCGCACGGCTCAAAAACGCCTATTCCCTTTGGCGCCGCCAGCCACCATCGGCTTTTTTCCAAAGTGGAGCGTCAAGGATCGCATGCTGGCCTTCTCGATCCTGGGCGGAATGCCCGCCTACCTGCGCCGTTTCGACGATACGCGCAGTTTGCGCGAAAACGTCATGCGCGAGATCCTGCGCCCGGAAGGCTACCTCTTCGAGGAAGTTCAATTCCTCCTGCGCAACGAACTCTCCAGCCCAACGACCTACAACTCGATCCTCGCATCGGTAGCGCGCGGCGATCGCAAGGTCGGCGACGTGGCCCTGGCCGTCGGCATCGATTCGACCACCGCCAATAAATACCTAACGGTCCTGCGCGACCTAGGACTCGTCCGGCGCCTGATCCCGATCACCGACCCGAATCCTCTGCGTTCCAGGCGCGGCACCTATCACATCGCCGATCGCTTCGTGGACTTCCACTTTCGCCATGTGTCTCCAGCTGTCACGCTGGTCAACGCTGGCCGCGGCTCGCGCGTGATGGAGCAATCCGTCGAGCCGGATTTCGGGCGGCTCTTCGACGAAGCCCGGCTTGAGTTCGTACTCGACCATCTCGAGCGCGAAGCAGCCGAGATCGTTGGCGAGGAGATCACTGAGCATGGGCGCTTCGACGGGCGCTACGTGCGCGCGGTCGGCCGCACCCACGAGGGCTCGACGGTGGCGGCAATCGTGCTTCCTGAAGAAAAGCCCGACGAGGCGCAGCTGGTACAGGAGCTGGAAAACTTACGCGCAGCCTTTGGCGATCGCATCGTCAAGCTGGTCTACGGCGTAACGGACAACCCCGAGCGCGTTCTTGAAGTCGAGCGGGTTCCGAACGGAGAGCTGTTCTAGTGGGCCTCGATCAACGCTTCCACGAGTATTTTCGAGCCCTGGACCGTGCCGGGGGCCGGGATTACTGCTATCTCTGCCGCCGAACTCCAGCCGAGGTGAAGAACTTCTTTGGCTTCGATGAGGACGGCACCCCCTTCGATGCGGAAGACCTGGGACTCGAGGATGTGGTGCTCGATCGGCTTGATGTGATGAGCTATCGAGGACTGCGTCCGATCTGCGCCGTCTGCCAACTCAACCTGGATGCAATCTTCATCCTCGGCGAAGACGAGATCCTGAAGAAGGTCCAAGAGGAGATGCTCGAAAAGCGAGATGAGCTCTGGCCGCCCGGCCGCCACGACTAAATCGAGGCCGGACTCCGATTTGAACAAAGTCCCCGCCGAATCGAAGCCGACGGTGATATTCTCCCGACGTCATGGGAGACGTCCTCAAGAAACCAGGCTCGCGATTGCGAGCCATCAGTAACTCCTTCGACTTCGGCAGCGTCACCAAGTGGGTGTTTTTCGCCGCCGTAATCGGCGTCGCATCGGGGCTGGCTGCTATCGGCTTCAGGTGGCTCGTCCAGATGGCGAAGGAGCACCTCTTTACCCATGTGATCGGCACTACCTCCGAAGGTATCGGCGGCCTTGATGTCAACATTTGGCTGATCTTGCTCGTGCCCACCATCGGCGGTTTGGTCACCGGCATTCTGGTTCAGAAGGTAGCTCCCGAAGCAGAGGGTCACGGAACAGACGCTGTCATCCAGTCCTTCCACCACTTGCAAGGTGTGGTTCGCAAGCGCGTGATCGCCATCAAGTCGCTCACCAGTGCCATCACCATCGGCACCGGAGGTAGCGCCGGCCAAGAGGGCCCAGTCGCGCAAGTGGGCGCGGGCGTCGGCTCCGCTCTCGCAACCTTCTTCAAGCTCTCCGAAAGGGATCGCCGCATGTTCCTCCTGGCGGGAGCAAGCGGCGGTATCGGAGCGACATTCTGCTCGCCCCTTGGCGGAGCGCTGTTTATGCCCGAGGTGATCTACAAGAAGCCGGAATTCGAAGGCGACTCGATCATCCCGTGCATCATTGCCTCGATCTTTGCCTTCGCAACTTTCACAGCGATCTCCGGGGAACACCATGTAATCGAAATCAGCAGCGAAGTCGTCGAGACGCTGAACTTTCAGCCAGCTCAACTCCTGGCCTACATGGTTCTAGCCATCGCTTGCACGATAGTCGGTTGGCTACACGTCAAGGTCTTCTATGGAGTCCACCGTTTTTTTGGCGGACTGCTCAGCGTGCCGAAGTTCGTGCGCCCGGCAATCGGCGGCTTCTTGGTCGGCGTAATCGCCTTGGTGATCGCATCCTTCGCAGGTGAGCAAGGAATCTTCTTCGGTGGATACGGGCTGATGACAGCCTCTATTGAGGGAACCCTAGCCATTCCGATCCTGCTCGGGTTGATTGTCGCCAAGATCGTTGCAACTGCGCTTTGCATTTCATCGGGAGGCTCTGGCGGCGTCTTCGCGCCCTCGCTCGCGATTGGCGCGTTGCTTGGTGCCGCCGTAGGCGAAACCGCCAATTCATTGTTCCCAGGCCTCGGTATCAGCCCGGCAGCCTTCGCGCTCGTTGGCATGGGCGGATTCTTCGCGGGTGTCGCCAAGGTACCTGTAGCTGCTGTCATCATGGTCTGCGAGATGACTGGTCACTACAAGTTGCTAGCACCCTTGATGCTCGTCTCCGTGCTGCACGTGATGCTCTCCAACCGTTGGTCTCTATACGAAGCACAAGTCGACGGAATGGTGGACTCCCCCGCTCACGCGGGCGACTTTGTGGTCGACGTCCTGGCCGACATCAAGGTCTCCGAGATCATGGACGACGCGCGCCGGCCGCACCTTATCCATCACGGGACAACCCTCGGTCGGGTCTTGAAAGTTGTCGCCGACGCGAAGGAGTCCTACTTCCCGGTAACTGACGACAACAACAAGCTGATCGGGATCTTCTCGCTCACGGACCTGCGCCGCATCTATCATGAGGCTGTGGTTGAAGACATGATTATCGCGCGCGACTTCATGATCGACTCAGTGATCACAGCTGAAGTTAAAGACAACCTCGATGAGGTCCTGCGCCGCATGACGCAGAATAACATCAACGCCATCCCGATCATGGATCCGGACAATGAAGGCGAGGTCCTTGCTATCCTTGAACGAAACGAAATCGGGCGCGCCTATGACAGGCGCCTACGCGATTGGAAGTCTGGCGAAGTGATCCCCAACCGCGGAAAGACCAGCTAGCCATGGACGGCGAGAAGGTGCGCGGCAACTGCTACTGCGGCCAAGTTCAGTACGAAGCGAACCTGCCAAGCAAGTGGGTAGGCCACTGCCACTGCGAGGCCTGTAGACGCTCCCAGGGTGCTGGAATCGTCACCTACGCAGGCTTCGCGGCCCAAGCCGTACGCTTCGCTGGAGGAGAATCCTGCTTGACAAACTTCGTCTCAGAAACCGGCGCCACCCGACGCTTCTGCTCACGTTGCGGATCGACGATCTCCTACCAAGCGCCGCGTTGGGCGGATGAAGTTCACTTGCTGGTCGCCAACCTGCTCGACCCGCTCGATAAGCTGCCCACCGGACACGCCTATTCCGCCCGGGCGCCCTCCTGGTGTCCAATCACGGACGACCTCAAACTTTTCGACGGCGATTCAGGCACGGAGCCGCTCTAGCAACCTGCGGTAGTTCTCGCTATCCTCCCCATCCAACGCGGGAGTGGCGGAACTGGTAGACGCGCAAGATTTAGGTTCTTGTGCCGCAAGGCGTGGGGGTTCGAGTCCCCCTTCCCGCACCACCAACCCTTGCCAGCAAGGGAGTTGTGACTTAAGGAGCGAAGTGCAGCGTCAGCGCGCTGCTGGTGTTGGACATCGCTCCGCCAGCGGCCACGTCTCTAAACCAGGCCTGGAATTTCCATGTGGATCCGGGGTCGATCGCTGCCGACTTGATTGCGAGCTCGTCAAAGTCAACCGGATGGGTAAACACACCATCGTTGCCCGAAGAAATGATCGACATGCGGTGCAAACCATTGCCGCCCGAGCTCAAGCAAAGCACGCCGTTACCAAGCGGGACATCCGTTTCGTACCACGCGTAGAAGAAGAAGCCCGCCGAATTTGGCGGGGCAACGGTCACGACAAGTTCAAGATCCGCAGCCGAGGTGCTCGCGCTTCCATTAGCGGAGATGCGCGCCTTTCCGCCCGAGGAGTTGGGCAAGGAGGAGCAAAAGACGCTCGGTCCACTATCGAACACCGCTTCATCGAGGGTACCAGCCAGCCGCTTGTAATGCGCTCGGAATGGGGAGCCAACAGCCGTATCCAATGGGGCCAGTTCACGCGGGTCCACCGAATTACCTTGATCGTCGTAGAGCTGATAGAACTCGTCCCAGACGTCACCAGGATTGGGTAAGAAATTCCAGTCCTGACTCCAGCCTGGCAGCCCAATCTTGCGCACCAATTTGAATCGCCCAGCACCTTTAATGTACTGCTGGCAACCGATTTGACGCATGTCTGTGGCTTCGTCCGCGTACCCGTTCGCAAAGAAGAAGTCAGAGACGATCTGGTCACGTTGATGATCCCCGATATCGATGCCCGGCCCGTCCAAGATTCTCTTGAACGACACACCATCGACGTTTCCAGGGTTCGCTCCAAAAATCTCGGCGACGGTCGGGAAGATGTCCGTTACGTCGATTAGAGCGTTCGTGGTTCGCCCTGGTTCGGCGACGCCCTTACCCCACGCGATCATCGGAACTCTCAAAGCTCCTTCGTAGACGCTGTGCTTGAATCTCTCTTGGGAATCCTGGACGAGGCTTCGGTAGGTTGGCCCGAGGTCCATATTTGAATCGTAGAGCAGGGATTCGAACAGAGTTCCGTCCGGTCCATTGTCTCCCATCAAGATGAAAGTCGTGCGTGCCTTGCGCTCAGCATCCATACCATCCAGGAACTTGCCGAGCTCTGAATCCAACGCTTCGAGGGTAGCCGAGAAGTTCTTGTGAAAGGTCGGCGGCCCGACCATGTATTCGGGCGTATTGACCAACTCGCTGGGCGGAAGCTCCAACAGAGGCGAATGGCAGGCGTTAGTCGGGATGTACGCAAAGAAGGGCTCAGGAGCTGAATTGCAGTAGCGCAATGCGTCCGAGAATTGCCGTGTCGTCGCATACTCGGTGGCTATCGAGGTCTGCCCAGTACCGTTCGTGTCGACGTGATGGTAGTAGCTGTAGTAGCCAGGGTTATTGTCCGGTTTGGGCTCGATGTCCAAGTTCGCAAAGGTGCACCAAATTTCGTCCCAGTGACCGCGCTGCCGGATTCCGGGCCAGCCGAGGACTCCCGGGGGACCGGGGCTGTCTGCATGTAAACCCAGATGCCACTTGCCAAAGATTCCAGCATGGCCGCCTCGGGACTGAACCACCTGCGCAAGTGTCGGCCATTCGAATCCTGGATCGCCGAACTCCGTCAGAGCCCCAACCAGATCAGGCCGAATGACCTTCCCTACACCGGTTTTCGTCGTGCGCATGCCGGTCAGTAGCGACGAGCGCGCTGCCGAACACACAGGGACCGAGTACGCGTTGAGGAAGGTAACGCCCGCCTTGGCGGCTGCGTCGATGTTCGGAGACTGAATGTAGATTCCGTCGGTGAACGGATCTGAGGCCCCATTATAAAGGTTGATCTCGTCAAAGATCCGCAAGAGGTCCGGTCCAACATCGTCGATGAAAATCATCACGACGTTTGTAGGCAATTCGTCTGGGTCCTGAGTCTGGTAGGACCCTGGAAGCGAAGTTGAACTGGACGTTTGAACGCCGGTCGCCGCGGAGGCTAGGAGTAGCGTCGCGCCGAGTGAATGGAGTAATCTCTCAATTAGCATGATATTGAGCGTTCTTAAGGATGCCGCTGAACAGGAGTATACGCACATAACCTCCCCCGGGGGGGTTTCGATCTGAACCGCTGCCGGAATTTCCGGCTAACGCGCATTCCACGATGATTATCCACCTTGCCTGCGCCTTAGGCGCGCTAAACCTGACCCTGACACACCCCGCAATGCAATTCCCTAGGTCATCAATCGAACTGGAGCGAAGCTGGCGCCTCGTGCTTGGCTCTCCGGGCGGGGAACTGCCGCTACGCCTTGAATTCGAGGATCTGGGGGACGAATTGCGCGCCACGCTCCATAACGGAAGAGAGCGGATCGGCATTCGGGAAGTCAAGCGCGAGGGAGCGGACTTGACCCTGCGTATCGAGCCCTACGACTCCTACCTCTTCCTGCACGTGAGCGACGATGGGCAACAAATGGTCGGCCGCTGGGAGAAGTTCATCAGCGAGGATCGAATAGCGACCTTGACCTTGGAAGCCAGCGCCGGAGAAGAGCCACGCTTCCCGCTGGTAGCGCTTGAAGCCGAAGAGCGGGCCAAGCTGGAGGGACCCTGGGCCGTCCAATTCAAGTCGGATGAGTCGATCGCAATCGGCCACTTTCAGGCCTTCGCCGACGGGCGCGCGGAAGGGACCTTTGAGACGACGCTCGGCGATTATCGCTATCTTGCGGGCTCCTTTGATGGCGAGCGCTTGCGGCTCTCCTGTTTTGACGGCGGGCACGCGTTCTTGTTCGAAGCTCGATTGAACTCCGACGGAGAACTCGTCGGAGACTTTTGGTCGCGAGATTCTTGGCATGATACTTGGCGAGCCAAGCGTGACGAGAACGTCAAGCTGCCGGACTCCTTCGCGTTGACAACTTGGACCGGGAGCGTGGCCCTCAAGGACTTGGTGTTCCCCGATTTGTCCAACAAGCCACGCAGTTTGGCGGACGAGGAATTCCTCGGTAAGGCGCGCATTATCACCTTGTTCGGAACCTGGTGTCCCAACTGCAACGACGAAGCAATCTTCTTGGCTGAACTCGACAAGCGCTACTCCGAGCGCGGGCTCTCAGTTCTCGGCTTAGCCTTCGAGATGGATGACAATTTCGAACGCAGCAAGCGTCAGATTGAACGCTTCAACAAACGCCACGGCGTCCAATACCCAGTCCTTATCGCAGGCACCGCCGACAAGAAGGTCGCCAGCCAAGCCTTTCCCGCTCTCGACCGTGTCCGAGCTTTTCCAACGGCAATCTTCATCGATAGCAAGGGTCAGGTGCGTGCGATCCACACGGGCTTCAGCGGACCGGCGACGGGCCCTGCACACGAGCACATGAAAGAGCGCTACGAGCTGCTGATCGAATCCCTTCTCCAGCAATAGGGTCGAAGACTACCCATGCCGACCTGCGATCACATTGCATTCCGCGTTCACGATCTCGAGAAGACGATTCGTTTCTACGAAGCGATTCTGCCCGGCAAGGTCATCGCCCGTCGCCACGGTAATGATTTGATGCGATC
This sequence comes from Planctomycetota bacterium, assembly GCA_047639675.1. GTDB lineage: Bacteria > Planctomycetota > UBA1135 > UBA1135 > JABACD01. The sequence goes on along the minus strand of JBLIOI010000006.1, from coordinate 27,577 downwards.
AGAGATCGCCTTCATCGAGCCCGAAGGTCAACCCGGTTTTGCCATAGTAGCCATTCAGCCAACGCGAGTGCGTTGGCTGCTTTGGCTATTCCACAAGTTCGTTCCGCGCCAAACACGCAGCTACGAACACATGGGCTTTGCATGTAACTCACGCGAAGAGGTCGACACGCGCGCCCGCATGGCGCGCGAGAAAAACGTTCGTGTTCTCTTCCCGCCCACCTACGTAGATGAGCAGGTCGGGTACATTTTTGAAGTGGTCGACCCCGACAACAATTCCGTCGAGTGGACCTTTGGTCAAGCCTTTGGTTAGAAGCTCCGACCCAATCAGTGACCCGGAGTAGATTCCACCTGGGGCGACCCGGCCCCCGTCTGGGCCTTCCTGAAATCGCCCAACTGGAATAAATCTGATTGAAGGAAGGAGATCATGCCCGCTCGCGTCTCCAATTCGCCGGGGTGGTTCCCCTGGCCAATCGACTCCGCCGAAAGTTCTCCGCCGGCCATCAGGCGCGCCTTGAGGATGAAGCGATCATCTTCAGTCAACAGGAAGCCGAACACGAACATGTTCCAGGTCTGATAGTTGTCGTAACTTTCAATACCATCAGAGGGAACCCAACCACAGAAGCTCGCAAGCGCCTGATCATAGGGGCCCAGCGCCGTGTAGAAGTGCGGAGCATCCTCCTGTTCATTCCAAATGTTCTCGCTGATCATTGCGCCGGTAGACTTCCTCAAGATGATGTTGATTTCATCCGTCAGCGAGTCATCTGCCGTAGCGAAAACTGACTCGCGCACACCCCATAGACCATTCTGAATGATGCATTCACTGATCGACTGAACGAAGCGGTACTGCCCGTCAAAGTGCGCCAGGTTCGGTTTTGACATGATCGTACCGCTGCAGTTGGACTGCCCGGCGAGCATCACCTGAATGACATCCTTAAACCACGGGCGAACACGCGCACGCCAGGCCGGATCAGCCAGAGCATAGGCCGATGCGACCGTGTCGAGAATCCAGCCCTCGCCGCGATCGACGACAAATCCATCGTGGGGATTAGACACTACATACTTGCGGTCCACGTACTGGCCCGTCGCGATACCGAAGCCAAGCTCATTCTGGGGCAGTTTAGAATAAGTGGCTCGACACAGTTCAGCTTGCAAGCGTAGGTCATCTTTAGCGATGGCGTCGTTGCCAAGCCAAGCGAGCACCTTTGCAGAACGCGTGTAACGTGTCAGGTGTTGGGCATCGATCCACTCGAACTGCGAGAGTTCTGCTTCGTAGCCTGGCTGCCTTCCCTGATTCGCTACCGCATCCACTTGGAACGTAGGCGCCGTTGTAAAGCCGAACGGATCACCGAGGAACAGCCACGGGACCATGAAGATCCAAGTGGGTAGATAATCACCGTCCACCCCTTCAACGATCCAGTCTTCCAGCTTGTAGCTGTCACCGCTCAAATTGTAGAGGGCTGTCTTGTGGCGCTCCGTGTACATGCGATGGGACATTTGAAAGGATCGGTACCCCAGATGCGATGCGCCCCAAGCGGCCTTGATTCCATCGCAGTAGAAGATCTCCGAACCGCCCTGCATCGAGCCGGTCTTGATTCCCCACGGGTGCGCCCACCCCATTGCGCCGTAGTTGATCGGCCAAGGTCCGGGATTACCACTCTTGAGTGCTGAATGGATATCGAGGAATTCCGAACGCACTTCAACGCGCGACTCTGCGGGTGTTTCTAGGTAGCTAAGATTCGGAAGCGGCAAGTTCTGCGCCCAGTAGCGCGACGTACCAGCATTCCACCAGGAAAAGAACTCGCGCCCATCTGTGTTCTTTCCAGGGGTGCAGAAAGCCAAGCTCTCTTCCCGTAGTACAGACTCTGCCCGGCGTCTTGCCCCATCGCGCATGAGCACGAAGCGACGATGAAACTGCGCCTGCGGGACCATCACATGCAACTCCCCGCTCTTTATGGGCGCGACAATCGGGAAGACCTCGTGATCATTTTCCGCGTAGCGATCCCCCGTCGAAGGGGTCGGGTAGTTCTGCAGAAGTTCCCAGCCCCTAGGTACCACAATCTCAAGCTCGCTGAAGTAAACCTTGCCCATCGGGTCATCGCCATCATCCTTCTTGTCGAGTCCGTCGTGTCCGTTATGAACCCGCAGATCTAGCGAGATGAAGTCTTCGTTTGCCCAAGTCGTAACATAGGAATGAATCCCCATGAGGTGCGGTAGTGTGCCTGTCGAACCCGTGGCCGGAGTAGCCGGCTCCAAATTCTCATGGGTACGCACTTGGCGCGCAAACTGCCCATCTCGCATCACTCGCAACTCACCTGAGCCGTTGTTGCGAACGTCCCGGAGGAGGTCTGCCCTGTACTTGTGGCCAAAGACATCTCTAGCGCGAATCGTCAACGAACCTGGCTCGCTAATCAGGGTGCTGACTGCCTCTGAGATTTGATGCGGACGAGTTACGTTCTCACCCAAAATTACATCCAATACTACCCGGTCGCCATGAATGACTCCCTTCGGTAGATGGATCTTGGACAAGATCTCGACGACGTCTGCGCCATCACTCAACAATGGGTAGTAGCTAACGACTTCAACTTGAGTGTCGAAGATCTGTCCAGTGCTCGAACGAATTTTGAACGGCGATATATTCTCGCTGCGCAGATGCATTAGACGAGGGAGCGGAACGTTCGCGCGCAACACGAATTGGGCCGCGTCGGGCGCAGCCATCGACAGTTGGGCAACGACATCATCGGAGCTTCCGGCGAAGACTAAATTTGTCGATTCGCCCTCCGCCCCAGTGTCTTTTCCTGTACTTCCAGAACACGAGGCAAAAAGGCAGACCAATAGTCCGCAGATAATTGCCTCACTCGATCCACAAAAACTGATGAGCAGCCGCGATAATATGCGGGTGCCGATACCACGTGATCTCCTCATGCCGATCTGGGTTCGCCGGGGGGACCCATTTAACTTGGCCGGCTAGTTTCCAACTTATTCGGAAATCGCCAACCCAATTCTGCCTGGGTCGACGACCCACACAGAGTAATGAGACTTCGAAGCAGAGGCCTAAATCCCAACCCTAAATACCCCTTTTTCTTGCCGTACAGCCCGATTATTACCTAGCTTACGATGCAACCGGAAGAGCGCTGAGCCTATTAGTGCCCGGAACTATCCTCAGAGCTGCCGCGAGAGAAGTTTCCGCTGAGCTGCAAATCGAGGGTCCCGTCTCGATTCCATGCGTGCCAATTGCCAACTGGACGGCCATCCGCGTAGTGACCAACGGACTTTAGTTGGCCACTCGGGTACCACTCTTGGTGCTCGCCAAAGGGCACGCCATCTCGATAGTGGCCCTCGGAGCGCTTCTGTCCTCCGGCGAACCAATGGGTACGCCCGCCGGCCTGGTCACCAGCCACGAATTCGAACTCCCACTGACACGCGCCGCTTTCATCATAAGAGGAAAGCATGCCGTTCTGCTCTCCGCCGAGATAGTCGCCCTGTTGACGAATTCCGCCCGAGGGATAATAGAGTCGAAACGCACCGTGCTGAACTCCGCCACGGTAGTTCGCGGACCAGGCCAAGCAACCGGCCTCATCCCAAAGGGAACGTATCCCGTTCAAGTAGCCGTCTACGTACTCCGCCTGTTCGCGCATATTCCCAAGTTGATCCCAAACCGTGTGGCTTGCCACTCGCTGATCTGCGAAGTAGGAGCCGCGCTGGATGAGCGCACCCTCTCGACTCCATTCACGGGCTACGCCGTGTTTCAAGCCATCCTGGTAGTTCACCTCGCTTTCACGGAGGCTGCTCAAGTACCACGATCTGTGCGTTCCAACGGCCTCGCCTTCTTGAAAGTCGCCTTCGGACTGCAAGGTTCCGTCGCTCCAATAGGTCTGCCAGTGCCCGTGCTTGTGGCCATCGAAGTACTCGCCCTCAGAACGCAGAACGCCGGACTCGCGCCAGAATTCCCAGGCTCCGGTACGGCCCACGCGCGGAATGTCCGTCGAGCTAAGGTTCAGGTCCGTCGGATTAGGAAGTGAGCCATCCTCGTAACTGCCCAGCGCCTGGCGCTTGCCGTTCGAGTACCAAAACTCCCACTGCCCCTTCGCCAACTCGATACCGTTCGGCAGGTCCTCAAAGCCGCCAACGAAGCGCAATTGCTCCGCATCGCTGTAGCGCAACTCGATCAAGTCATGGCTGGTGCCACACGCGAGTAAAAGAGTAGGGAACAGGCCAAGGGCGGTAATGGTTGTAAATCTCATGGGGGTGGGGCTGGCGGGCCGTTTTCAGGTAGGCACCCGCGTCTCTTCCATCGACCAACCGCCCAAATCCCTTCAGGTAGCGCTCTTTTCGCTTTCCTGATTTCTGGAATTAGCGGCTCGGGAGGGTGTCTAGGGTGACTTCTGCCCGCTGAGTTGTTCCGCCGCGTTCAAATTGTATGAAGACCAGATCGCCTGGTTTGTGCATCCCCAGAGCCATCAACAAGTCATGGCTTGTTCGCGTAGATACGTTATCGATGCTCGTCAGGAGGTCAAAAACATAGACGCCGTCCCTATTGATAACCATCGAACGCAAGCCCGCCCGCTCCCCTGCGCTGCCGGGCACGACATCTTCGACTACGACGCCCTCTATACCGAACCTATCCGTGAAGCTCATCGGGCCAACCCGTACCCCGAGGCCCGCACGGGCTCCCTCTCTCATCAAGAGTTCGCTTTGATCGATCATCCACGGCACAACTCTATTGACTGTAGAAACCGGCACGGCAAAGCCGATGCCGCGCCCTAAAATCTCATCACCGATGGCAGTGTTCACGCCAATCAAGCACCCACGACTATCGAAGAGCGGACCGCCCGAATTTCCCGGATTGATCGAGGCATCGATTTGAATCACATCTTCGATGATGTCACCGGAGATACTCTTCATGCGCCGTCCGAGGCCACTGATCACGCCGGTCGTGAGGGTTTGATCCATACCGAAAGGATTGCCTATCGCCAGAACATCCTGCCCCACGAGCAGAGTCTTCGAGTCCCCCACGCGAGTCGGCTGTACACCAGCTTCGGGCACATCAATCTTCAATACAGCCAAGTCACAGCCCGGCATTTGTCCGACGAGTTGGGCTAGATGCCGAGATCTGTCCTGCAGTGTTACACGCCACTGGTTGCCCGCAGCGATCACATGGTAGTTCGTGACAATGTAGCCATCATCACCCCAAATGAACCCAGAACCGCTGCCCAACGCTATCGACATCGGATCACGATCAAGCCGGCGACCCCCAACAGCCCTCGATTCAATGTGAACAACAGATGGTGAAGATCGGTGGAAGATATCTATGGTCGAGCGCTCAGCGGTGCCCAGACCTCCGGGCCCGAAACCTAGAAAGGTCGCAGCGCCGTAGAAGGCCAAAGTGCTAACAAAGACCAGAAGTAGCCAAGCGAAGGGCCCGTTCACTAGGCCGCGCCGTACTTCTCGGGTGTCTGAATGATGCTCCATTGGGCCGAAGGTACCGCTCTGAGGCGGCCTCGCCCAGTCCAAGCTCCAGGTTGTGGCCCGGCTTTTGGGTGAGATGGCTAAAGACCGCCAGTGGGATTGCCGAAAAGAAAACCGGATCCAACCGAGTCGAGAAGTGCCCGAAAGGCCTGGAGAGAACATTGAGTAATAGGCGTCACATATTTAGTTCGAGCATGCTGGTCCTACCGGCCTTGCTCCTTGCCCCTTCCTGCGCCGCGGTATCCGCGATGTTCCCGTCGAGCGCAGACGAAGAAGCTAGTTTTGTCCAGGTCAACGACCTTCTCAGCCGCATCGAGCTCATTCACGTCGATTGCGAGCTTTCAGGACAAAGCGTGGACGCGTCCATCGAGGCATTGATGACCTTGGTTGGCCCCAAGTTCCGCGGCGATCCGGAGCTCGGCTACAACGACTTCGCCATGGCAATCGAGATGTCCGAGGAGTTCGCAACCACCCTGCGTAAGAACTACGGACCGATGCAGGACTCAGCGATGATGATGTTCGATCAATGGAACACTGACTTAGAAGTATTCTCGAGTCAAACCATGCGAGAGCACAGCGAAACGCGCCTGGAAGCCTCACGTGAACGCTACAACGCTATCGTTTCCAGCGTCGACCCGGCGCTAGAAGCCTTTGATATGTTCAACCAAGTCATGCGTGATCACGCCTTGTACTTGGGCAATGACTTCAACGCCGACTCGGTGGCCATCATTGAAAAGGAACTGCGCGACGTACAGGTCGCGGCCCGCAGCCTGACTGCCTCATTAGAAAAGGCCACGGTTGCCTGCCAAGAATTCGTCCGCAAGGCTGCTTTGCGGGGACCACTAACCCGCGTCCACTAGAGTTCGTTGAACTCTTCCGAATAACTGACGGTCCCGCCACCCGCAGGAATGCCAGCGGGCTGGAGCTCCAAAGCCTGAAACGCGCTTCCGCCTCCGTACGTATCATTGAGTGCCCAATCTGAGGCCGGGGCGAAGCCGAAACGGCCGTAGTATCCCGGGTCGCCGAGCACGACAGCCCAAGAGTAGCCAAGTTGCTTTGCCCGCTCCAATCCGGCCCTCACCAAGCGAGCCGCTACTCCTCGTTTTCGATAACGGCTGTTCACTGAGACTGGCGCGAGCCCCACGCCGGTTCGCTCTTGGCGTCCAGCTATCCTTATCGGGCTGAATGCAATGTGGCCTACGACTTGATCGTCGAGGGAGGCGACCAGGGTAATGACGAGCTTCCCCACCGTCCGAAGCTGATCGACGAGTTTCGCCTCCGCACCGGTTGGGAACGCGGATTCGAGGATTCGCCGAACCGCGTCACAGTCCGAATCAATCTCATCACGGATCAAGGTCACTTCCTCCACACTTAGGGATGAGCATCTTACAGAACTGGATGTCAAAGCTATCGCGCCCAAGTAGGCCTAGCGCTAAGCGAACCAGCGCCGCCTCCGGCGTCCGTGTTGATCAAATCTTTAGCTGCCGACAACTTCAATCTGCAGCTAGTGAGGCTGCCGTTCGGCAGCCCTTCTGTAGCGAAGCGAATGTCTGCCTGCAACGACTGGTTAGCAAACTGAAATGCCTACCACTCTTGAAGCTCTAGCTTCTTCCCATCCCACCTTGGCAAGTAATGCACACGCTCTTTCTACTCAACATTGAGTGCAATTTGCTTGGGACGATCTTTTTGGGCCTCTTCAGAACGAAGTTCAAATTCGAGCAAGTGAAGGCCTGCGCTTATCCAAGCATACGGAACGTAATCGATCTCGGGATCCGCGCCCTTCCGACTTACCTCTTGGCCATCGACAGAGATCATCGAATAGCCTGACGGTCCACCAACAATCCTGGGAGCCGAAAAATCGTCCACGGTTGCCATCCCAGCACCCGCCTCATACTGATCGGGTTTATAGCCGAAGGCCTCCATCGTTTCCGCCGCCCAGGTGCGGCGATCAAACCCCGTAGATCCTTCCGGTTCCTGGACATGCTCATCATGAGGCACTGTCGAGCAACTAGACAGGATCATGAGGGTGACTACGTAGGTGAGAGTTTGATTCATTTCCCTTGCCTTGGTGGTGGAGTTGGCGGTGAGCGGCGGCGGCGAAACCGGCTGGTTAGGAGGCCTTACGTGGGACGAGCTTGGCGACTTCACGCGCAAAAATGAAAGCACTGAAGCAGCCAAGACGGGCAACAAGTGCCAAGCGGTCAGGCCTAGCTTCGCCTGCCTGCATTGGCTAGTTGATCGCCTAGAATTCGACATCCTCAACGATGAATGCCGATGACTTTGAATGGTCAATGAAGGTGCCTTCATCCTCAAGTAAAGCTGCGCCCAGTTTCTGCCCTTCGGGGGAGCTCATCCCTTCCATCAGGGAGGCTTCGGATTCGAACCACACTTCAGCGACACCGTCATACTCAGCCTGCATCCCTCTGGGTTCTCTGAGTCCTGCATTGAGTGGCGTATCCAGGGTGTGAGACTGCACATATCTCTTGGCACCCATATGGTCTGCGTTGGCCATGAAGAAAGGGCCATGTTGGTTCTTCCGATAGTAGCAGAAGGCCTCGCACGTCATGCTTGGATGGCAAGTGAGGCACATAACAAACTTGATCATTCGACTACCTTCTTGGCTCGAGGCGGTGACTAATTTCTAGTTGGTCCGTGTTCGCAAAGTATCAGAACATCGAGTTGCTGTTGGCTGACTTCCGAGGCACAAACTGCAGCACGTCCCAGCGCTCTACAATCTTGCCGGCGTCGTAGAGCCGGAAGGCGTCAATCTCGGCGCAATCCTGATCTCCCGGCCACTCTTGGTGACAGTGGAGAACGACAAGGTTGCCCTCGGCGATCACGCGCTTGAAGTGCACACGCTTGCCAGGATAGTCCCGTGCCATGCGCTCGAAATAATCGATGAAGGCCTCTTTGCCCTCAGCCACTTCGAGCTTGTGCTGGATGTAGGCATAGCCAACGTACCTTTGGACGGCATCCGCAGGCTTGCACTGGTTGAACATCAAGTCGTAGAAGCCGGTAACGGTCTCCTTGTTGCACTCAAGCTACGTCACGACTGATGCTCTACAACGGCGACGTGCTGGTTAGTCATCCTTGGCATCTGTCAGCACGCCAAGCATGGAGCGTGCACCGGAAACGACGAGGCCAGTCATGACTGTCAAGAGGGCGGTCGAAACACATGTCATCCAAAGAGTATCTCGTTGCTCCCGGTCTGCCTGCCAGATCAGAAGCAGGCCGGTGACGGCGCTAGTGAAGGCGCAGAGCAGGAGTACACAGAAACAAAACAGCGCAAGTATCCGGAGAGCTTTCTTAGTTTTCAGCATGGCAAACGGTTGGGCTGTTGGACTGCGGGCGGTAAGTGCTTCACCTCGGGAGGTGTACAGTGCCGCACCACATCTATCTGCTAGCCAAGAACTAGTTACTAGTCGCCGTGGGTAGAAATAGTACGACTCTGCGCCCCCACCTGAATGGCCGTTGAAGGAATTGCAGGCCAGCCCATCTCCCTCGGATCGCTGAGTTCTAGAACGACTTTCATCTGCCCACTCAGCTGCACCATCTACTGCGCCGGCGGCTCGTCGCGTTCGAAGCTCGCGAGCTCCTCGAGGTATGCGGACGCCGATCGCAACCCACGACCCGAGAGCGCCTCCACAAAGCGGCGCGCTCGCGGCTCGAGGTCAGAACTCTCAACATACCTGCGCGACAATAGGTGCCCGATCCCAAGGAGCAACAACCCAAGAACGATGTTCGCTATGAGCCATGCGAGATCAGCTCGGGCAAGCGCATCGACGCCGGTCACAGCCTCAAATGGCACCAGCAAAGCCGGGAGCCAGAACACAATTCCTCCGAGCAACGCCCACTTGAAGCAAAGGTACTCTACGAGCTGGATGCGCTCGACGTCCTGTTGGATCTTCGTCACCGGCCCGCCCTGATCAAGTCGCAGAACGTTCACCAGCAGATAGGCCCACTGAGCCGTGATCCCGACGCTGAACACTGCTAGCGCTCCGGCCACCAGTAGGTAGCGCGGCTCGGTAAGGTGAACGACAAGGACGGACACCGCGGCAAAGATCATCGCGATGCCGAGCGCCACCTCGAGCGCCCTGCACACGACGTAGGGCGCTAGCGCGAAGCGGACCTTGCGTAACATCATCTCCCGCAGGAGCCGCTCGTCGATGGCAATACTCCGCTCTAGCATAGTGCCGTGTGCGGCCCACGCTTCTTTCAGGTCATCTAGCTGCATTGGGTGTCTCCTTTCGGTTTGAGTGCGCGCGTTGCTCCAACGCGATACGTAGCTTGTCTTTGATTCGCAAGAGCTTCGTGCCCACGTTGGACACGGAGATCCCGAGCACATCCGCGATTGCCGGATGGTCGTTCCCGTCGAGGTGCAGTAGAACGAGCGCCTTGTCGAGCCCGCCCAGGTCGTCCATGCAACCCATAAGGAGCTGGACCTCCTCCCCAGGTTCCACCTCAGCCACGGCCGCGATCGTGATCGCCGAGGCATCAGTCGGGAGCTTGCCCTCCCGATGCCGTCGCTCGCGGCGCTGGAACGAGATCGCGACATTGATCGCGACGCGGTAGACCCACGTCGTCTCCTTGTAACGCTCGTCGTACCGGTCGCGTGAGCGCCACAGCTGTAACGCGACCTCCTGAATCACATCCTCGCGATCCGTAGCGTCCCGGCAATAGGCATAGGCGACCTTGTGGATTAGCCCGGCGTGTCGCCGGATCAGGCCCGTGAGCTGTTGATCTTCCATCGCCAATATGATTCGCAGGCAAGTCGCGCCATATCACAGGCTTCGCCTTTTTTTCTCGCAAAAGCCCGTTCCAGTGAGCCGTCGCCCGCTCGTGCCTTCAGCAACTTCAAAAGCCGCGACTTGCGCCGAAAGTTCCGCCAGCCCATGGGCTCAGTAATTAGCCACATCCACCGCAAGCGCTCGTCAAGCCTCCCCGGCACGGCTCAGCGCCTGCCTGCTCTTGAAACCAAGAGACCCAAAGGACGAGAGAGAGCTTCTGAACGACAGGCAAGAACCCGTAAAGCACGTCTAAATACAGCACTCGAAATTGGGTCTTAGCTCTAGCACCGTTGTCTCCTTGGTTCTTCATAAGAGAGGGTCGAGTGAGTGTTCATTCAGGAGCGAGCTGCGCTGCAGGCTACCGGCTGCAATGAGTAGCTATGCGTCGCTGTCTTTGTGGACATCCTGAAAGACAAGCATCTGAGCGAGCTTACCCTCCCGATGCAGAACGAAACCGCAGCGCGGCGCGAATTCAGTGGTGTCTTTGTAGGTCCCAAAGAGCCTGTCCCAGATGGGTATGTCGCCGTAGTTGTAGCGGTGCACGCCTTCTTGGTGATGGATTGAGTGCAGCTCCGGCGTCTGCACGAAATACCGCAGCCACTTCGGCGATTTATAATTCCCGTGATAGAAGAATTCGCCAGTAGCTGCGAAAAAGTTGTACCAGAAGGAGGCCATCAGCGAGCAACCCAGCAAGGGGAAGAGCAACGCGGCCGTAAGAAAAGAATTGAACCCAATTTCAACCGGGTGCTTGTAGAACGATGTCAGGATTTCAATTCTTGTTGGCGAATGATGAATCTGGTGAAACACCTGCCAAAGTCCGTTGCGGTGCCGCGCACGATGCCACCAATAGAACACGAACGTTCCTACGAACCAGCCGCTGAACCCTTCCAAAAATGGCATATCCCACGATGCCAAATTGAGCAGGGAACCCGCCCCATAGACCTTCGTCCAAAGACCTCCAAGGCCTAGAGTAATTGAAAGTTGGCAGAGGTTGATGAGGAGTGCGCGGGTGTACCAACCCTTCGACATCGGAAGTTTACGCCCGGGCCAGATCCGTTCGATACCGAAGAAAATGACGGTAGAGACGGCCGTCATGATTGTCGGGAGACTCATGAGGTAGGGCGCCCTTCAAACGTATTCTCGCTTTGGCGATCATCAGCGGCCACGCCTGATGTTGCGGCAGCGCAGACTGCATTGAAAGCTAGCCGGCTACGCTCGCTAACTCGATCCTCATCGCCACCGAAAAGCACCACCAACTCTCGGCGTAGCTTCTCGGTCAACAGGTTCGAGATCTGCGCGAAACCTGACCGCTCAATCGCGACGATATATTGTGTATTCATATGGAAAGCTCGTCTAACAGGTTTGCCGTTCAGCGGCGCCCGAGGGGTCGTCCGGTACATCGGTTTGTTGGAGCGCCCGCCCAGCGAAGCGGCGACACACTTTTTCAAAGTCCGCCAGGGACATTTCGCTAACGTCGGAGAAGTGCACCCTCCACTTGTCCTTGCGACTGAAACGAAGCCCCACGAGTCGCCCGTAGCGGTCCATCTCACGCATGCGATCGTACACGAGTACTTGACCCCCGCGGTAAACCTCGATCTGGCGATTTGCCCTCTGGTCATCTAGCACTTCGATGAAACGTTGACATTCACCCCAACCCTCGGATTCGTGGTGCTGCCATCCATCTCCTGAGCACTCAAAATGAAAGGTCATGCGTTCGGCCGACTACATAGTTGAGCGGTTGCTGAAGCAGGCACGGGCCTTGGCGTAGTCAAACAAGAGGCAGTTTTCACGATCCGCTCCAACGACTCGTTAGGCGTAGAAGTGTTGGTTGCTAGGAAAGAGGTGATCATTGCCACCCTAAGGATTCCCGGCGACGCAGCATTCCGGTTTATAAATCCGCTTGGTCGACTCAGGAGCACTAGCGAGGGCGACTTCAGGTCGAATCGGGCGCACTGTAAAATCCCCACCGCAGTTAGGACAGACACCTTGTAACTTGGTTTCCACGCAGGTCGCGCAGAACGTGCATTCGAAGGTACAGATTCTGGCCTCGGTGGAGGACGGCGGTAGATCGACATTACAGCATTCGCATTTGGGTCTAAGCTCTAGCACCGTTGCCTCTTTTGGTCGGTCATGAGAAAAAGCCGGACGTCGTAAGCGATCAGTGGCGCGCTGAAACCGCGGCCGTTGCATTGGCTAGTCAGGCAGACATCATGGCCCAACTCAAAAGCGTCCGCCAATCGCGAAGTAGAAGTAAATCCCCACAAATATCACGAAGAGGACGGCAATCCTGCAGGAGGAGACGGCCGTAAGATATGTCAGACCTACCCGGCGCCGTAGCAGTAGGTAGTGTGCACAGAAAACGCCGGAGAGCGTGAGGTTCGCCACCGTGTGCCTCTTCAACGACACCCCTTACCTTCATCTCGATCAGCCTACCAGGATTGCCGTACAGCAGCCGAAATGCAGCGATACGGAACGCATGGTCTGCCTGCAACCGCTGGTTAGAAAGTAGCACGACGCGTTTAATCCCTAAATCCAAGAACATTCCGTCTCGGATTCTCTGACGATCTCGTAAGCCCGCCCACAGGTTGACCATGCCCTGCCAATTCAGCCGGCAGCCCCCACCACCTCACTACAAGTAAGCGAAGCTCAAAATGACTGAAGAAAGCCACATCGAACACTTTCATGCGACTGCACTAGGCAGCGGATGGCCTACCCGCGTAGCCATTTCCGATTCTGATTGGAGCTTTCAGGTTGACGAACCAAAAGAAGATGGTGGTTCCAACAGCGGCCCTAATCCAATGCACCACTTACTCGCCTCGTTGGCTGGATGCCAAAATGAACAGGCGCAAGTAGTCGCTGAGGAGATGGAAATTGAGGCTGCCAAGATCCAGATCGATCTCGAGGTTGTGCTCAACCTCTCTGGGTTCATGGGCATCACGGATAATTCCGAGGGCTGCTTCACAAACGTTCATATCAAAGCCTTGGTCTCAGGCGTCAGTGCTGAGCAGGCCACGACCCTAGGCAGTCGAGTTGACGCGCGTTGCCCAATCCTGAGCCTTTTGCGCTCCGGTGGCGCCCAGATTGAATCCACTTGGGCACCCGCCTAAGCCCATCAATCCAACCACAACTCTTTGTCGGTGCGGCCTTCACATGCGAGTTGCCTCTTCACCCGCTTGAAGACAAGAAGCAACACTCCCTTCTAACTAATGGGCCGATCATCGGCGGGGCGAAGCCTGATCGGTTGTATCAGCTCGTTAGACATCCCCAATTCCCTCTGTGCCCGAACACGCATCTTGTTTCTTGGCATAGCGAATGAAGAGAGGGAAGCCGAGGCCATAGGGTATCCAGAGGAGAAAACTGTAGTGGGACGGAAGGGCAAGCATGAGGGCTAAGAACACAGAGATGCTGACCCAGCCGTAGACGTTTAGTCGAATCACATTCTTCTTGGCGGCGGGAGTCCTCGCACGAGAGATCGACCGGTATGTGCCGTAGACGCCAGCAACGACGCCAGCAGCACAACCGATTCCGATGCCAATCCAAATCATGGTGGTGTTGCCCGTATCAAGTCTTCCACTTTGCTTAAACGGTTGGGGCGATCAGCAACGGCATGAAGGACCGTCCGCCTGCATCGGCTAGTTAGATGCCGCAGCCTCTCGGCTGGGAGTGACCTGGATCACCCTACCCTTAGGGTACTCGGCGGTGCTCAGAAAGACTGAGCGTTCCCAGACTTCGAATCCGGGTATATGCACCTCAACGTCGTGTGCCTCTAGGGTGAGGTAGACACGCAACCGGCCATCAATGGTGTTGGCTCGGTAGTCGCCATCGACGTAGACGTATGCCTCGGCAGCAGGGTGGACAACTGATCGGTCGAGGTTCAGCGTGACTGGCGCCCAGGATTCTTCGTGCGACACCGAAAGGCAACTCACACAAGAGAGGATTACAACCAGTGCCGATGTTGTGAGGTTCATGATTTTCATTTTTTATCGTTGCCTTTCAGAGTGCGTCTCACGGGGTTTGCGGTCAGCGGCGGGGCGAAGCCCCGTCCGTTTCTATCGGCTTGCTATGCGGCACATACCGATGTCGAATCAGGTTCGCGGAACTTAGGCAGTAGCCGAGCCAGCCCGCAGCGAGGAGAACGCAGATGCCGACTACGCCTCCGAGGGTTACCGAGAGCGAGCCATCCTCGACAGCCACTGCTGCATGGGGACCAACCAAGATCAACATGAAGCCCGGGAACAAAACGAGGTTCGTATTTACTGACATGAAGGCCGTGCACAAGGTACAGGGCACAGGGCACATGGCACATGGCGCAGATCGACGTTCAGCAGTCGGGGAATACCGACTCGAACGCCACAACTTGGACACTTCACCATTCAACGACCTCCCGACTTGCCTGCACAACCTATATGTCTACAGCCCGATCTAAACAGCCGAATCTGGCAAAGGCGACTGTGTATCTCGGGGGTGGAATCGGGCGAGTAGTCGAAGTCCATTGGCGAGCCTGAGTTGCGAGGGTGGTGCGACCGAAGGGTGGAAATCTACATGTCGGTGTAACACGTATTGGGGGAAGCGGCAATATCAGGAGAGGCTGAAGCCGCCTAATGGGCTGGCAGTGCATCTAGAGCCGTTCATTGAAGATTTCGCCCTAGATCATTGTGCTATCGAGACGCACGCGGCTGGGGAGTTTCTGGGTCGTAGGAATGTTGATCTGGCGGCTTCGCAAGTGAGTCGCGAGGGAGCAACTGATCGGGATGCGTTGAAAGTCCTTCGCCGGGAAGGGTGCAGGACAAGACGCTTTCCTGGAGAGGGTAGTTAGTGCGGATTTGAGGTGGGTGCAGGTTGAAGTGACCAGGATCAGGCATCGCCCAGAATCCTGGTGGCAGGGGAGCCTCCTGAAGAAATTTTTGCATTCCGGGTGTCCCTGAAGCAGACGCCAGCTAAAGTGGCCAACCAAATGCCACTTTATGTGATACCCCCCCCCTCGACACCCCTTTCCCCCACTCTAAGAAAATGAGCCTCTACGAACGCCTGGGCGGTGAGCCCGCTTTTCAAGCCGCTACCGATCAGTTCTACCGCCGCATGTTATCTGATGACCGTGTCTCTAGCTTCTTTGACGGCGTCGACATGGATGGTCAAATCGCCAAGCAGAAGGCCTTTCTGACCTTTGTTACGGGTGGGCCTGCGGAGTACACCGGCAAGGACATGCGCGAGGGCCACAAGGCCATGGTCGAAAAGGGCCTGAACGATACGCATGTGGATATCGTGATTGAACACCTCGGCGGCGTGCTCACAGACCTGGGCGCAGCGGCGGAAGACATCGGTGAAGTTGCGGCGCTTGCTGAAAGCGTTCGCAATGATGTGTTGAACCGATGAGCGGAAGCGTCCAGTTAGGTGAGCGCACCATCGAGCTTGCTGAGGGCGAGACGGTCCTTGAAGCGCTTGAGCGTGCGGAAGTCGATGTGCCCAGTGGGTGCCGCTCCGGAACGTGCACGAAGTGCATGTTGCAAGCGGATGGCACTCTCCCAGCGGAGAGTCAACGTGGATTGCGTCCCACGTTGAAAGCGCAAGGTTTCTTTCTCGCCTGCCAGGCGCGCCCGACGACGGCCTTGCGGTTGCGTGAACTAGCAGATCTCAAAGCTATCGACGTTAGCCTGATACGCATCGAATCGGTTGCGAGCGATGTCGTCCGTATCTTTCTCACGAAGCCTGAAGGCATGCCGTATCGAGCTGGACAGTACGTGGATGTGCTGCATCCAGGCGGCGAGACTCGCAGTTATTCGATCGCAAGCCTACCCTCAGATGCGCACCTCGAATTGCATGTCCGATTGGTACCGGGCGGTCTGCTAAGCGGTTGGCTGCACGGTCTTCAAGCGGGTGCTGACTTGCAAGTGCGCGGGCCCTTTGGGCAATGCTTTCATATCGCTGACAACCCGGAGCAAAAGCTACTGCTAGTTGGAACCGGCACGGGGCTAGCGCCGCTCTTGGGTATTGCTAGGGATGCTCTTGTGCAAGGACACCAGGGACCGATCGATCTCATTCATGGAGGGCTCCAGCCGGACCGTTTGTATATGAGGGACGAGCTCGAGGTTTTCGCTTCAGAGTGGTCGCAGTTGCGAATTCATCATTGTGTCTTGCGGGGCTCCGAGGGCCGCGAGTTTGAAGGACCACTGGATGAGATTGCGCTGCGCGTGGCGGGCCCTGTCGACAAGACTCGGGCCTTTCTGTGTGGCGATGATGTGATCGTGCGGCTTTTGCAGCGCAGCTTCTTTATGGCTGGAGTTCCTTCAGGCGAGATTTTTGCGGATCCATTTCTTCCGGCGAACCAAGCTCAGAAGTGAACTCACGAGAATCTCAGTCGGAGCTCGAGGCGCTCGACTACAATTAGAGCCGACTGCGATGTAGAACTCGCCGCCCGCCCATAACCTTGCGCATTACCAAGCACATAGACTACGCCCTGCGCGTCCTGATTTTCCTCGGAGTTAGGCCGCATGAGCGCGTATCGACTCCGTTGATTGCGAGTGCCTTTGGGATCTCAAGCAATCATCTGCTCAAGGTGGTTCGCGCCTTGGGACAACTTGGGCTCGTCAACCTTCATCGCGGCGCGGCCGGGGGAGTTGAGCTTGCTCTTGAGCCAGAAGAGATCAACATTGGAGCGGTGATCCGCGCCATGGATGATAGCGAGGGATTGATCGAGTGCTTCCAGGAAGAGACCAATACTTGCGTGATCGCTCCTGCTTGCGAACTCAAGGGTGCCTTGCGGGATGCGCAAGAAGCGTTCTATTCAGTCTTGGACCCGATCACTCTCAAGGACATCATCCGCGGCAAGCGCGCCAAGCGTCTGCGGGCCCTATCGGGCGATTGAATTTACTGCACTTGACTGCGAGCGCGAAGCTACTGCCTGCAAAGCCACGGCCTGCGAAATTACCGCTAGCGATTCCCGCTGCGCAGGATTGACCAGAGCAGCATCAATCCGATCGTGAAGGAAAAACCAAAGCCAAAGAAACCGAGCACGGGCAGGCCGAAGATCGTTGGGCCCGAGTCAATCGTCATGGCGATTGAGGTGCCGACGATTAGCGCCGAGGTAATCAAGCCGACGGTGATGCGGTTAGCGCTTCTATCTAGTTGGCGGCCGAAATCATCGAGCCGCTTTAGGTCCAGCTCGATCTTGAATCCCGTGCGACGCAAGCGCTGAATGACCTTGCGTATGTCCCGTGGCAGAGACACGGCCAAGCGGCGCACGTCGCGCCAGTTGCGTGCGACGATACGACGCGGGGACGCCATTTCGCGCATCATACGACGGGCGATGGGTTCGATATGCTCGTCCAGACTGAAGTCCGGGTCGAGGCGGCGACCGAGACCTTCGAGGGTCAGGAAAACCTTGATCAGTCCGGCGACGTCCGCGGGCAGAATCAGATTGTTCTCGCGTACGATGCGCGAGATGTCCTGGAGCATCGCTGAAACGTTTAGGTTCTTGAGCTCGCGCGCGGTGTAGCGATCGAGGAAGTCGTTGCAGTCTTGAACAAGGAGTTCAATGTCGGAGTCTTCCCCATCGGACCATTCCAGCAAGGTATCGACGAGGCCTTCTTCGTCGCGATCAATGATGGCTGCGAGAAGCAAAGTGAACTGCTGCCGGCGAGTTTCGGACAAGCGCCCGACCATGCCGAAGTCGAGCAAGGCGATCTGCCCGAGCGGCAAGAGCATCAAATTGCCCGGGTGCGGATCCGCATGGTAGAAGCCGTCGATGAAGACCATGCGCAGAATAGATTCAGCTCCAACGCTGGCGACGTGCGCTCCATCAAATTCTTCGCGGCGATCGCCGCGTACCCAGGCATCCGCTGAGTGCCCCTTGATGAACTCCATCACAAGCAATCGTTTGCAGCCGTACTCGGTGAACACTTCCGGAATGACAATGTCCGGGAGGCTCTCCATGTGGACCGCGGCGAGCTGCGTGTTGCGCGCTTCGATGCTGAAGTCCAGTTCAGCCTTTAGGGAACGCGCGAACTGTCGCACCACCATCGTCGGGCGGAAGCGCCGGAACTCGGTCAACTCACGCTCAAGGATGTCCGCCAAGCGTTCGAGCAGGCGCAAATCGGCAGCGATCTTCTTTGAGATCCCCGGCCTGCGTATTTTCAGCACCACCTCGCGCCCATCCGGCAAAGATGCCCGGTGCACTTGACCTATGGAACCTGCCGCGAGAGGTTCGATCTCCAGGTCGCTGAACACGGTCTCCGGCGCAGCACCCAGATCCTTTTCAAGCTGCGGGCGAAGCTCCTCCCACGGAACGCTCGCCACTTGTGATTGCAGCTTGGAGAACTCTTCGATCCACTCCGGTGGCATCAAGTCAGCACGACTGGCCATCACTTGCCCAAGCTTGACGAAGGTCGGGCCCAAGGCTTCGAGGGCCAAACGCGCGCGCTCTGGCGTACCGCCGCTCGTAATCTGATCGGCGCGCTCAAGACGCATGATCCTACCGGCGCGCTGCAACAAGCCGAGCAGTCCCATGCGCTGCGCGATGTCCTCGAATCCTGACTGAATCAGAATGCGGGTGATCTCTTGCAGGCGGCCGAGGTCTTCAGCGGCGATGAGTACGTCGAGTAGCATCCGAACAAGTTACCGATTCAAGTGACTGGCAGCCAGCTTCGAGCGCTTGCCTCAGGCAAGAGTGGTGCCACGGCCAAGAGGATCAAAGAAAGTTAGCTTGGCACGCCTCGCCATCGACGCGGCGTACTTGGTGGTCGAACAGCGTGAAGACCCGCTTGTCACGCCGACTGCCGTCTGGGAAGTAGATTCACTCGCGGAGGATGCCTTCTTCGAGGAAGCCCAGCTTGCGTGGAATCCGTGCGCTAATCTCATGATCCACGTCCGTGTGAATTTCGATGCGCTGGACGCGAGCCACATCCATGCCGATGCGCACGAGCGCTGCGGCGAGCTCAGTCCCCAAGCCGCGGCCCGTTTCATCGCCATCGATCCAGCAGCCAATCTCAAGACCACCTTCGCCGCAACGCGGGTGCAAGCCGCAACCACCGATGACACGCTCGCCACTCGGGTCGATTACGCCCCGAATGTAATCGCGACCTTGGTCGCACAGCTCGCGCCAATGCTTCAAGCGTTCCATGTGCTCCTCTAGAGGCTCCAATTCGCCATTCGCCCAGGGCATCCACGGCGCAAGGTGCGCACGGTTCCGTTCGAGCGCTTCGCGCAGAATGTGGACATCCGCGGGCTTCCAGTAGCGCAACTGCAAACGCCCAGTGTCGATTCGCGGAATCGGGGGGAGGTGAGCTCGAGGCTTCATACGACATATCTTATAGCCCCTAGCGTGCTCTATGGAGCCTATCGCCTCCGGCTTCCAAGAAGCCCCCTAGACAATTTGGGACATCACGGCAGAATCTGTTCGAGAGGTCAGAGAAGGAGGAGTCACCAAGTCCGAGCCGCTCCGCGCGGATTTTTTGCCCAAGCTAGGAGGCTTGAGTGGTAGTGGTCGGCCAATTCTTCAGCGCCCCGTGCCTCTAAAGTGAGTTGCGATCCGAATTGAACGCAACGGCTCACTGAGCTTGGGGTGCCGTCTCATTATTAATTGTCCACAGCCCGCCCCAGGAGTTTGCAATGAAGTCACGTGACTGCTCAAAAGCACCGTCGATTCGGGAAAAATTCAATCTCGACCGAACAAGTTACGATGCGCTACTCCGCTCCAACATGCCAAGGAACCTTGCATCTGGCCGATCAGTCGAGCGATTGTTGTGGGTCGCAGCGTCCCCTTTTCGGGAGGACTCCTAGAAAAGAACTTTGAATTCATGGTGATGAGTTCTTGATCTCAACTCCCAAGAGCCATTCCCTTACACAGTCGCCACCGTGGGTCAAACCGCCCTCCCTCCTCTATATTCACGGCCGACATCACTAAGACCCGACAGCTTCTTACGCGCAACTCTCCGGAGACGCGCCCCGCACAAAGAAGGCAGAGCAATGACATTCGACATCATTCCAGGCAATGCGCTAGGTTGCCGCACTAACGCGCACAGACATGGGTGGGATGGATCTATCTGCGAGGACGCAGGAGATTGGGCCTGCGGAATTGAAGCAGACTTCCGCCAGAAGTACTGCGAAACAGGAACACCACGGTGCTTCCACTTGCACCTTTTCGATGAAGAGGATCCCTATCTTGTGATCCCCGACAGCGGAGTGGGCTGGCTACTCGGCAAGCACCCTGCCGTCTTCGAGGATCAGATCCTCTTGATCTGGGCGCCCCAAGCCGAAGAGCCCCACGGCATGGTTGGAGGGAGACCTGTCGGTTCGTTCATGGCGGGTGTCTACCGCATCAAGGAAGCGGAACGCGTCGAACAACGCAATCACGTCGAGTGGAAGATTCGGCCGTACCCGGACGGATGGGCGTACATGGGACCCTTGGAGACTATGGCCCCGCGCTTCATTCACCTCGGTGGACCTTATATAAAGCAAGTGGAAGGCTCCTCGCTCGGCCCCTTATTCGAGACCGCAATCGAAGCCGCCGGTGAGATCTCAGATTGCTGGACCCAGGAGGAAAAGGACCGCCTCGAGAACTTCGCATCACACCTGGATGATTGGCTCGCCATTGCTGAGAAGCGCTCAGCCGACTTCATCAAGGAGAACCCTCCGGCTGTTGAGCCCGGGGCCGAGGTGGCCAAGGAACGCCGTACTACCCAACCGGCAAGGTCCGAGCGCCCCGCTCCCGAGCCGGAATTGAGCACCTGCCTGATTCCCGTTCCGCCCAAGCCGCCGATCGCCGAGCCGCCGGCGACTTACCCGTTGATCGAATCGTCCAAGCGCAAGCGGATCGAAGAGACCTACGGTAGCCGCAGCTTGCGATCCCTTGAAATCGCGGCCTTGACTCACCCGATGGTCTTGTTGACGGGCCATACGGGCGTCGGCAAGAGCAGCTTGGCGCTTGACCTGATCGATGATCCGAAGCGTGAACGGACCTTGGTCGTTCCCGTCGGCACCGATTGGACTGGGCCTGAACAGCTCTTTGGCCAACTCAGCGCAAGCAACGGAATTTTCGAGCCGACGCGCTTTACGAACTTCATGCGCGCGGCTGAACTCGCCTGGCGCAATGGTGATTTCTCTACACGAGTCGTAATCTTCGAGAATTTCGATAACAGCCACCCGGAAGAGTGGCTGTCTGAAATTCGGACGAGGATGCAATACCCAGCCGATAACTTCAGCGCCCGCACCATCGATTTTGGTGGAGAAGCAGTCCGCGGCTGGGCTCGGGGCGCCGAGCCTCGACTGTTGATCTCACCGGCAGTGCGTTTCGTCGCGACCCTCGACAATCCGCTACAGGCGGACACGCTCACCCCGCGCCTCTTGGATGATGTCGGCATCGTCGAGATCACAATCTCGACCGCCGACGCCCTGGAGCTTTCGACTGCGAAACTCAGCTCGAAGATGATCGAGGCTCTAGTCGCTCTCGACAAGATCTCTCGCCCGTTCCAAGCCGGAATCACCTTTACGACCGCAAATTCGATAGCAATTTGCATCGATCACCAAGAGGAGCTCGGAATTGACAGCTGGAAAGCAATCGATCTAGTGCTCTGCCAGGAGATCGTCGGCAAGCTCAGATTACTGGCTCCGCAAGGCCTTGGCGAGCAAGTTGGGCACCGTTTGGTCACCTGGGCCGAAGGAACTGGAAAGAAATTTATAGAAGCCTCCGCCCACCTCTCTGCCTTTGGCGAACAGGTCAGCCGAGCGAGCTTGAGCGGCCCCTAGAAGGCCAATATCGTCCTCCTGGCCCCAGACCAAAGGGGCCGCACGCAGCCCCGGCAAACCTCGAGATTGTCGGGGCTGCTCACATTTGGCGATCAATAGCCAGGAAGAGGAGCAAGCAGATGACCGCGCGGGCCGATAGACTGTCGCTCCCATGTCGCCCCCCTCGAATTCAATGGCCAAAGACGTAATCACAGTCTGTCCCGAATGCGGCGCAAGCATCCCCAAAGCGGGTATGTCCTTGTGTCCGTACTGCGCATCACCCCTTAAAAAAGACCCCGGCAAGGATCAGGACCGCAATCCGATCGTCGAGCGTCTTTTGAAGATGGAGGATAAGGACGAGTTCAATGAGGCTCTGTGCGAGACGCCGCCTTGGACGCCAGAGTACGGCGTCGCTAGCAACCGGCGCGCGCAAGGCACAGCTCTCATGATCGCGGGGGCCCTGATGGTGCTTCCTAAATTCATCTTTGCTGCGAGCGCGACCATCACGATCCTTCTCAGCCTAGGCATCCTGATTGCACTACTTGGCCTCTGGATGGCTTTCTCTGCAAGAGCAATCCTAAGCCGCCTTGACGGAGTGAAGATCGTCAAGCGCAGCGCGTTCATCATCCAACGCCGCAGCGAAACAGGGCTCAAGAGCGGTGGCTCAGTGACTTACCATTACACCATCCAGTTCGGTGATGGCAGTGAAGGTGAGTTCAGCTACGTGGGACGCGGAGTGTCTGAAGAGCCCTACACCAACGGCATGACAGGCGTCGCGAACACACGCGGACAAGAGCTCTTGCACATGGTGCGCGTGCGCAGCTAGGCGTACGTTCGCCAAGAAATGCAACCCCTGCGCATCGCGTCGGCGCTGACGCGCGCTGTCAACAAGCTCGAATTTGCCGAGCCGGTCACGCACGTCTACAACCCGCTCTCCTACGCGAAGAAGCCGCACTCGAAGTACATCGAGCGCTTTGCCAGAACGGGCATCGAAGCGCTCTTCCTCGGCATGAACCCGGGGCCCTTCGGGATGGCGCAGACGGGGGTGCCCTTCGGCGAGGTCAACATGGTGCGCGATTGGCTCGGCATCGAAGAGCCTGTAGGCAAACCCAAGGTTGAACATCCCAAACGTCCCATCTTGGGCTTCGACTGCACGCGTAGTGAGGTCAGTGGGCGGCGGCTTTGGGGTTGGGCGCAGGAGCGCTTTCCTTCGCCCGAAGCCTTCTTCGAGCGCTTCTTCATTTGGAACTACTGCCCGCTCGTATTCCTTGAAGAGTCGGGTCGCAATCACACTCCGGACAAACTTCCGGCGGCGGAACGCGATCCTTTATTCGAGGCCTGCGACATCGCCTTGGTTCGTCTGGTCAAGGAATTGAAGCCTCAGCGGGTGATTGGCGTCGGCAAATTCGCTTTGAAGCGGGCACGCACTGTGCTCGCCGATTGCGACTGCGAGTTCGGCACCATCCTGCACCCGAGCCCAGCCAGCCCGATGGCGAACCGCGGCTGGGCACCGCAAGCGGAGAAGCAACTCATAGAGATGGGCTTCACATTCTGAGCAACAGATAGACCGCCTGAAGGCGTAGGATGGAGGGCGTTCTGGATAGCCTCTCCACCCCACCGCACTCATGAATATCGATCGACGCTCCGTTCTCAAACTGTCAGCCATCGCCGCCCTCGGTGGTCTTGCGCCGACATCCTTCGCTGCAGCTAAGGGCCGCCCCAAACTAAAGAAGGCTCTGAAATACGGAATGATCGGCGAGGGTGAAACCGTGCTCGCTAAGTTCCAACTCATCAAAGAGCTTGGTTTCGACGGCGTCGAGATGGACAGTCCAAGTGATCTGGACCTCGATGAAGTCTTGGCGGCGAAGGAAGCAACGGGTATCGAGATTCCTGGTGTCGTTGACTCAGCGCACTGGGCGAAGCCCTTTTCGCACCCGGACGCTGCCGTGCGTGCGGAAGGTGTTGCCGCGCTCGAAACAGCCTTGCGCGATTGCAAGAAGCTGGGGGGAACGTCGGTGCTTGTGGTGCCCGGCACGGTGAACGCCCAAACGAATTACGCAGACGCTTACCAGCGTTCCCAGGAGGAGATTCGAAAACTCGTCCCGCTTGCGGAAGAACTCAACGTGCAGATTGCCTTCGAAAACGTTTGGAACAACTTCCTCTTGTCCCCGATGGAAGCGGCGCGCTACGTCGACGAGTTCGAGAGCAAGCATGTCGGCTTCCACTTCGACATAGGCAACATCGTGCTTTATGGCTGGCCCGCGCATTGGATCAAGATCTTGGGCAAGCGCATCTTCAAGCTCGACATCAAGGACTACAGCCGCAAGAAGCTCGACAACGAAGGACGTTGGAAAGGGTTCAGCGTACAGATCGGTGAAGGAGACTCGGACTGGCCCGCCGTCATGCAGGCTCTGGAAGAGATCGGCTACGAAGGATGGGGAGCAGCCGAGGTCTCAGGTGGCAAGCGCGATCGCTTGGCACAAATCGCCGCCAACATGGACAAGGTCTACGCAAGCTGATCATGGGACGAGTTATTTCAACGGCGATCTCGCTACTTTTTTGCGCCGCATCAGCAACTGCGGATGACGTGATTTTCCTGGCCGCAGACACACCCAGCAACCCAGCAGAGAGTTTGCGCTCTTTCGTTGAACAAGAGCTTCAGGGGAGTTTCGATCTCAACTGCGCGGTTCTAACGCCCGATCAACAGGGACACTTCGCCGGTATCGAGCTCTTGCCGGAGGCGGAGTTGCTCGTTGTGTTCTGCGACAGGTATGAGCTCACCGAAAGCGATCGAGTCCTCGTCGAGGACTATGTCGGCAAGTCCCAGCCGGTACTCGTGATTGGCAGCGGACTGCACAGCTTCGACCACTGGCCAGAGTTCGCCATGTACTATGTCGGCGTCACCGACCTGGGCACCTGGAGCGAACAACCCGCTCCCTCCTTGGGCTTGCTCGAAGCGGGCAAGACTCATCCAATTCTGCAGGGAGTCGATCTATCCCAGCTGAAAGCTCACGGCCCGCTGCATCGAGTGACTCCCGTGCGCGGCAGCGCATTGCCCTTGATAGAAGGCCAAACCAGCGGCGTGCGCGAGGCAGAGCCCGTTGCTTGGACCAACAACCACATTGGAAGCCGCTACTTTGTAACGACCCTCGGAGTGCCCGAGGACTTTGCGCAACCTGCCTTTCGCACGATATTGAAGCGCGCCGCCTTCTGGTGCATCGGTCGCAGAGGATTGGATGGTGAACGAGTCGCGCCGGTTGTTGACGAGAGTAACTCCGTATCACTCTTCGACGGTGAAAGCCTCGAAGGCTGGAGCACCCATGGCGGTCGCTACGATGGCAACGCGCGCTGGACCGTCGAGGACGGAACCATCATTGGGCGACAAGGGCCCGGAAAGAGTGGAGGATTGCTCTACACGAATCGTCCGTACAAGAACTTCGTCCTCAGCTTCGAAACCAAAATCGATTACCCCTTCGACTCTGGAGTCTTCATTCGCATGGTTCCGCGCGGCGGCGGCAAGGGAATTCAAGTCACCCTCGACTATCGACCGGGGGGACAGATTGGCGGCATCTATGCGGACGGTTTCCTGAAGGAGAAGAAGGACAGTACAGATCTCCTGCAACGCGACGAGTGGAATCGCGTCGTCGTGCGTTGCCTTGGCGACGACATGCATGTCACTTCTTGGCTCAACGAAAAATTCCTCATCGACTACGAAATCCCCGCCGGAACGGAGGGCTTCGCGGCTAAGGGGTTGATAGGTATTCAAGTTCACGGTGGTGCCGATGTTTCCGACACTCAACGCGCGATGTTTCGCGACCTGCGGATTCGCGAATTGCCCGACTACGACCCCGAGCTATTCTCTTGCGATGACCTTGGAACGTTGACGCCAACCAAAGCGGGCAAGGCTCTTGGGTGGAAAGCCCTCTTCGGAGGAAAGGATATGGACGTGTGGAAGATGCGGCCAGATTCCACGGGCTACCTCTTCCACGAGAACGGTTTGGTGCTTCCGGTTGCGGGCGGGACCGGCGAGATTCTCACGAAGCACGAGTACCGGAACTTCGAGCTACGACTAGATTTCAAGACTGCACGCATGTCCAACAGCGGCCTCTTCCTGCGCGCTGCCCCCAGTGGCAACCCTGCCTTCTCCGGCTGTGAGATCCAGATCCTAGATGACTTCAACTGGGAGACAGTGACCAACTCGACCCTCAGCCCCCACCAGTTCAGCGGAGCTCTGTACGGCGCCCAAGCGCCAATGATCAAGGATGCCCTACGTCCCCTCGGCGATTGGAACACCTACCTGATTCGCTATGTGGGCAGTCAGATTTCAGTGCGCTTGAACGGACAGCTTTTGTACGACGTCGACACCTTTGAGCTGGAGGCCACGCCGCCCTTCGCTGAACGGGTAACCAAGGGATCGATCGGCTTGCAACGACACGCTCCGGGCGGAGAGCAAGACGAGTATGCGGAGTTCCGCAACTTCATGGTGCGCGAGATCGAAGCCCAGGACTAGAAGAGTCCCAATCCTTGCCCGTTGTTCACGGGCAAGGTCGCGCCGGTGATGTAGCCGGCGCCGGGCGAGGCCAAGAAGGCAACTGCGTGAATGATCGCCGGGCTGTCAGCCGCCGCATCAATGACATTGATGGTTACGCCCGCAGCCGCTGACCTGAAGGCATGGGACCTTGCCAAGCCCACCAGCCCATCGCGGAAGGCAATGTACTCAGCGAGATCCGGGCGATCGCCGCCGTTCGCGTCGCCGGCGCTGTCTGAGATCAAGACCACCCGCCCATAGCCGCACTTGGTCATCTTCGGGAGGACTCGCCCAAGCTCAGCTTCGATGTCTTGTAGCGAAGAGTAAGTGGCTTGCACTGAATGCGCGACGACATGCACGAAGATCTCGAGCTGATCAGTCGATTCAGCGCTCGCGATCTCTGCTCCGTGCTCCTTGAGGCCCGCCTGGAGTATTTGCACCAGTGCATCGTTCGCGCCACGCACTAGCGCCAACTGCCCTGTGAGATCAGCGTGCGTCATTAGGACCGAGCTGCTGCAATCTGCCTTTGTGGCTCCCGCCAAGAAAGTCCTTCAGGGTTTCTTCCGCCCATTCCTGTCGCTGGTCGCTGCGCCTATCGGACTCGGTACTATCCACGAAGACCCAAAGAGCTTCGCGTCCTTGCCAAGTGACTAGCTCGGTGCGGTCGTAGATCTCGTACTCCTGGGATCCGATATAATCGCTTGGCCTGTGAACGTTTACCAAGGCCTTGTCAGCCGGTGCAAGGGAGAGTTCGACCTCTGTCTGGTCGGGCTCACGCATGTGCTTCAGCCCGCTGCAGCTTTGCAGGCCGGAAGATAACGTCAGGCAGAGAAGAAGGACGAGGCGGGTTAGCATGGTTCTATTGGTTAGGGACAGCGGCCAAGATAGCCATTGCGTCAGCACGATTCCAGGACACCAGAAAGCGCGCAGACGCCGATCTCAGTTTTCGTTAGTCTAGCGAGCGATGAAGACCAGCCCTCCCAACCAACCAACCGAAGGTTCTGATGCCTATGACCTGGTTATCATCGGTGGAGGCGCCTCTGGCATGATCGCCGCGATTTCTGCCCGGAGGCTAGGT
>JBLIOI010000005.1:0-84312 GCA_047639675.1 Planctomycetota bacterium | reverse complement strand
AGTGCATGGCCTTCGACGACGCCCGCGGCAATTTCATGGCTGCGTCGCGCTATGGACTCAAGGCCACCTTGGCATGGCGCAATGGCAAAGAATACCGCGCGGATACGCTGATCCTCGATCACCTATTGCCGCTAGCCCACTCTGGACTTGAACGTCAAGGAATCGACAGTTCAGATCGCGACAGCTACCTCGGCGTACTCGAAGAACGGGTGCGTTCGGGACGCACCGGTGCGCAGTGGGCGCTTGACTCGCTATCGGCAATGGATGGGAAGGGCACTGTCGGCGGGCGGATGCGCGCTGTGTGCGATTCTATTCACGATCAGCAATGGAATGGAGAGCCAGTGCACACGTGGGACTTGGCAGAGCTCTCCGAGAAGGACAATTGGTTATCCGATTACCGCACCGTGGGGCAGATCATGACCACCGATCTGTTTACGGTGCACCCCGATGACCTGATTGACTTGGCGGCTAGCGTTATGGAATGGGAGCATTTGCGTCACGTGCCCGTCGAAGACAGTGCCGGCGAACTGGTTGGAATTCTGTCCCACAGGGCAATTCTACGTCTTGTAGCTCGTGGCAAGGCGTCCGCGAATCCCGGCGAAATGTCTGTTTCGGATGTGATGCAAGAAAGCCCGATTACGGCTACGGCGCAGACCCTCAGCCTGGATGCGATCTATCTAATGCGTGAGCATGGGGTGGCTTGCCTACCGGTGGTGGACGAGGCCGGCAAATTGCGCGGAATCGTGACCGAGCACGATTTTATTGCGGTCGCCGCGCGTTTGCTTGAGGAGAAGCTCAGGGAAGCCTGAGCCGAGCGCCGATATCAGTAACTTCTGAATCACCCTATGACGGCCACCAGTATTGAGTTTATTCAAGCCACGACCCCAATGGGCCGGCCTGATCTCGTGTCTCATCAGTTGGGGGTGTACGAAACTGGGCGCCCTGGTCCACTGTTCATCTTCGTTGGCGGACTGCATGGAAACGAGCCCTGTGGGGTGATCGCCTTGCAGGAGATTCTTCAGGAGTTGCGTCTCCAGGAATTGCCGTTGCGTGGTCGGCTTGTGTGCATCGCTGGTAACTTGGAAGCTCTGCGCCGGGGTGAGCGTTACATTGATCAAGACCTGAATCGCTCCTGGGCCGCAGGGAGCGACGAGGAGGATGACTCAGTCATGATCTACGAGCTTGCTGTTCAGCGCGAACTCAAGGCCTTGATCGAGAAGGAGATCGAGAACGTGAGCGAGTCGGTGGTTTTTCTCGATCTACACTCGACTTCTGCAGGCGGATCACCTTTTTCCATCATCGGCGACACCCGTCAGAACAGACGGATCGCGTTTGCTTTCCCAGTTCCTGTCATCCTTGGATTGGAAGAGGCCGTCGATGGATCGCTGCTTGGATT
This sequence comes from Planctomycetota bacterium, assembly GCA_047639675.1. Taxonomy (GTDB): domain Bacteria; phylum Planctomycetota; class UBA1135; order UBA1135; genus JABACD01. Next base: position 82,916 of record JBLIOI010000005.1, on the reverse strand, counting down.
CTTCGGAGAGCGCGGCCACATCGCCATTGGCTTCGAGGGCGGACAGCATGAGGGGCAGGACACAGTTAGAAACCATGTGGCGGCGATTTGGATCACACTCGTGAAGAGCGGCGGCTTGTTAGCTTCTGAGACCAGCGAGGTCAAATCTGCCTTTGATCAGCTTCGTGCTGTCGGCAATGGCAATCCAGGTGTGATTGAACTTCGTTACTGTCACCGGGTAGAGACTGGTGACGAGTTTGTTATGCATCCGGGATTCTCCAATTTCGACCCAGTCGTTCGCGGCCAAGCCCTAGCGAACGACGTGAACGGCAAGGTTAGGAGTCGCGAAGACGGGTTGGTCCTCTTGCCCTTGTATCAAGGCCAAGGTGATGACGGTTTCTTCGTCGGACGTGAGATCCGGCGCTTTTGGCTGCGAGTCTCCTCGGTCATGCGGGTCCTGCAAATCGGCAGTATCGTGCACTGGTTGCCAGGAGTTCGACGCGTCCCGAACGAAGCGGAAACCCTTGAGGTGAATCCCAAGGTAGCTATCTGGTGGGTCGTCGAGATTTTTCACTTGCTCGGTTTTCGCCGTTTGCGAGTATCCGCAGGCAAACTACGTTTTAGCCGCCGCGTCGAGGGTTTGCCGGATAACTAGCGGCCTTCCTTGTAGATCGCCAGTTGGTGGACCAAGTCTTCACCGTTGGGGAAGAGCTTGATGCCTTCTTCGGCCAAAGTGATTGCCTTGCGCTTATTCCCATTGACGTATTGGTCCGTAGTACAAGCGCCGATTGCCATCGACAAGTACTGCTCATAGCTCTCGGCTTCGCCAATGTGATCAGTAGCGAATGGCCTTCGGCCTGATGTGTTCAATTTGAGCGAGTACCGGCGTTAGATCGACCTCCGCTTTAGCGTCCTTCGCCAAGGCGGCATCGCGAACTTCCCAGAATGCGAGCCGCGCACCCGTCGGGCGAAATCCTTTTGTTCTACGTTCCGCGTCGCAACAGGATCGTTTTGATCGTGTTGAACAGGATCGAGAGGTCGAATAGGAACGACTGGTACTTGATGTAGAACAGGTCGTATTGGAGCTTCTGGAGAGCGTCCTCGACAGTATTGCCGTAGGGGTAGTTTATCTGCGCCCAGCCCGTCAGCCCGGGTTTTACGATCTGCCGCTGGCGAAAATAAGGGATTTCCTCGGCAAGCTGCTCGACAAAGACTTCGCGCTCGGGGCGTGGCCCAATGAGGGACATGCTGCCACCCAGGACGTTGAAAAGCTGGGGCAATTCGTCGAGGCGTGTTTTACGCATGAATTTACCTGCTGGCGTGATGCGCGGATCATCGGTGGTGGCCCAAACCGGACCGCTGCGGCTTTCCGCGTCGATGTACATCGAACGAAACTTGAACAGAGTGAACAGCTTGCCGTCGCGTCCGACTCTCTCCTGCGAGAAAAGCGCCGGGCCTGGCGAAGTCATGCGCACCGCTATGGCGGTGGCAATCATCACAGGCCACAGGATCAAGAACATGATCAGGGCCAGTGTGCGGTCCATCATAGACTTCAAGAGATCCGCCCAGGGATGGCGTGCGAAACCTTCGTTGAAAATTAGGTACGAGGGGCGCAGCGCTTCCACGGAGATCTTGCCAGCGACGTTTTCAAAGACACCGTCATAGGCGCGTACAGGAATTCCTGCCAAGCGGCAAAGTAACAGGTCATTGGTCGGCAGCTTCCCGCGGCGGTCCGCCAGGGCAACAATGATCTCGTTGACCTCGAGTTTGGATACCAAGTCACTGAGTGAACTCGTGACGGGTCCGTTGCTCGTAGATGAAAGGCCTCCTTCTGAGATGTACAAATCCTTGAGGACCAGGTCAGCGGTACCTGTTGATTCCGCATCGAAGGCCTTGATGCTGGATTTCTCATCTGGGCTATTGGCTTCCGCCAAGATGCCGGCGATCTCATAGCCGGAGGCCGCGTGTTCGCGCATTTCCTTGGCCAAGATGTGCGCAGCCTTGCTGGAGCCCAGGATCAGCACGCGCTCAAAGAACTGGGCCTTATGCAGGAGTGCGTGGAACAGCGTGCGCCAAGAGAAGAGCAAGGAGAAGCTCATCACTACGGCAAAAACCAGCATGCGCACCTTGTGCGTGATCGAGAGCCCGGGGAAATCGAGGGCCGGTTCGAGCTTCCAGACGTGAGCGAGGACGACAGCTCCAACGGAGACGAAGAGGGCCGAGCCCATGGAACTGACAAAGCGGCGCGCGCGGTCGTAGCGCGATAGCGAGACCCGGAAGTCGTACAGCTCGTTGAAAGAGATTGCGAACTGCACCAAGACCGCGACCAGGAATGCGGAGATATAGCAGTGGAACTGCGCCGTCTCAGCGCTCATCGAAACTCGCGCGCGCGAGAGCGCACTGAGCAATTCCCGCGATGGATCCCACAGGTGCGCACTCCCGGCCAGGGCCAGGACGGACCATAGAATTAGCGTCTCACTCAGAATGAGGAGGGCCTTACGAACGGGGAGGTAGTGGCTGAGGACGCGAAGCATGGGGGCGGGAGTGTTCCCATCGACCAGGGAGCAGCCCTGATTGAAGGGAGTCCTGGCTATCGTGTACGAAGTCGGGCGATATAAGCTTCTAGGGCGTCGGGAGCGCTCGGGAAGGCCCCTGAGAGCTTAATTGATCCGTCTTTTGTGACGAGATAATCGTCTTCGATTCGGACTCCGAGCTTCTCCTCGTTGATATAGATTCCCGGTTCGATGGTCACCAGCATGCCCTCTTCGAGGACGCCACGGAATCCTGGGACGTCATGAACACGAATCCCGAGATGGTGTCCGAGTCCGTGCTTGAAGTACTCGCGGTAGCCCTTCTCATCGAAAAACTCGACGACCATGTTGTGTAAATCGCGCATGGAGAGTCCGGGCTTGAGCGCCGCAGCAGCGAGTTGCTGTGCGTCGTAAACCAAGGTGTAGATCTCACGTTGGCGCTCGCTGAACTTTCCGTTGACGGGAATGGTGCGCGTGATGTCAGCGCTGTATCCCATGTATTTGGCACCCACGTCCATCAGGAGCAATTCACCGTCTTGAAGTTGCCGGTTATTTGCGCGGTAGTGCAAGTAGCATGAGTTGATTCCTGAGCCACAGATCGAGGGAAAGGCCAGGAACTCCGCACCGCGCCGGCGGAAGCCGCCTTCGATTGCGGCTTCAGCCATATATTCCCAGGCGCCGGGAACTGCAATCACGGTGGCATCCGCAAGGGAAGCCAAGGTGATGTCCACCGCCGTTTGCAGCGCCGCTTGTTCTTCAAGGCTCTTCACCTTTTGCAGAAGATTGAGCTCCTTGCGTCCGCGTTTGACTTCGATCTCGTGCTCGACGAGTTCAGCAATGGTGACCTCGTCCACCGCCAAGACGCCGTCCTTGCCGGCTTCCTTGGCCAGTGCTTCGAAGTCAAAGTTTTCCAAGGGCAAGACAGTCGCAAAGCTGGAGTCAGGACCAAAGTCTTGCAAGCCGAGTTTCGGCCCTTCCCACAACTTCTGTTTCGCCGTTTGGATCGGAATGTACAGCTCCTCACGAACGAGCTTGCCATTCTTCGCGACGAGCAGAAGCTTGGAATCCGGGCGCATCAGTCCCGTCAAGTACTGGTAGTCCACATCCGGATCGAAGCGTCCATCCTCCTCTTCGCCCGCCTGCACCAAGAAAATGCCATCGCCGATTTCCGCGGCCAAGCCCACGCGTCGGGTATGACAAGCCTCGGGTGTGGAGGGTGTCGCAACACCGCGTGCGCCGGGCATGACCAGGCTCGGATCACCGACCCCGCCGTACTTAGAAACAGTATCGCCAAGAGGCGAACCTGCGGCGAGCAAAGACAGGAGAACTAGTGTGAAGTACTTCATTGGGGCCTGTGAGTATACGGACCCCGGGCCTATCGCTTGCAGCCCGCTTTTGTTGAATTGCTGTCAGCCGCAGAGGTGGCGGAGAGTGCACACGCTCCGCATCGCCGCCTTCGGTGGCTGACGACTATTCTTGAAGGCTAGGGGCAATGGCATCCAAGGCGAGGGATAGGGATGGATTTGGGGACTTTCAGAGGCCGAAGGATCTCGCGCGGCTTGTTCGCCAATCTGGACGTCGGGCGACACTAGAGAATTAGTGTAAGACCGGCGTCGCTCGCTTGGGTTCCGGTGGGTGCGTCCGGGGAACGACAAAATCGTCGGGTTCGCTCCATTTATCGCAGGCGTCCGCGATTTTCCGTTCTTGGTGTTGATCAGAGGTGAAATCGAGCCGCTGGACTTCCGTTGCATTGGGTCCACGGACACCAAACCGATGGTTCATGGTGATGCTGGCTACTCCTTGCCCTGCGAACTGCGTTGCGAGGCTCCCACGCTGAAGGACATGCTGCACAAGCCATTCGCGCAAGGATTCTTGCGTGTTTTCAGTATCTGGAACGCCAAAGGGATTCACATGGTCCAGATCCCGAGGAGTCAGGATCTCGCCAAGTTAGCGCTCGAATGAGGCCAGTGCGCGTGGTGCGAGGACTTCCACTTGGCTGCCATCACGCGAGACGAAGACTTCGATAATGGAAAGCTGCGCCCTGTCGCCATTGGATTTGGCCAAGTGTTGTGCGGCTTGGATCAATCGTCCTCGTTGCCTCGTGCTCAAGGATTCCCCCGGTCGCCAGCGTAGGTCCCAACGCGTGGAAGAGGCCGTCACTTGGGGCAGGTATCGAAGTCGGCCGGTCTTCACTTCGACCACCAAGGAGACTCGGCCAAGGGTCGCCCACAAGTCCACCTCGCCAAATTGTGTTTTGACGCGTCTTCCGCGCAGTCGCCAACCCGTGCGTAGCAAACTGCGCGCCGCTAGTTCTTCACCCGCCAAGCCAAGTTCCGCCCGGGTGGCAGAGAGGTAACGCAATGACAAACGTGGCGCGTGGGCAAAGCAGGCAAGGCGCAAGCGGGCGGCGCAAGTCGTGCGCAGGCCTCGAACTCGGGATGGAGCATTCACGCAAAGAAAGACGAGCGTGAGGGAAAGGGTCACCTCAAAACTCGTCTTTCGCAATGCTGGAAGGAAGAGCGCCTACTTGCTTTCGACGACCTCAGCTTCGACTTCGGTTGCGGTTTCCGCCTTCTTGGTGTCGATCTTATTGGACTTGTCATCCTTCTTCTCCAGATCGATCGGGCCCTGGATAGCCGCCAGTGCGAACTTGACGCGCACATTGTCGGAAATCGACAGGGTCACCACGTCGCCCTGAACTTGGGCGATCGTGCCGTACATGCCGCTGGTGGTCATGACCTTGTCACCCTTTTTCATGCTGGTGATCATTTCGCCACGCTCCTTCTTACGCTTGCGCTCTGGGGCGATCATCACGAACCAGAAAATGGCTCCGATGCCGAGCATGGGCCACAGGAAGGAGGGCGCCGGCTCGTCGGGAGCGTCCTCTAGGAAAAGCAGCAGCGGGAGTATGTTGGAGAGGATCATGGATTCAGGGTGGCGGATGGATTACGAGGGCGAAAAGCATACCTAAGCTGAGCCCAACTTGAGAGTCTCGAGATCTGGCATCTTCACTAGAGCCCGTGGGGCGCTACAATCCCCACAATCATGTCCCAGAAGAACACAGAATCTCGCCCGCGTTTTGTCGTCGCCATGAGCGGCGGCGTCGACTCCTCCGTAGCCGCCTGGATGATGGGTGAAGAGGATTATGAGGTGATCGGCCTTTTCATGCGCAATGGGGTCAAGGTCGAGGAGTCGGAGACTCGCAAGAAGTCTTGCTGCTCGACCTCGGACGCACGGGATGCCCGCATGGTGGCGGCCAAGCTTGGGCTGAGCTTCCATTCGTTGGACCTCTCCAAAGAATTCCGTCAGATCATCACCTACTTTCTCGACGAGTACGCAGCGGGCCGCACCCCGAATCCTTGCGCCGTTTGCAACCGTGACTTGAAGTTCGACGAGCTGCTGCGATTCGCGGATGAACTCGGAGCAGAGGGGATCGCGACCGGACACTACGCGCGTCTGGACATCATCGATGGCCGTGTCCATGTACGACGAGGCGTCGATCGCAACAAGGATCAGTCCTATCAGCTCTTTTGCGTGGCAGAAGAAAACTTGCGCCGCACGCGTTTGCCCTTGGGAGGCTTGCAAAAACCCGAGGTGCGCGCGATGGCAGAAAAAATCGGATTGCGAACGGCCAAGAAAGCGGACAGCCAAGAAATCTGTTTTGTGCCTTCGAACGACTACCGAGAACTCTTGAAACAAGAGGGGCGCGAGTTGCACCCCGGTGAATTCCGAGACACTGCCGGTAAAGTGATTGGAACACATGAGGGCACCGAACACTTCACGATCGGTCAACGGCGCGGCCACGGTATCGGTGGTGGACGACCCCTATATGTGGTTGAAGTGAACCCCGAGACGGGCACTGTCGTTCTTGGAGGACGTGAAGAAGCGGACTTCATTTCCATGCGGATCGACGGCGGCTTGAACTGGATCGGATTCGATTTGCCGGAGTCCGGTGAGTTTCGTTGCACAGTTCAGCACCGCTATCATTGCGTACCTGCAGCGGCATTGGTGCGAGTTACTGATGGCAAGGCGCACGTGCTCTTCGACGAGCCACAACTAGCGGTGACAGCTGGGCAAGGCGCTGCCTTCTACGAAGGCGATCGATTGCTGGGAGGCGGTTGGATCTCAAGTGCTGAGCGCAATACTGCAGGAGCTGTGGATCAAGTGTGTGAGGGCAGCGAACGTTCGTGATGCCGGCGCGGGGGCCCGCCTGGTTGCGATTGAGCCTGGTCCTGGCCGGGATCTTTTGCATGGGCCTCGGTACTTGGCGCAGCTTTCCGACGAAGAGCGCCAGCGGCGCGGAGGTGCCCGCTCTGCGCGCGGTGCTTTTTGACCTCTCCGCAGGTACGACTCGACTGCGCCCCGCGCACGCCATTTGGGCGCGACGCCGCCTACGCGACGAAGCTCTGGCGGCGCAGATAGCGGGCGAAGATTTGGCCATAGCGACATTCGCCGCCGACGTGCGTTTCTTGGGAGTGGCTGAGCCGCAGGTCTGGCTGGATCGTTTGGCGGGTCAGGGCGGGCAAGTCCTGGACTTGACAATCGCTCGACGATCGAGCGTGGGCTCGGAACTCGATAGCGGATTGGCTGTATTGGAGGGGGCGCTAACGAGCGCCAGGAGACCCGCTGCAACTCTTGTGATCTACGCCGCCGACGACTTTAGTGGTGCCGATCCTGCTTCGCGCCTAGCGCGCTTGGCTGCTCTGGGTGTGCAGGTGAGTCAGGAACCTTTGCCTCCGGCCAAGCTCATCGACTTCGCGGTAGAGTCAATCGAATTGCCGAAAGACATCGAAGTGGGGTCTGCGCTTGTTGGACGCGTGCGATTGGCGCTCTCCAGCGGCGGCAAGTCTCGTAAGGCCCTGGTGGCTGGCTATCAGTTTCAGCTCGCGCTTCTTCAACAGGTTGGGCCCGGTAGAGTCCAAGAGCGAATCATTGACTTGGAACTGCCTGCGGTCATTGAGCAGGGGCTTGGATACACCCATTGGGATGTGCGTTTGGAGCTGGGGCCGGCCAAAGATGGATTGACACGTCTGGTCGTACGTGCACATCTCAAGGGCGCTTCCGCTGTGGACTTCCAAGATGCCATCCCCGAAAACGATCAACGCTCGGCGGACTGTCGGGCTGGAGATACAAAATTGGTGGCTGCCGTCGCCAAGGCTGAAGACCTGCCCAAGTTGCGTGCCTGGCTCTCCAATGAGGAATTGCAAGGCTTGCACTTCAGCTTCCTCGAACCTTCAGGGCTGAGCGCGCAGTTGGGCAAGATGGATTTGATCCTGAGTTTCAACCTGGGACCCGCGGACCTTCCAGGAGAGCTAATCGCTGAGTTCGTTCGCTCCGGTGGAAGCTGGTTTACTTGCGGAGGATGGGGGGCATTGCCCGGTTGGGCACCTGCGCGTCTTTCGCGCACAGAGGCTTCCCTTGGAGATCTATTGCCTCTCTCTTTGGCACCCGAGGAGCGCGGCCCGCGCGACGTGATCTTGCTCGTTGATGGTTCGGGATCGATGGCGGGCGAACCTTTTGCTCGAGTGCAGCGTGCCGCGGCGGAACTCGTCCTGGCGGCCCCTGCGAAGGATGACTTGAGCTTGCGCTTCTTCAGTGTTGGCCTACGTGAGCCGATCGATTTATCGCCCGAAGATGGCAATGCGACGGAGACTCTCGAAAGGCTGTTCGCCTCGCGAGTGCCGCGTGGTTCGACGGAGATCTTGGCTTCTTTGGATCAGCTCGTCGCCGAACGATCGCGAAGCTCGCGGCCAGCTCTCACCATTTTGTTGACGGACGGGCGCGATGACATTTCGCATGACGTTTTTCGTCGTGGAGCGCAGATTGCCGAGGCGTTGACGCAGGGTGAATCGCGCTTCGTTGTCGTCGCAGCCGGCGCGAAGGCGGATAAGAACTTCCTCGGCCACTTGGTACCCGCTGGGAATGAGTTACTGGAGTCGGGCGACTTGGGAGACTTGGCCGAACTCTTTCAGCGCGAGGTCTTTAGCGACCAAGTTCGTAATGGACAGATCGATGTTCAGGTGGCGAACGAGGGCGGCTTGCTTGGAACAGAGTCTTTGCTCGATGCTTGGGGCACGAGCCAAGACGTCTGGCCTCGTCATCAGAGGTACTTCCGCTGCGCGCTGCAACCTGGAGCGGATGTGCTCTGGAACTCCGAGGCACTTGCAGAACCCTTGCTGGGTTGGTGGGGCGTGGGTGGCGGTCTCGTCGCGGCGTGGGCGAGCAGTACGCAGGCGGGTTGGGCGCCCGAGTTCGAGTCTGCTGAGGTTCTCTTCGCTCCGCTTTGGCGAATGATGGCACGAGCTTCTTCTGACGAGCGAAGGCCGAGTTTGACCTCCGAGTCTGGGAGGCTGCATCTGACGGAGGTTCCGATCGAGTGGCCGGCACAAGTTCGCGCCGAAGTTCACGCCCTGATTTGGGGCGCTGGCTCCCAAGCGATCATGCGAGACATCGTTCTGTCCAGTTCGACGCTCTGGCCATCGGCTGCTTTTCCTGGATCGGATCCTCGTGAACGCAGATCTGGGCCGATCCCTCGCGAATTGAGTGCTGGCGTGGCGGGCAGTGCCTTGCATGTTCAACTCTACGATGGGATCAGTGGAGAGTACTTGGGCCAAAGCGGCTTGCAATTACCCTATTCAAGCGAATTCGAAGCGCTCGGCTTTCGAAAGTGGCATCCGCCTGACTCTTCACCTATCGGCGATATTGGGCTTGGAAGGGCTAGAAGGCTCGATTCCGATCCGCATGCGTGGGTATTTCTTGCCCTCGGCATCGCGGCGCTCACTGCTGCAGCATTACTTGGCGCCCTCCAGCGTGGCGGAAGTGGTCCGGATGGCCTCAAGAGGCGTCTTGGCTATTAAGGGATTGGGATTGTCAGACGAAGAGGGGACAGTCGAACCTCCTAGTTACCAGAGCTTTGAACGGCAATCCCGTCGTTTACTGCGCGGACACCTTAGTAGACCTATGCGCCGATTTTTGAGCCTGACTCTTCTCCTGCTTTTGCCCCTGGCCTCCTGCGTCACCGTCGGTGATGGGAAACGCGGCCAAAAGTCGAACATCGGTCCTTGGGTCGAAGCTTCGCCTCAGTTGCAAATGAAGATTGATCAAGAAGTTCAACGCTTGCCTTGGACTCACGGCATCGAGCGCATCGAGATGATTCAATGGTTTGCCAACCTTGGCGAACCGGCCTATGCGGTTCTCTTGGAGATGGCCCAGGATGAACGTTCTGATGTTGCCGGAGCAGCATTGGCTGCCCTTGGAGCAACACACGATGCTCGCTTGGTCGAGCCTTTGCGCGAGCTGCCCTGGCCAAGTCTCGAGAGGTCGGATTTAGCCTTGGAACGCGCGCGCACGCTCTTGCGCCTTGGCGATTGGACGATGGTTCCGCATCTCATTGGCGGATTGCACGACGATCGCGTCATGATTCGCGCGCTCTGCTCCCAGGCGCTTTACGAGGCAACTCACGAACGCTTTGATTACGACGCCAATGGCAGCGAGTTCGATCGCGAACGCAGCGCAGCTCGATGGTTGGAGTGGTGGAACAAGCGCCAGGGAGATGCCCTGCGCCAGTAGGCGCTGAGCCAGCGTGGGGGAGTTGGTTAAGAGAGTTCCTTCAGAGAGCGAATGCGCTCCAACAATGTGCGAAAGCGCTGATCGTTGCGAAGCGCTTCCAGATCCGAATCTTCGGCCATGAACAAATCCTCGTCATAGCCAAGATCCACGGCCGTGTTGAGTGCGTCAAAAGCCTCGTCGATGCGACCGAGCAAGGCGTAGGAGCAGGCCAGGTTATAGCGCACGGTTGAACTCTCAGGTACGACAGCGACGAGCTGTAGATCGACCGTCAAGCCCTTATTCCACTGGCCCTGAAGGGTGTAGATGTGCCCAAGCTCCGCTAGGGCCTCTACGTTGTCCGGATTGCGGGAGGTCTCGATCTCCAGGAATTCTCGGAGGAATTCATGCCCCAGGTCATCTAGAACCTGGCGCAGACCTTGCGAGACGTGAATAGTCATTGGAGCAGGGTTTGTAGTCGGCTATGGATTACAGGTATAGGGTCGGCGTAGTCTTGTGCGGGGTGCTGAGGCAAGCGACGCAGGCTCCGATGCAGTCCAAGAGAATACCCTAATAGATCCAAGTCGATGAAAATCCAATTCTGTGACCTTTGCAACGAATCTGTTCCCGAGGCTGATTTCGCCGGGGGCAAGGCTCGAATGTTGCAGGGACGGGTGATTTGCACCATTTGCGAATCCGCCATGAGCGGTTCGGGGGGCGTGGGCGTCGTTTCTCCAGATACGGGGAAGAGAGCCGCCAATCAAACTCTTAGTGCCAAGCCGAGCGTGGCTGTCGCACCGCCGCCGGCCACCGCAGACTCGTCTAATGCCAACTGGATCGGGCTCTTGGCTTTGATCATGGCAGGATCGAGCGCGTGGTTCTTTTCGGGCGAAATCAACACCATGCGCCAGGAAGATGGCCACTATCGCGAAGCTCTTGACGGCGAGCTTGAGGCGGTCGGTGATGATCTCGATCAGATCAGCTTGCGTGCGCGGGATCGTGACGAGCAGCTTGAGATTCGCTTGCGTTCGAACTTCAACCAACGGCAATCAGAAGCGGAAACCGAACTCGCCGGCTTGCGCGAGGAACTCTCCGGCGCTCGCACTCAGTTGCGCAAGATCGACGGCGAACTCGCGCGGCTCGCCACCGAACAACGCGATGGGGAGGTCGGTTCAGGTCAGCGCCACGACCAACTTCTCGCGCAAGTATTGAAATCCCGCAATCAGCTCGACGGGTTCTCCACACGGCTCGCCGATCAAGAAACCGCCTTGGCGGCAAGAAACACACCCGCGCGCGTGGAGCTTCCTGTGGTTTCCAAAGGACCCAATTACGAGGCAGAGCTCGCCGACCTGTCCAGCGAGACGGCTGGAACGCGCTGGAACGCCGTCCAATCCTTGGGCGAGACGAAGGATCCACAGGTCGTGCCTTTTCTACTTCCGTTGCTCAAGGACTCGGATGTCTTTGTGCGCATGGCCGTGGCCCGCGTTTGCGGGGACTTGAGCTCGCCCATGGCGATCGAATCATTGATCGATGCCTTGGAGGACCAGGAGCCTGTAGTGCGTGAGGCAGCCATGGCGGCTTTGCACATCATCACCGGGCGCGACCACAACTTCGACCCCAATGCAAAACCGGGTGAGCGAAGCAAGCGCGTTCGTGCCTGGCGGGATTGGTGGAAGAAGGCTAGCTCGGAGTTCCTAGGCGATATTTGAGGGGCTCGGGCGCCTAGTTCAGTAGGGTACGCGGCTGATCCAGAACCGTCATACACCTCAACGACTGATGAAGACCCGTACCGAAAGTGACTCCATGGGACCGATCGAGGTTCCGGACAGTGCCCTCTATGGCGCCCAAACCCAACGTTCGCGCCAGAACTTCAAGATCGGTGGACACACGTTCACGCGCCCGATGATTCGCGCCTTGGGCATCGTCAAGAAATGCGCTGCCCTGGCCAATATCGATCTGGGCGAGCTTGACATGCTCGAAGAAGACCAGCAGAAGGCCTTATTGGCCGCTGCCGACGAGGTTATCGAAGGAACTCTCGACGAGCACTTTCCGCTTGTCGTTTGGCAGACCGGATCGGGAACTCAGTCGAACATGAACACCAATGAGGTGATCTCCAACCGCGCGATTCAAATGCTCGGTGGCGAGATGGGCAGCAAGTCGCCCGTGCACCCCAACGATCATTGCAACCGCGCCCAGTCCTCGAACGACACATTTCCTACGGCGATGCACATCGCTGCGGCTGAACAAACGGTCAATCGCCTATTACCTGCACTGAGTGCTTTGGAGAAGTCTCTCGAAGCCAAGGGCGAGGAGTGGAAGGACACGGTCAAGATTGGCCGAACTCACTTGCAAGACGCGACGCCCCTGACTGTCGGACAGGAATTCTCCGGCTATGTCCAACAGTTGCGAGACGCGCGGCGTGCTATCAAGAGTGCTTTGCCTGCGATCTTCGAGCTGGCCCAAGGCGGCACCGCCGTCGGCACAGGCTTGAACACGGACCCACGCTTCTCCGAGCTTGTAGCGTCCAAGATTGCTAAGGAAACTGGCTTGGCCTTCGTCACCGCACCCAATAAATTTTCGGCTCTAGCCGGTCATGATGCATTGGTGTTCTTGCATGGCACTTTCAAAGTCGCGGCCGCTGGGCTGATGAAGATCGCAAACGATATTCGTTGGCTAGGTTCCGGTCCTCGTTGCGGTCTTGGTGAACTCAAATTGCCCGCTAACGAACCCGGTTCATCGATCATGCCGGGTAAGGTCAACCCGACGCAATGCGAGGCAATGACCATGGTTTGTGTGCAAGTCATGGGCAATGATGTGACAGTTGGTATAGCGGGAAGCCAAGGCAACTTTGAGCTGAACGTGTTCAAGCCGGTGATGATTCACAATGTGCTCGAGTCCTTATGTGTGCTTTCAGACGGTTGTGATTCTCTGCGTGAGAAGTGCATCGACGGCTTGGAGCTCGACGCCGATCGCGTGGACTCCTTGATGCGTAAATCTCTAATGCTTGTCACAGCGTTAAACCGTCACATTGGTTACGACAATGCGGCGAAGGTGGCTAAGAAGGCTTACATGGACAATTTGACGCTGCGCGAAACCGTGATCGAGATGGGCTTCCTCAGCGGAGAAGAGTTCGATAAGGCTGTGATCCCGGGTGAAATGGTCGGTCCCCGCGAGGCTCAGACGTCGTCCTGATTCCGGCTTCTCTCCAAACAGTCAGGATCTTCCCTGCGTAAGACTTTGAATCATGCTGATCAGAAAATTCTTCAACCATCCGTTCCAGATTGAACGAGCGACCTCGCTTGTAGCTTGCTTCGTTATCGCCTGGGGTTGCGGTTCAAAATCGGAGCCGGCTGACTCTGGCGCAGGCGCAGGCGCTGCGCAAGCAGCAGCAGCAGCAGCAGAAGTGCTTGAATCGCCGATTCCATTCAGTTCGGATTTTGAGCAGGAAGAAACGCCAAAGATCTCGGGCAAGAAAGCGGCGGATCCGGACGCGGCGCCACAACCAAATACGGAACAGGAAACCGCCTTCGCGAGTGTGCCCTTGGAACAAATCCCACCCGCCCAGGCTGGGATTCCCGACCCCTCGCTGGACCGCCTAGAAGCGCTCGAAGAATGGGAGGGCACGGCGGTAGAGTTCTACGAAGAGCATTGGCCGAGCGAGGACCTACGCTTGCAGGGACATCGCTACCAAGACGAAACGGGGGGCTGGATTTCCCACGGTCCTGAGTGGCGTTGGTATGCGAACGGACAGGTTGAGCTGCAGCGGGTCTACAAGGAGGGCGCTACTGATGGCCCCTACCGCAGTTGGTTCGACACGGGCACTGTGAAGTCCGAAGGTACCTTCGTGATGGATATGGCCGATGGCAAATGGTTGCGATGGCATGCGCTGGGTTCTTTGCGCTCGATCGACTTCTGGGATCGTGGCCAACAGACAGGCGAGCAGTGGCTGATGCACGTCTTGGGCAGCGTCAAAATGAAGGCCCTCTGGAAGGACGGAGTGCGCGATGGTCTTGAGCGTTACTGGAACAAGCGCGGAGTTCAAACCGACGAGACCGCGTATAAGGCCGGTGTTCGCAACGGTGCTCACACGCGCTGGCACGCTAACGGAGCCTTGGCTTCGCGGGTGGAGTACTTGGACGGACTACGCTCTGGAACGTTTGGGGAGTGGTACAAGACCGGCGCGCCGCGCATGAAGGGTCAGACCGCAAACAATGTCCGCGTTGGCGAATGGCACGTGTGGGACTTGCAGGGGTTACCGGTTGTCATCGAGAACTACAAGGCGGGCGTCTTCCATGGGTTGCGCAAGTCTTGGACCTCGGAAGGCATCCTCGTATTTGAAGGTGAATTTGCAGATGGCGAGGCCGATGGTTTACAGCATGTTTTCTACAGTGGCGGAAATCCGAAGGAAACGGCCACCTATGTAGCCGGCGTGCTCGAAGGTCCCATGACGACTTGGCATCCCAGTGGCGAGAAGGCCAGCGAAGGCACAATGAAAGTTGGCGTACGCGAAGGCGAATGGAAGCTCTGGTCTGAAGAAGGCAAGCTGATGGAGAGTTGGAGTGGGACTTACTCGGGCGACCAGTTGGTGAGCGACAAACAGAACTAGGTTCGCTTGATGCAAATTTCGTGGACACTGCGGTACTCGTTGTCCATCGAGCTTGAGCGGGAGATGATTCGGAAGAGTTTGCGGAGTGCACCGCTAGAGGTCTGCGGCCTCTTGATGGGTTCGCGAACTGAGACTTGTTGGACCATCGCGGATGTGGCTACCCTGACCAATCTAGATGACCGCCCCGGCCGCTTTCGATTGGACCCTCTAGAGCATCTTGCGACCGAGCGTTTGGCCCAGCGACTGAATCGACGGATTCTAGGGGCCTGGCACTCGCACCCAAGTGGCCTGAGCCGGCCGTCAGCACTTGATTTAGCCGAAATGACGGGGGATTGGGTCTGTGGGATTCTGAGCGTTGGAGGTGCTAGCGGTGGCCAATTTAGCCTCTGGAGGGCTCCCACCCCTGGCTGTCTGACGCAGCTCCGACGGTAAATCAGGCCATTCCTCCTGGACGCACTCAACTCGAACTATCCCAAGGACGAATAGTTCGGGTTAACAAGGACGCTTGCGCGGCGTATATGCTGTGCATCCATTTCAATCCTCAGCAGACCTCTTCTCAATCAGCATGCTCTCCATTCCCTCCCTAGGGCTCCTCGCCAGCCCACTTGCGGTCCTTGCCATTGGGCTCTCTCTCTCTCAGGCGCCCCAAGAGCCGGCGCAGGAGCAGGAGTCCGTTCCGGAAGCTCGTGGTGAATGGGTCACCATCATCCACGAGAACGGCGTCAAGGCACGCGAGGGCCACCTCTATAAGGGCCGACTTGACGGTCCTTGGACTGGTTGGCACGAAAACGGTAAGAAGGCTTACGAGGGAACTCTTGAGGACTACCACCGCGTTGGGAAGTGGAAGTACTGGCGCAAGGATGGTTACCGTGGCTCAGAAGGAAACTGGGCCCTCGGTCAACGCGATGGCTATTGGAGGACCTGGTGGAAAAACGACGGTGCACTAAAGGAGCAGGGGGCTTACTACTTGGGCGAGCGCACCGGCGAATGGGAGCTCTGGTTCGAGAATGGCGTGCCGCAGTCGAAGGGGTCCTACCAAATTGGCAAGCGCTCGGGCTTTTGGGTGACCCATGACATAGATGGCAACAAAATGGCCGAGGGCAGCTACTTGAAAGACAAGCAGAATGGTCTTTGGAAGCGCTATCACCCGAATGGAGAGCTTTACTTTGAAGGGTCCTTCATGCGCGACAAAGAAGACGCCCAATGGACCTATTGGTTTGAGAATGGTGAGGTCGAAGGTCGCGGAACTTACAGGCTGGGCAAGGCCGTGGGGAACTGGTCCGGCTACTTCGACAACGGTCAAAAAAAGTACGAGTGTAACTATGTCAATGGCATACGTACCGGCTTGTACAAGCAGTGGTTCAAGAACGGCCAAAAGCGCGTAGAGACCGCAATGGTCGACGGGAAACTTAGCGGTGATGTCACGTTCTGGACCGTGGATGGAACCGTGGATACCGAGGGCAGTGGTGAGTACGTCGATGGACGAAAGCCGCGCAAAGGCGGCAAGGAAGAGAACCCTGAACTCCTAGGTGACAAGCGTCAGGCGCCGACGATTCGCTCGGGGGCTACCGTTAAGGACGGTAAGAATGGCAAGGGTGGGGGCCTTTGAGCTCAACAGAAATGATCTTCCTTCCTATCCACCCAAGAACAACGATTGAAGCCGCTCCAAGGAACGGGGCAAGCCACCGACACATGAAATACTTCCAACTGCTTATCTTTCCGCTCTTTCTCTGCAGTTCCATGCAACCGGCGCCTAGTCCGCCTGCACAGGAATTGGTTTGGGCTCCCAAGCCTGATGTGCTCCTTCGTCGCGAGATGGTCACTAAGCATACGCTGTCTGCCAAGTCGCAAGTGTCGGAGGCAAACGGCGAGCGCGTCGTTTCTCAGCGGCTCTTTGATCTCGATAGCACGCAATACTTGACGGTCACAGACCGCGTCTTCGAACGTGCCGATGGCCGTCCGACCAAGATGAACCGGATGTTCAATGAGTGTCGCTTTGAGGCGAACACCGAAACTTCCGCAGGCGGGCTGACTACCAAAGACGGTGCCATCATCGGAGATTCAGGGTTCGTGGGCCGGAGTGTGATGTTCACTTGGGTGCCCGAGGACAAAGAATACGGGCGCTACTACGACAAGAAAAATGGCATTGAGGAACTGTTGCCTGGCTTGAGCGTAAGCATGAGCATGCGTGAACTGATGCCCAAGGATCCCGTCAAGCTTGGATCGAGTTGGGATATGGCACCGGGAGTTTTGGCGGGCGTTTTCAACTCGGGCGGAGACACGGACATGGAACTCGGCAACGGGGTTAAAGCGCCGCTGTATCGCATCATGCGACTCGGTACTGGCCTCTCTATCTCTAACCTGTTTGGCGAGAAGGAGGAAGGCACAGTCAAGGCTACCTGGATCGGCACCGAGGAGAGCAGTGCCGGTAGAATGCTCGCACTACTCAAGTTGGATTTCGACGTGACGCTTGAGCGCGACATGCGCGATCGTGCAGACGGCAGCCTTATGTTGAAGAGCCGCTTGGCAGGCATTCGGATCGAATCCGCGCTGGTTCAGTTGAAGCTGCAGGGCTCCGGCACGGTTCGCTGGGATCTAGAAGGGGCCCACCTACACGATGTCCAAGACTTCAGGGCCGACGAAGAGGTGAGTACCAAGCTCGTCCAATATGTCGACGGACCGGACGGCAAGGTGCACAGCTCGCAGGAGTTGGTCATGTTTGGATGGCTCGAGCACAAGGTTTCGGTACTGGAAGAGCAGCCCTAAGCGGGGGGCGTTCGTTACAGAAAAGGGGGCGGGCGCTGTTCAAGCGCCCGCCCCCTTTTTAGTGGCTCCTTAGCAACTGACCGGATCGGCCAGGCTTTGCTTTACAGGTCGTCCAGGCCATCCAAGGCGTCTGCCGTATCGTCATCTTCCCCGACCTCTTCCTCTTCCTTGGCTGGAAGCGAGTCGAGCTTGGCGAGTTTGGCCCACGCGCCGTCGTTGTCCTTGGCTTGATCCCAAGCCTTGGACCAGGCGACGATCACCTTCTTGTCGAAGTAGTGGAACTTCACAGGCTCTTGGCTGGGGTATTTCCAACCAAAGTTGTTGCCGTTACAAAGACTCTCTAGAGCCTTCTGGCAAACGTCGGCGGAGCGAAACTGATCGTTATCCGTCAGATCCAAAGCCTTCAAAGCGTTGAAGACGGCAGGGAAAGCTTCCTTGCCAGCCTCTACCAACTTGTTGCGCGCGCGGTTGCCGGCAGCACCGGCTTCCGGATCGACCATGACCGCTGCCAGTTCTTGAAGCTCAAGGAAGCGAGCCTCGTCACAACCGGCGATCGGGCCGTAGTCTTCGATGAGAGTCAGATCGACCGTGTCAGGGTCGCCGGCCTTGGCTTCCTTCTTAGGCTTGGCCACTGCGGTAAGGGTCTCCTCGCTGCCGTCTTCCGCTGCGCCATCAGCCTCGTCGCCATCTTCTGCATCCTTGACAATGGGCTCCGTGCCCTCACCGTCAGTTCCGGCGGCTTCGCCATCAGCATCAGAGGTGTTCATCACCACATCTTCCGTGGTGCCGTCGGCTGCCTCGGCTGAATCCTCCTCACCCCGGTTCATGTAGAAGTAGCCGGCGGCGCCGAGTACGGCGACCATCAGTACCATGGCAATCATGCCGCCCACCGGCGCCTTCTTCTTCTCGGGCGCGGAGCGACGGCGACGTGAGCCGCCCTTTTCCTTGCCGCCTTCGTCGCCGCTGTCGCCGTCCGCCCGGCGTGAGCCGGAGCGTGAACGGCGTGAGCTACTGCTCTTGGCGGGGGCTTTACTTTCGGTCGCGGCGGGCTTGGGGGCCGGCGCTTTTGCAGTCGCAGGCTTGGCGGGGGCTGGCTTGGCTGCCGCAGGCTTGGCTGCAGCGGCCTCAGCAGCTTTGCGTTCAGCCATCAATCGTTCTTTCATCGAAGGGCCGGAGCTCTTCTTCTTGGGACGCGTGACTTCTTTGAGGTCCTCGGTCGGAGTTGAGGCAGCGGCCTTGGGGGCCGCCGGTTCACCGGCCTTGCCGATTTGAACTACGCCACCGCAGTTCTTACAGCGGGCTTGGTCGGCTGCGAAGGAGGCGGGTAGTTTGTAGTTGGCTCCACAGGAGGAGCACTCACCAATACGGAAACTCATGGAGGGGATGGCTGAGGTTTATTGACAGGCCCGAAGGCCCCGTCGGGGATCAGTTGGACGTTGGCGTTAGCAACGTCTGGGTTAGATGTCTTTGTTCTTGGCTTTCAAAGCCTTGTCAGCTTCTTCTTGCTCGATCATACGCTTGCTGCGTTCGTACTCAGCACGCTCGCGCTCGCTACCGAACTTGAGGTTCTCTTCGAGCCCGTCGACGGACTCCTCGCGGGCTTCAAATTTCTTGAAGTGCTTCTCGTACCAACCCCACCATTGACGCACGCCGCTATCGCGCCGTTCTTGGGTGGCGCCGAGGGCGTCGTGGGCTTTGAAGCTGGTGACATAGCCAGTCAAGTCGCCGAGCATCTGGTGCACGATCTGCGCCTGGATAGCTGCATCCATGTCCGGGAAGCCAGCTTGACTCATGTGGTAGAACGTGGTCAAGAGGGGCGGAATAGCGTGCTTTCCTTGTAGCTCCAGTTCGCCACGTACCTTGGACAATTCCTTGGCGGGCAGTTCTAAATCGATCAGCTTTGCGATCAGTGCGTCGATCTCCGTGCGCAGCTCCAAGCTGGTCTCTTCCATGTACGGAATCGGCTTGGGCTCGCCTTCGATCACGATCGAACCGTCGGTGAGTGTCTTTTGCTTGTAGCTCTTCTTGCGCGCAGTGCGCATCGATTTAGCTTCGTCGGGAGAGATGTAGCGTTCCCAATACCAAGCTTTCCATTTGCCGCCGTCTTTGACCAAGCGCCACTCGATGTTGCGTGTACCAACACCATAGGCTTCGTCGCGGGGCTCGATGGCCAAACGGATCAGAGCCGTCTCGTCATCTTGTGCGATGACTGAACCGTCGAAGGGGGTCCAGTTGCCTGGAAGGTTGGCTCCTTCCTCCGAGTGCAAGAAGTTGATCACGTCGCCCTTGATCACATCGATATCCGCACTGACGAGTTCCTCGTAGCCAGTCACGTCTAGCGTTGTGGCTATTTCTTCGCCTTCGGCAACTTGCAGTCGCGCCCAGACGTGGGGGAATGAAATCTGGTTGGACAGATTGAATCCATCGCGCTCGGCGGCCAGCTTGTGCAGTCCGCGAACGGCAAGCACGAGTTCTGATTCCCACCCATTCGGGTCGACTGACTCAACTGCGACGTTCGGAACAATTGGGGGTGCCTTGGGAACGTCCTTAGCCTCGCTATGATCTCTGTTCATCACAATGACCATTACGACGGCGATAACGGCAGCACCGATACCGATTGGCATGGCGGAACTGTTGCGCGACTTGGCGGTACTACTGGAGCGCCGGCTGGCCGGGTCCCTGGCCACATAGACTCTTTCACACTCAGTGCAACGAACCTTGGCTCCCTCCTTATTGTCGGGGAGTTTGGCGCGGGCGCCGCAGGCGGGGCATTCGATGATCATGCGGGATGTCCAGGGATGAGAAGAGGGGGGCGCGCGACGCGTTACTGCGAGGCCGCTGGTCGAGGCCCCAGGGGTCCAGGAAGGCGCAAAAGATAAGCTCTGCCCCTCCCAGGCGCAAGCTGGCCGAGAGCTCTGGAATACCTCCAGAATGATGCGGGACTACAGGTTAGGATCCCCCCGTGGGTGAAGAAATAGGAAAGAGTGGGCATAGCGGGGCGGCAGAGCCCGGTCGGTTCCAGTTGGTATGCCCCTTTGAGGCATCGGGCGATCAACCTCAAGCGATCCGGGAATTGGTCGCGGGGGGCGAGAGTGGTGCCCCAGATCAATGCCTTTTGGGGATCACAGGCTCCGGTAAGACTTACACCATGGCGGCGGTGATCGAGGAGCTGAATCGCCCGACCCTGGTGCTCTCGCCCAACAAAACTCTGGCGGCTCAGCTCTACGCGGAGTTCCGCGACCTGTTCCCGAACAATGCGGTCGAGTATTTCGTCAGCTATTACGACTACTACCAGCCCGAAGCTTACGTGGCTTCGACGGACACCTTCATCGAGAAGGATGCGAGTCGAAATGAGAACATCGAACGCCTGCGCAACAGTGCAACGCGTTCATTACTCGAGCGACGCGATGTACTGATTGTGGCGTCCGTTTCTTGCATCTACGGGCTTGGATCTCCGAGCAACTATCGCGAGATGGCCTATGAGATCGCCGTCGGCGACCAGATAGAGAGGGACACTCTGTTACGGCGCTTAACGCAGATGCAATACGCGCGTAACAATTTAGATTTTCGTCGCGGAACCTTTCGCGCGCGCGGCGACGTAATCGAGGTCTTCCCGGCCTACGAAGAAGATTCTGTGATCCGCATCGAGATGTTCGGTGATGAGATCGAGAACATCATGATTGCCAATCCGCTCTTGGGGACGATCCTTGGTGAGCGAGAACGGGTGACCCTCTATCCTGCCAACCACTACGTGACACCTCAGGATCGTGTCACTCAGGCTCTTGACAAGATCTCGGCAGACCTGGATGAGCGACTGCTTGACTTCAACAAGAACGATAAGTTCTTGGAGGCGCAAAGGCTTGAGCAGCGCACGCGCTACGACTTGGAGATGATGCGCGAAACTGGTGTTTGCAACGGAATCGAGAATTACTCGGTGTATATGGATGGTAGGCGTACCGGGGAACCACCCTCGACTTTGCTCGATTACTTTCCAGAAGACTGGTTGATGTTCATCGACGAGAGTCACGTCTCCGTTCCGCAGGTCGGAGCCATGTATAAGGGCGACCGTTCTCGCAAGACGAACCTGGTGGAGCACGGATTTCGTTTGCCGAGCGCCTTGGACAACCGCCCGCTGCAATTCGAGGAATGGAAGACTTGCCTCAATCAGGTGATCTACGTTTCAGCGACGCCAGGGGCGTACGAACTCAAAAACAGTGAAGGTCACATCTCTGAACAAATCGTGCGGCCTACGGGTCTTTTGGATCCGCAAATCGAAGTTCGCCCCGCACGCACGCAAGTGGACGATCTCTTGGGGCAGATCCGCAAGACGGTCAAGGACGGTTGGCGAGTGCTCGTGACGACCCTCACCAAGCGTTCCTCGGAAGAGTTGACCACTTACTTCGAGGAGTTGAACGTGCGGGTCCGCTACTTGCACTCGGAAATCGATGCTCTCGAGCGTTCCGCGATTTTGCGTGACTTGCGCTTGGGCGAGTTTGATGTATTGGTGGGTATCAACCTCCTGCGCGAGGGTCTCGACCTGCCGGAGGTGGCGCTCGTTGCCATCTTGGATGCGGATAAGGAGGGCTTCCTGCGATCGCACACCTCTCTGATTCAAACCTGTGGTCGAGCCGCGCGTAACGTCGAGGGACGTGTGATCATGTACGCGGATAAGGTGACCAAGTCTATGCAAACCTGCTTGGACGAAGTTGAGCGCCGGCGCGTGCTTCAAGATATCTACAACACCGAGCAGGGTATTGTTCCGAAGACAATCATCAAGCCTGTGCGCGACGGAATCGAAGCCATGTACGCCATGGACTATGCGGACACGCCAGAGCTTGACTCCGGTGGTGGTTCCAAGGGTACAGAGGATCCTGCGTCTAGATGGAAAATGCCCCGCCTACGAGCCGAGATCGAAAAATTGCGTGCAGATATGCTGCGCGCTGCAGGCGAGTTGGCGTTTGAAGAAGCGGCGCGGGTGCGTGATCGCTTGCGTGAGCTAGAGAGTATGGAACTCAGCCGTTGAGCGGACCGATGTGGTCGATGGACGGCGTGGTCAGGCGCCCTGGGGTGTATCTGTTTCGGGATGCGGCAGGCAAGATGCTCTACATCGGAAAGGCTAGAGATCTGCGTGCGCGACTGAGTAGCTATCGCCGCCCGGGAGGTGATGGCCGCTTGTCAATCCGTTTCCTCGAGCGCGATGCGACCCAAGTCGAGATCATTGTCACGCGCACCGAGTCTGAAGCGCTGCTTCTCGAAGATGCGCTGATCAAGCAACACAAACCGCTGCACAATGTGCGCCTCAAGGACGACAAGTCGTTCTTGATGCTGCGGCTTGATCGTGACGAGCGTTTTCCACGGCTCAAACTGGTCCGGGCTCACAGTCCGAAGGAAGGTAAGCAAGCTGGCAGGTCGCGTTTCTTTGGGCCCTTTGCGTCTGCAGGCGCCATTCGTCACACACTCTCGGACTTACACCGAGTTGTACCCTTGCGTGATTGTCCCGATTCGGTCCTGAACAACCGCAGTCGTCCGTGTCTCAAGCACCAGATCGGGTTGTGCTCAGCGCCCTGCGTGGATGAGATCAGTACGGAGCAGTACGCCGAACTAGTTGAAAGTGCTGTGCGTATTCTCTCGGGCGAAACCCAAGTGTTGCAGGAGGATCTGGAAGGCCGGATGCTGGAGGCTTCCGAGTCCTTGGACTACGAGCGAGCGGCCGGTTGGCGCGATCGCTTGAAGGCACTTCGCCGGACTGTCGAAGGCCAGGGCGTGCGTCCCAGCGACAAGATAGAGCGTGATGTTTTGGGCTTGGCGCGGGTTGGCGACGAGGCGGTCATTCACCGCTTGGCCTTTCGCGAGGGACGTCTGAGCGAGAGCCGATCGCACCGCTTTCGCTCCGAGCTTTCCGACGAGGAGTTGATGCACAATGTGCTCACCGCGTTGTACGCCGCTGGCCGCCGCGCCGTACCCACGGAAATACTGACTGTTTGCGAATGTGCAGACAGCGAGTTGCTCGCCGCGACGCTCGGCAAGGGTGTGAAGTTGCTCGTTCCGAGCAGCGGCGATCGCGCCCGTATGTTAGGCATCGCCTGTGAAAACGCGAGTACTACCTTGGCTCAGCTAATGCGTGAAGAGCTGACTGGCGACTCATTGATCCGCGATCTGGAGACTCTTCTGGATTTACCCACGGCTCCCGAAGTGATTGATTGCTTTGACATTTCCAATCTGCAGAGCTCGCACGTCGTAGCCAGCCGGGTTCGCTTTCGTCGCGGCATTTCCGACCGTTCCGGATACCGGCGATTCAAGATTCGCGAGGTGGAGGGTCAAGATGACTTCGCCTCGATGCGTGAGGTGGTCCGGCGGAGTTTACGCCGGGGCATTGATGAAAACGACTTACCCGACTTGGTTGTGATCGATGGAGGTCGTGCGCAACTTGATTCAGCGCTGGCTGCTCGGGATGAAACCGGCGCTTGGCAGGTCAGCTTCGTTGGCCTAGCTAAAGCTCGCAGCGAGAGAAAGGTGGGGGGCAAGCGCAAGTCTGCCAGCGAGGAACGCATCTTCTTGCCTGAAGTGGAAGAGCCTTTGCCGCTCGGCGAACACACTGCTGTGCGGCACCTCTTTGAGCGTATCCGCGACGAGGCGCACCGCTTCGCAATCACCTATCATCGGAAGGAACGCGGCAAGATTCGTTCACAGCTCGATTCGGTTCCGGGAGTGGGTGCCGTCAAGCGCAAGGAGCTCCTGCGCCGCTTTGGGAGCGTCGCCGGAGTCAAGCAAGCCAGCGTCGAGGAAATCGGTGCTCTGCCTGGTATCGGACCAGTGCTGGCCAAGGTGATCCTGGATAGCCTAAAATGATTGCTGTCTGGCAGATTTGGTTTTCATTTCAAGGCCTCTAGTCCTTGACGGATTACGAGTGAGCGCTCAGTGTCTAGGGGCTCGCTTTCTGTCCAGCGACCCACCGCCTTGCATTACCGACTGCTTGACATCGTCCGCGGACTCGCGGCCCTATGGGTATTCACCTATCACTATCCCCGTTGGGATGAATTGCGTGAGAATTTGCCCGTTGTCTGGAACCTTGTAGAGAAAGGCTACCTCGGAGTACCCCTATTCTTCGTGGTTTCTGGCTACTGCATGATGGCGTCGGCTCGTTCTGCAATTCGCCGCAACGAGTCGACTGCGAATTACATGAAGCGCCGGCTGTCGCGTATCTACCCGCCGTTTATTCTCTCGATACTTGCGGTGCTCGCCTTGCCTTGGGTGATGGCTTTGATCAGCCAACTCAAGAGCGGATCCTTCGAACAGCCAAACCCGCGCTACATGGGCTTTGATTCGTTGGACTGGCTAAAGTACTTCAGCATGGCTCAAATTTTTGAGCCCGGCTTTGATCAGATTGAATCGAAGTTCGCCGCAGTGAATGCAGTTTATTGGACCTTGGCGCTCGAAGTTCAGTTCTACCTGGTCATTGGACTCGGTCTACTGCGCCGGCGTTTTCTGATGCCCGTGCTGGGTGTGACTACCTTGCTCGGAATTGCGGCTGCATTTCAGCCAGGAATGTATCTCACGGGAATTTTCCTGCCCTACTGGCCCATGTTTGCCATGGGCGTTGCCCTTTTCCTCGTATTTGAAAAGGGCTGGGAGCCGAGGGCTTCGCGCGGCGGAGTTGTCTTTGGCTTGTCGGTTTTCGCCGCAGGGCTTGGCGTAATTGGTTTCGGTCTGGCCGACATGCACGCTCAAGCCTTCGCCGGTCTCTCTACAGTCGGGTTGGTCTTCTTGCGCCCAATCGATAACTGGTTGGATAAACCATTGAAGGGTGTCTTGGCCTGGTTCCGTTCCGGACTTGTTGGACTGGGAAAGATCTCCTACTCGCTGTATTTGATGCATGCGAAGGTGATGGTCCTTGTCCTCATGTTTGTGACACAAATGGGAATCGCGCGGTTGAGCTTGACTGGCATGCTAATCACGATTGTAGCCACGACTTTGGCGACCTATCCGTTCTATCGACTGTGCGAAGTTCCCTTCATTCTCAAGGCACCTAAGCGAGCACTGCCTTGACTCGCTGGTCATTCGTCACCAATCTAGGTTGATGGAAGTGTCAGAAGGAAGCGAATCGGGCAAGTATGGCGTGGTGGCCAAGCTGCTGATTGCAGGGAGCGCCGTAGTGGTTGCCATCATGCTCTCGGTGGGATTAGGTTGGCTCGACTTCTTGGCGTCGGATGGCAGTCTGGATCGCACCTACAGCGGTTCATTGGTTGTGTATTGGGGGCTCTTGTGTGTCGCGTATATCTGTTGGACAGGTGTGCGCCGTCGCAAGAAGCAGCTTTGGCTATTTTTGATTTCCGCAATTGCCTCCCTCTCTCTTGCCGAGCTGGCTTTGCGTTTCCTTCACCCTGAAAGAACCTTTGCCTCTTACCGCGGGGAAAGCTCGGCGGAGTTCCATCATGGCTACGCCGCCGATCAAGAGATGTACTGCGGTGAACAAGAAGGGCACTCGATTGTGGTGCGCACCAATCAAGACGGCCTCCGCACGGATTACACACCCCTGACTTTCGGCGAGCACGAAGAGCGCGTTGTGGTCCTCGGAGATTCATTCACCTTTGGATTTCGAGTCAGGCAGGAAAGGACTTTCGTGCGAGTGGCTGAACAGCTCCTGAGAAAGCGTGGCTCAAATTCGGAACAGGACATTGCCGTGATGAATGCGGGGCTCGTGAGTTACTCGCCGCTCCTACAGGCGCGGTTGCTCAAACGAAAGCTTGAGGTCTACAAGCCCACCTTGGTGATCCTCTGCTTGGATGCGACGGACATCGGTGACGACTACAAGTACGCGGGCGAACTAGGAGCTGACGACAGCTTCCGGATTCTGCCCAACGATCCGTTGCCTAAGACCTATGGCTTGCTCTACGGAAGCTTGCAGCCTTACTTCGAACGACCCTTCGAGCTTCTCGCAAGCCGCTTCGGCGGAAACGACGAGGAAGAGTACGACTACTACGATTTCAAGCTCGAGATCGGTGGAGTGACTGAAAGGAATCGCTTCTTCATCTTTCGCCATCCGCTTGAGGATACGCGCCCCTACTTTGAATCTACGCTGGATAACGTCAGCGAGATCGCGAAGGGCGCCGCGGAGATCGGAGCTGATTTCTTGTTAGTGGTGACGCCGCGCTTTCCCCACTGGAATCCCAAGGAGTGTCCGTCGAACTGGGAGAGTTCAGAGTACTCACGCAATGAGCCCTTCCAGATGGAGTATTTTAACTTCTTCGAGGAAGCGCGCTCGCGAGTGGACTACCCGATCTTCAGCATGCTACCTGCCTTCCAAGCGACGGAGGAATTCCCCTTAGTCTTCGAGTCTGACCCGCACTGGAACGAACGCGGGCACTCATTCGTGGGGAAGGTGCTGGCGGATCACTTGCTAGAGAGTGGTTTGGTCGGCTCTTCGCAGTAACTAGTCTTCCGGAATCGCATCAAAAGCAATGCTGATGCGCTTCGTCTCGCTCTCAAAAGGCAGCGTGCGGTGGTAGTAGTAGGACGGGAATAGCACGAGCGTGCCCTGCTTGGGTTCGATTAACCGCAGCGGGCGTTCCCGCTCTAACTTAGAACCCTTGGGCGCGCCGCCGAATTGAATCCAGCCCGCATGCTGTTCGCTGGATGAGGACATGTCCGGCGGGAGTTGTGCGTAATACACGCCGCTGACCCAACCGCCAGGGTGAATGTGCTCGTATTGGTGGCCTTGCGCGCCAAGTCGCGTCCCCCAAATGTTCAAGCGAAAGCCTTTCGGTCGATGGGTGAGGTAAGGATGGGCTCGATCTTTGGGCAAGTCGTCGAGGAATTTCTCAACGCTCTCCTCGATCATCTTCTCCAATTGCGCGACGGGACCCTTGGGCTCATTCAGTAGCTCACCGGTTTGCTCGCCCTTTTTGGTCGAGCGATTGGAAGGCTCGTACTCCAAACTCGGATGCCTGGTTACGTGTTCAGACAGTGCTTCGTTGAAGGAATCAACACTCGCATAGCCCTCAACGGCCTGGAAAGGAAACGGACGAACCCAGGCGAGATCGACCAGCTCGGATGCTTCTTCGATTTGGCCCAACTCGTGCAAGGCAATCGACTTAACCGCGAGGGCTCGGCGACCCTTCGGAGCGAGCAGCAACGACCGATTCGCCATGTCTAAGGCTCGCTGCGGGTCACCAATCTCAAGGCTAGCCGAACTGAGATTGGCTAGCGTCTGTCCATGGTCGGGATTGAGCTTGAGTGCTTTCTCGTAGCATTGGACAGCCTGGTCGGGTTTACCTACGGCCTGGTAGACAGCCCCTAGTTCCGCGTGCACTAGGGCGAAGTTTGGTTGAAGCTGCAGGGCCTTCTGGTAGGCCTTGATTGCAGTGTTCATATCGCCTTGATCGCGCAAGCAGTTGGCCAGGTTTGCGACGATTTGCGCTGAATCCGGGGCCAGCTTACGAGCTTTGCGCAGCACCATTGCGGCCTTCACCGGGTCGCCGATAAGACGCAGGCAGATGCCCATGTCGTTCAGAGCGCGTGCGTTACTCGGATGGGCCTGCACTACTCGATCGAGGATTGCGAGGGCTCCAACGGGGTCGCCGTTATTGCGCAGGCTATCCGCTTCATTAAGCTTCTGAACGAGAGGTGAGGGGCTAGCGCCAGGGGTCAAGTTGGGCTCCGGTGCATTCATGGCCGTGCATATACGGGGATGGATGGCGAGGTAGGCGAGGGCGATATTCTACGCGGCAGGGCTGACGGGTAGGTCGGCAAATTAGGGGTGGGCAGCAATGCTTTGTTGACATGCTCAAGAACTGAGCGGCGGGGGAATCGCGGAGGCATCGAATAGGGCCTGCGCTCGAACCGACGAAGTCTTCGCCGAGCGTCTTCACCCAGCGCAGCTTACGGCTTCCTGCATCTTCGCAATGCGCAGTGCATGGACACAAGCCTGGCACACGGGGAGCATTAGCCCCGCGGGTGATACATACGGTGCAAGCTGCGCAGCTCATCCGTATCCAAGTGCGTGTAGACCTCGGTTGTCTTGATCGATGCATGCCCGAGCATCTCTTGGACCGCTCTTAGATCAGCGCCCCCGGCAAGCATGTGGGTCGCGAAGGAGTGGCGCAGAGTGTGCGGTGAAATGGATTGCTTGAGCCCGGCGCGTAGCGCCGCGGCTTTCACTCGACGCCAAGCATTGGTTCGATCGAGCGGATTGCCATTGCAGGTCAAGAACACTTCGGGCCGAGTGCGCGCCTTGGGAAGTTCGAGCCTGCCATTCTCTATCCAATGAAACAGCGCCTCTTTCGCCCGCTCACCTATAGGTACCACACGCGTCTTGGATCCTTTTCCCAACAATCGAATCACACGCAAGGAGGGCTCGAGCCCATCCGTCCGTAATCCAATTGCCTCGGCAACGCGAGCACCGCAGGCGTACATAACTTCAAGCAGTGCGCGATCTCGCTGATCGCGCCAATGCGTTCCATCCGGTGCCGCCAGTAGTTTTTCAACCTCTTCAATCGTCAGCGCATGGGGGAGCGATTTGGCCAAGACCGGTGCAGGCAGGAGTTGGGTCGGATCCCGCTGAGCGAAGCGCTCCAGGACTAGATGAGCCATCAGGAGCCGAATACTCGTCAAGTCCTGGGCCAAGGTTGCTTCTAGCAGGCCTTCGGCGCGCCGGATGGCCAAGTAATCGACCACCGATTCAGCGTCGATACTTGGCCAGCTGTCTAGACCGCGCAATGTGGCCCAAATCAAGAAGCGGTTCAGAGCCGACCCATAAGCCTTCAGCGTGTTGCGGGCCAATCCGGCCTCGACGCGCAGGGCTTGCAAGAAGTCTTCTAGCCCGTCTTCAAAGGCCGGATGAATCGCGGGGGCTGGCTGGGGAACTCTCACATGGGCAATTGCATGACTCTGGGACGCCCGCATCAAGCCTCTGGCCCGATCTTGTGGGCGGACCTGGTGGGGCCTATACTCCCGCCGCTGCCCGCAGACCCGTTCCCAATCAGCTATGCCTGGAAAGAAACTATCTCCTAAGGATCTAGAGCTATTCGATGCCCAGTTACGCCTCCTGCTCGGCGTCCTGAACGGGGACATGGACCATCTCAAGGCGGAAACCTTGGGGGATGCCCGGCATGTGGAACTTCAGGGCGATGAGGGCGAGGGCTACTCTGTCGAGTTCAGTCTGGAGCTCTTGCAGCGGGATGAGAAGACAGCCCAGGAACTACTGGATGCGATCGATCGCATAAAAACAGGCACCTATGGGCGCTGCGATGTCTGCGAGAATTGGCTGCTCAAGGATCGTTTGCGGGCCATGCCGCACGCCGTACGTTGCATTGGATGTCAGCGCGAAGCTGAAGCTGCCGGGGCCTGAGCATTGAGTGAGATTGCTATGAGTACGGAACTAGGGACGAAAACGCTGGATGATCGGCCAAAAGCGGCCATTCTGATCCGGCGGTTCAGCTTCGTGGCGTTCCTGATCGCTATTGACCTGTGGAGTAAGGCGGGCGTCTTTGCCTTTCTGGGAGAAATCAAGCCGGACCTGGTTCGCGACATCTGTGGGCATCCGCGCTACCACGTCTTCGGCGAGAGCGTGGGCTGGTTTACGTTCATGCGCATCGAGAATCCCGGGGCGGCCTTTGGCAAGTTTGCAAACTCCCCACACATCCTGATTGGTTTGCGGGTCGTAGCCGTGCTGGGCCTGACGGTGATGATCGCACGGTCCAAGAAAGGCAGCCCCTGGTTTACCGCTGCTCTGCTTTTGGTCCTCGCCGGAGCGCTCGGCAACCTGTACGACAATATTTTCCGGCCAGCGACGGGCGGTCACCCCTACGGCAAGGTTCGTGACTTCATCGACGTTTACTTCGATCGTTGGAACTGGCACTTTCCGACCTTCAATTTTGCCGATTCGTGCATCACCGTGGGGGCCGTCCTGCTCCTTATCGGGTCCTTTGCTAAGGAGAAGGAACCGCAAGTTCCTATCGAGGCTGAAGAAGATTGAGCGGATTTCCCATGGGCAGCGCATTGCTCAGGCTCGGATTCCGATTTAGTTTGGGCCTCTAGTGAAGCTCTACACATCCCTAGGAAATTTGCAGCTCAAGAATCCGATTATGTCGGCTTCGGGGACATTCGGCCATGGGCTGGAGATGCAGCACTTTGTTCCGCCAGCGAGCCTGGGGGCCTGGGTGAGCAAGACGGTTACCCTCTTGCCGCGCCACGGGAATCCGGCACCTCGGATTCGCGAGACGGAAGCCGGCTTCTTGAATTCAATCGGTTTGGAGAATCGTGGGGTGGAAGCCTACATCGAGGAAACCTTGCCGAGTCTAGAGGGCATCGATAGCCGGGTCGTGACCAACGTTGGCGGTGAATCGCCTGAGGCCTTTGTGGCCATTGTTGAACGCTTGACGGACTTTGAAATTATTGATGCTTTCGAAGTCAACTTGTCCTGTCCTAATGTTGACCGCGGACGATTGCCCTTTGCAACAGATCCAAAGGTTGCTGAAGGAATCATCAGTCGTGTTCGCAAGGTGACGAACAAGCCAATCTTCGCCAAGTTATCTCCTAATGTTTCGCGTATCGGCGAGATGGCGGTGGCCGTGGAAGCGGGCGGCGCTGATGGCATCACTGCTGTCAACACGATGCTCGGAATGCAGGTCGATTGGCGGACGGGAAAACCCGGATTAGCAACCCTTATGGGGGGCTATTCCGGAATTGGTGTCAAGCCAGTTGCTTTACGCTGCGCTTATGAATGCGTGCAAGCTGTGAGCATTCCAGTCATCGGCTGCGGCGGAATTTCAAGTGCAGACGACGTGCTGGAGTTCCTTGCCGTTGGTTGTCGTGCTGTTCAAGTCGGGACTGCCTCCTTCTCGGACCCAGGTCTCATGAAGGATATGGCGCAGGAGCTCATCACGCTCTTGGACAGCCAGGGGCTCGATTCCGTCGAAGATGTGATCGGGTGCATCGATCGCCAACCTGTTCAGGTCTGAAGGAGAACTATAGCGTGCGCCTCGATCAACTCACACCTGCTCACGTTCGACGAGCCGTTTCGGTTTACATGCGTCACGCTTGGCCGCACCCCGAACGGGCGAATCCCTGGTTTGATCCGGCGCGACTTGAAGGCATCAGTCGCATCGAAGGTGTGTTCGAGGAGTTCAACTGCAAGAGCGAAGAACGGGACGGCCCCAAGTGCCAGTCGTACTCTCTGCGCTTAGGGAACGAGTCCTACCCGTTCATGAAATTTGTCCTCCAGGAGTACTTGGTCGATCAGGAGTATTTTTTCTCGGTAGACACCCATGACGAGTTGGACATTCATCCCGGGAGCGCCGACTACGCCGCTTGGATCGTTTTGCGGGAGCGAAATCTGGCTCTTAAGAAGAAAATTGAGGCGGAGTGGTCGGCGGCCGGCCTGCCAACAAATGAGGAGCTGTGCGAGCTCGCCCAGGGCATTGCACGGGTCGAGGCCTGCGGAACTCAGCGCGGGCGCTTGCTGGTAGTCGATGACGAGCGGGGAGTGGCGCAGGGGCTGGAGGCCTTGCTGAGCGCTCGTGGATACAACGTCGAATGCGCCTATGACGGGCAAGAAGTTCTGGACCGCCTGAGCCAAGACCCCTTGCCGGACCTGGTATTGCTCGATTATTCCATGCCGGAGCTCGATGGAGAGGAAGTTTTGCAGTGCATGCGCTCTTGCGACCGATTGGCGGCAGTTCCGGTGCTCTTGGTGACCGCCTCATCCATCGATATGAGCCGCATGCAGCGGGTTAGCGGGCTATTGCGCAAGCCCTATCCACGTCAATTGCTCTTCACGATGCTCGAACAATTGCTCCGGGAGACGCCAACGGATTTGGCGTCTGACGAGGGAAAGTAGAAGAAACCCGGCCTATGGCTTTCCGCGCGGCCACTCTCGGACGAGAATGCTGCGCTTCGAATTGAAAGCTAAGCACTCGCGACCCGAGGGCAGGGCCCTCTAGTAAGACGCAACGATGGACTGGGATTCAGTATCAGACAAGTTTGGCACGATCGGTGACAAGACCGGACGTTTCCTCAAGGGAGTTTTTGGCTCACGCAACGAGCGTGTGGTCAAGCTGCTCAGCCCGCAAGTTGATGCGATCAACAAGCTGGAACCCTGGGCCGAAGGGCTCAGCCACGAGGAGTGCCTCGCCAAGACCGACGAGTTGCGCAAGGCGGTGCAGTCCGAGGAGAAGAGCCTGGACGATGTATTGCCCGAAGCCTTCGCCCTGGTGCGCGAGGCTTCCAAGCGTTGCCTCGGCATGCGTCACTACGACGTGCAACTGGTGGGTGGCATTGTCCTTCACAGTGGCACGATCGCTGAGATGATGACCGGTGAGGGCAAGACTTTGGTCGCGACCCTCGCCCTTTATCTCAACGCCTTGACCGGCAAGACCTGTTTCCTCGTGACGGTCAACGACTACCTCGCCCGTCGCGATGCGGCTTGGATGGCGCCGATCTTCGAGTATCTGGGGATGACCATCGGCGCGATTCAGTCCGAGATGAGTCCTTGGGATCGCCAACCTGTCTACGGTTGCGACATTGTCTACGGCACGAACAATGAGTTCGGCTTCGACTACTTGCGCGACAACATGAAAACGCGCGTTGAAGAGCAGGTTCAGAAACAGCTCTACTTCGCCATCGTTGACGAAGTCGATTCGATTCTTATCGATGAGGCGCGTACGCCGCTGATTATTTCTGGGCCGGCGGAAGAGGGCAGCGATAAGTACATGGTCGCCGACAAGATCGCGCGTGACCTGATCGCAGACGAGCACTACGAAGTCAAGGAGAAGGAACGTGGCGCCCACCTCTTGGAGGCGGGCATCGTTGCCGCTCAAGAAATGGTTGGCGTAGAATCCTTCTACACACCTGGTAATGAAGAGTGGCCGCACTTCATCGAGAACTCGTTGCGCGCTCACTATCTCTACACCCTCGATAAAGAGTACGTGGTGGAAGAGGGCGAGGACGGCATGGAAGTCCTGATCATCGATGAGTTCACCGGCCGTAAGATGGCGGGCCGCCGTTGGTCGGACGGGTTGCACCAAGCCGTCGAGGTCAAGTCAGGTTTGACGCCGCGTCGTGAAAACCAGACCCTGGCGACGATCACCTATCAGAACTACTTCCGCATGTTCGGGAAGCTCTCGGGCATGACGGGTACGGCTCTGACGGAAGCCGGGGAGTTCCACAAGATCTACGATCTGGACGTGGTTTCGATCCCCACCAATCTGCCCATCGCCCGCGACGACGCCAACGATCTTGTTTACCGCACGGTACGTGAGAAGTGGAACGCTATCGCCGATGAGATCTCTAACGTGCACGAAAAGGGCCAGCCGGTCTTGGTCGGTACGACTTCGGTCGAGAAGTCCGAGCATCTGTCTGGGATCCTCCTCGAACGCAAAATCAAGCATTCCGTGCTCAACGCCAAGGTTGGACACTGGGAACGAGAGGCCAATATTGTTGCGGAAGCTGGCGAGCGCGGTTCAGTGACGGTGGCGACCAACATGGCTGGCCGTGGTACGGACATCAAGTTGGGCGGAAACTTCGAACACCGCTTAGGGTTGGCTCTGACTGAGAAGGAGTTGACTGAAGGCGACGAGGAGAAGTTCGAGGAAATCAACGTGATCCGTGAAGACGTGCGCACGCGTTGCGCTGCGGACGAACAAGTCGTCATCGGTCTCGGGGGACTGTACGTCCTCGGAACAGAACGCCACGAAGCGCGGCGCATCGACAACCAATTGCGCGGACGCTCCGGTCGTCAGGGCAACTCGGGAGTCTCACGGTTCTTCCTCTCGTTGGAAGACGACTTGATGCGCATTTTCTATCGCGACTGGGTCACCCGCGCGATGGAAAAACTAGGCATGACCGAGGGCCAAGAGATCGAGTCGGGCATGGTCACCCGCGCGATTGCTAAGGCGCAGAAGAAAGTTGAGGACCGCAACTTCGAGATTCGTAAGAGCTTGCTCGAGTACGACGAAGTGATGGACCAGCAGCGCAAGGAGATCTACGGCACTCGTCAAGAAGTACTTGAAGGCACCGGCCTAAAAGACAAGATCTTGATGATGATCGAAGGGGCAGCCCAGCGCGCCAGGACGATGTTCGTCGACGATCCCGAAGGCTTCAACAATTGGCTGGAGCGCAGCTTCGGATTCCAGTTGTCTCACGGGGACGCGGATAAGATTGTCGACAAGAAGGGAACGGTCTCGGCGGCCTTGGATGCGATTGGAGAACTGTACACCCAACGCGAGACGACCCTCGGTGAGGAGTTGATGCGGCGTATCGAGCAATATGTCCTGCTCAATGCGATCGATACCCGTTGGAAGGATCATCTGAAAGCCATCGATGCGCTGAAAGCTGGTATCGGCCTGCGTGGTTACGGTCAGGTCGACCCGAAGATGGAATACAAGAAGGAGGGCTTCGAGCTCTTCGGGAAGCTCTTCGAGGCAATCGAGGACGAGGTCTCTAGCTTGATCCTGCGCATCCGCGCCAAAGGTGAAGAGGACGGCGACGCCGAAGCTCCGCAAGCACGTGTGACAGCCGGTGCGGCTGCTGCCGCGCAAGGCGCTGGCCAAGCGCAGCAGCAAAAGCAGGGCGCCGCAGATGGGCCTCCGCCCGCCCGCGTGACCCCGATTTCCAAGCGCATGGCCGCCCGTTTTCAAGCCAAGTTCGAAGAAACGGGTGAGCTCGGTATCGCCGAACCGCCCTCGGCCGAGGAAACCAAGAAGCGCCAGCAGGCACTGCGACAGCTTCAATCCCAGCAGCAGGCTGCGCAACGAGCTAACCAGCAGCGACAGGCTCAGGCCTCAGCATCCCAGGTTGCAAAGGATGAAGCCACGGCCAAGAGCTTCGCAGGCGTAGGTCGCAACGACGTCTGCCCTTGCGGAAGCGGTAAGAAGTTCAAGAAGTGCCACGGAAAGGAGTCCTGACTTCCAGAGTCCGGGGTAGGGCAGACATTCCGCGCTGAAACTGCCTTCGCTTCGGGCTGGAAATCCCCACTTCTGGTCTAGGCCTTGAGCCAGGGTTGAGTCGCTGGATTCAACGAGCGATCCAGGTCTTGAGCCTGTGTAGGGGCTGCCACTTTGGAAGCAGATAGTTCTTAGCGCGCGCTGCTAGCGCGATCTAAACCGCAGTCTGGACTCGATCATGAACTCAAGTTTAAGCGCCCCTCTCCCGCCGCCAATTTTCGAGGACCCCAATCCCGGGATCCTGCGCTTCTGCCTGCATGCTTTTTATGGCGCGGCATGGACAATTGGGCTGCTCCTCAGCAGTGTCTGGTGGGTGAGCCGCTCATTCTACGATGCGGGTTTCCGCGAGATGGTTCTCGGTCGCTTGGGCTTCGGTCTTCCCAAGCCTCCTCTGCCTGGGGAACGACAACGGGTCCTGATCCATGGCGTTTCTGTAGGGGAGGTCAAGGCGGCTCAGTTCCTGGTCCAGGTCTTTGAGAAAGAGCGGCCCGATTTGGAAGTTGTGATCAGCACCGTGACCAACACGGGCTTCAAGATCGGCTCGGAGATTTATCCCGGACGCAAAATCGTCCGTTTGCCCGTGGAGCCAGCATTGATCGTGAAGCGCTTCCTGCGCCAGGTTCGGCCCGTTGCCGTAATCTTGATTGAATTAGAGATCTGGCCAAACTTCCTGCGTGCAGCGAATGAACTCGGGATTCCAGTGGCCGTGGTCAATGGACGCATCACGCAGTCCAGCTACGATAGCTATCGCCACTTCAGGAACCTCCTGCCGCAATTCAACCGCATCAGCCTGTACTGCGTGCAGATGGCAGAATACGGCAAGCGCTTTGCCCTGCTCAGCGGAGGCGAAGAGCGCATCCTCGTCACGGGCAACGTGAAGTGGGACAGCCTCGGGGCAGGTCGCGTAGATCCCGGTGACGAACTGCGCGAATTGCTGGGTGGCGCGCCGGATCAAATCGTAGTGACCGCCGGCAGCACACACGCCGACGAAGAATTACAATTCGTCAAGGCTTGGCGAGATTCCTTCTCTGAGACGCGCCTGATACTCGTGCCGCGCCATCCGCCGCGCGCCGCAGAAGTCCTTTCCGATCTTGCATCAGTGGGTATTCGTGGGCAACGCCTCAGAGATCTACGCGCAGGCGAGACGCCGGATCCAAAGCGTCCGGTCATCGTCGACACGATCGGTGAGTTAGAACGGGTCTATGGACTCTCCGACCTAGTTTTCATTGGCGGTACCCTGATTCCACATGGTGGCCAGAACATGCTCGAGCCCGCCTCCCAGGGAATTCCCGTGATCTATGGGCCCCATATCGAGAATTTCTCTGTGGAAGCGGGGCTTTTGGAAGAGGTGGGAGCAGCTCGGCGCCTAACGGGCGCGGAGCAAATCGGCCCGTGTGTGAGAAATTTGGTGGGGGATCCGGACCTGCGTAAACTAATGGCGGCGGCGGGCCTGGGGGTCGTCAAGCGCGAGACCGGGGCCACCCAGCGGACCTTTGCTGCCCTAAAAGAGCGCTGCCTGCCACCCGCCTAGCTGTTTCTAAGTGGTGGAAGCTCGAGAGAATTCCCCTGGGGGCTTGAGCGATCCCACCTTCGGGCTTTATCCTAATCGGCTCACCAGCGCGGGCTTCAGACTCGTTTGGCCATCGTCCGACAATAAAGGGACGACATGGGAGCATCGCTCCCTCAGCCGAACCGAGTCCAGCGGGGCTCGCTCGTGACAGATTCCTAGCCGTACACCCCCTAGACAGCTTCCAATGGTCCGACGTTTATTTACTTCCGAGTCCGTTTCGATGGGTCACCCTGACAAAGTGGCTGATCAGATCTCGGATGCGATCCTCGATGCCCTTTTGGCCCAGGATCCCGATAGTCGCGTCGCTTGCGAAACGATGATCACCACCGGCATCGCAGTCATCGCTGGCGAGATCACCACCAAAGCGCTGATCGACTACCAGACGATCGTGCGCAACACAATCAAGCGCATCGGTTACACCGACGACGCCTTCGGCATCAACGGTGACACTTGTTCCGTGATGCTTTCCATCGATCGTCAATCGCCCGACATCAGTCAAGGTGTGACAGCCGGTGAAGGCTTGCACGATGAGCAAGGCGCAGGCGACCAAGGCTTGATGTTTGGTTACGCTTGTAACGAGACGCCGAGCTTGATGCCCTTCCCTATTCACTACTCGCACCGCTTGGTCGAGAAGCTTGCAGCATTGCGCCAGGACGGAGTTCTCCCGTGGCTGCGACCCGACAGCAAGAGTCAGGTCACCGTCGAGTATGAGGGCGACAAGCCGGTGCGCGTGCACACGGTGGTTATCTCCACCCAACACGATGAGCACGTTAACGGAAAGGAAACTGAAGCTGAAGTCTTGGCTGAGATTCGCCGCGAGCTGCTCGAGAAGTGCATCAAGGAAGTGATTCCCGCCGAATTCCTCGACGATGACACGATCTACCACATCAACCCGACCGGTCGCTTCGTGATCGGTGGGCCCCACGGCGATTGCGGCCTGACCGGTCGCAAGATCATTGTCGACACCTACGGTGGCATGGGCCGTCACGGTGGTGGCGCCTTCTCCGGCAAGGATCCTTCCAAGGTCGATCGCTCAGCTGCTTACGCCGCTCGCTGGGTTGCCAAGAACGTGGTTGCAGCCGGTCTCGCCGATCGTTGCGAAGTACAGCTCTCCTACGCCATCGGCGTGGCCAAGCCGCTTTCGTTGCGCGTCGACACCTTCGGTACCGGCAAGGTCGCTGATGAGATTCTCGACAAGGCCGTCAGCGAAGTCTTTGACTTGCGCCCGGCTCGGATCCTCGCTGACCTACAACTGAAGCAGCCGATCTACGAGAAGACTGCCTATCATGGGCACTTCGGTCGCGATGAGTTCCCCTGGGAGAACACTTCGAAAATCGCAGAGCTAACCGACGCCGTTTCATCCCACGCGGGCTGAAAGCAGTGATTGAAGTCCCGTCCGTTCGCTCGGATGGGACGAATTCCAAACAGCAGCTGCTAACTGGCCAGACTTGTTCTTGGGGCCGTGTGTCAACAACCCCAACCACTCGCCTGGGCCCCGTTCTCGTCTGCTGACAGTCCTTTGCGGATTCTGACGTCCTGGACGACCCTACGGGTCGCTTGGGAGGCCAGAATCCGCAGAGTGCTATTAAAGAGACTTGTCGGAACTATTGGAAAATCGGCCCATGAACAAGCCTGGCTAGGTGACTCTGGGGGCCTGCTGCGGTAGTAATGTAGCTCCTAGTTGCTGGTCTTCACCGCAACTCGCCTCCGATCAGCAATTCCACTTCGACCGCGCTCATGATTTATCCCACGCGTATGCAGCGTCATGGCCTCCTCATCCGGGCCGCACGTAAGGCTGGCTTCACCCTGATCGAGCTCTTGGCGGTGATTCTGATCATCGGGATCCTGGCGACCTTCCTCCTCCCCAAGATTCCCGAAGCCATCGACCAGGCACGGGTCACCGGCTGCAGCCAGAACCTGCGCGAGATCTACAAGGGTCTGCTCGCCTACCAGATCAAGTTCAGGCGTCTCCCGAACAAGGAGAACTCTGGAGTGCGCTTCTTCGCGATCCTGATCAGCAGCGGAACTTGGGAAAACACGCCCCAAAGTGCCGAGAAACTGACTTGCCCGGGCGTTGACGTGGGAGCATTGGAAATTGGCGATCTGCCCGGGGAAGAGTGGTACTCGGACTTGGAGATGATCGATGGAGCCTATTCCAGCTACGCGGGACGCGACACCATGAGTTATCCCCTGCGCAAGCTGAGTGGTAAGCAGGTGCTCGTTGCTGATGACAACGACGGCGGCGAGATGAACCACGCGACCACCACTAACGTGCTTTACGGGGACGGTGCCGTACGCGGCATCGAGCTGTTCACGATGACCCAAGAGGGCGTAATCGACGAAGACGAGGAGATCCTTTACGTAGGGCCCGAGTCGCCCCTCGAGAAGCTCCAAGTACTGAGCCTGGACTAAGGCAGCTACAAGCTCAAGCTTCTGGCCCAAGGGGGCCGATGGAAGCCCTTCGTGGGTCCTGCAAACCCCCTAAATTACCCCTCAATGAGTCCCAGCGCCGTTATCCGGGCCATGCGCCCGCACCAGTGGGTCAAGAACATCTTTGTCTTGGCCGCGATCCTATTTGCCGGCGGCGAGGGATTCACGATTGATCAGACGAGTGTGATTGCGACTCTGTTCGCAATCGCAGCCTTCTGTCTGGGATCTTCGACCATCTACCTGGTCAACGACATCATGGATGTCGAGAGCGATCGCAAGCACCCAGAAAAATGCAAGCGACCGATCGCGGCGGGGGAGCTAGAGATCTCGAGTGCTTGGATGGTTTCCGCCGCTTGCTTTGCCGGAGCTGTCGCCTGTGCGCTTGCGGCTGGCGGTCAGCCGATTGGCGTGATCTGGATTGTGCTGGCTTATGTCACGCTCAATTTCTTCTACAGCGTCAAGCTCAAGCACATCGTGTTGGTGGATGCATTTTGCATTGCAGCAGGCTTTCTCTTTCGGGTGGAAGGTGGCGCGCTTGCGATCGGAGTTCCTGTCTCGCATTGGCTCTTCTTGTGCACCTTATTTCTCTCGCTGTTCTTGGCGCTGTGCAAGCGCAAGGCGGAGACAGACCTCTTGGGCGAAAACGCAGCCGAGCATCGCAGGATCCTGCGCGAGTACAACGCCGACTTCTTGAACCAGATGATCACCCTGTTGGCGTCTTGTACGATTATCTCGTACACGATGTACACGGTCTCCGATGCGACGAAATTTAAGTTCGGTGCGGATCACATTTTGGTTTGGACCGTGCCCTTCGTGGTCTTTGGCTTGGGGCGTTACTTGCTCTTGGTACAAACCCAAAAGGGCGGCGGCAGCCCGACCAAGATCTTGCTTGGTGGCGACCTGACCTTCTTTCTAACCGGTCTCGGTTGGTTGGCTGTGGTGGTCTATTCGCTCTACAAGCCTTTCAGCTGATCCCAGTTGCGTTGAAGCAACTGGGCGCGCGCTTTGAAGCGTTCGCCATTGCTGGAAGATTTTTGGTCGAGCCATTCTTGGTGGACGCGCGCGACACCTGGCTTGTTGCTTGATTTCAGCCATTGCTCCAATGTACGTTCCGCGGCCGACTGATTGGCGTTCTTGTCGAGCAGTGCCGCGAGCAAGAAATCAGCCGCATCTCGCCCAAGCCCAATTTGCATCAAGGCTTCAGCGCTGGCTTGTTGCAGGTCCGGCGAACCGTCTGCCAGTGAGTGCCTAAGGGCGTTCGCGGAGGCGCCAAGCCCAATCTGTCCAAGCGCCTTTGCGCATGCCAATCGTAATTCTGCGGGGGTTTCTTCATCCTCCAACAGGTCGCGCAGGATGGGCTCGCATGTCGGATAGGCGACCAGGCCCAGAGCGCAGGCAGCTTGGATTGCCAAGCTAGGTTCCGTAAGTGCAAGCGTAAGTGCCGGGCCCGCAGCGCTCGCGCGGCCGTGCATACCTGCCAAGGCGCGCGCGGCCCCGACGCGAATCTGTGGGTCGTTATCGTGCAAAGCACTTGCCAGGATTCCTGCGGCGGAGCTGCCAAGGTTTGCGAGGACGTAGCTCGCGCTATCAGAATTAGGGAATGACAGCTTGGCGATCTCTTGCCAGATGGCACGCTTATATCGTGGGCTTTGCTCCGACATGGGAGTCATCGTGTGTGCCTCTCCGGATCGCCACAGGAGCCAGAGTTCATCGAAGCTCTCTGCGCCTGAGTTCGCAACAATTTCCTGCAAAAGTTGAGTTGCAGTCTCGCGAACGACTGCTGTTCGTCCATCGCTTTGCAGCTTCCACAAGAGCTCGATTCCCGTGTAATTGCGTAACTCGGCTAGTGCAAAGGCAATCCAAAGACGCACTTCTTGCTCGTATTCATCTTGGAGTCGCGCGAGCAGGCGAAGCATGGCCCAAGCTTGATTGGTCTGGCCCAAGCCCCACGCGGCTTGAGAACGAAGCCAATCCTCCGGCGCCCGTTCGCAGAGTTGTAGGAGGTGGTTGACGGATAGGGGCGAAGCCAAAGTTGCGAGCTCAGCACAAGCATCAATGCGTGTCTGTTGGCTGCTGTTCACATTGCTTGCAAGGAGAGCTAGTGAATTGATGACTTCGGCGTCTGAGTCAGGGCCTTCTCGCCCGACTTTCTCCTGCATCGCTTCCAGCCCCTGGCTCAGGGCCGGATAGAACTCAAAGTGGGCCTCGCTCTTGGAGCAGGCCGCAATAATTGGCAGGCAGAGGGCGCAGGAGAGCAGCCACCTTGCCCCAGTGAATTGCAGAATCGTCATACGAGCGGAATTGTCCAGGACGGAGCCGTGCGTGTCGATGGTCATTAGCTCCCACCCGCCGGATTTCATCCGGCTAGCAGCCCTGGGCCCTCTGGCCTACATTTCTACTCGAGGTACCCGTGAGACTGGGCCTGGCAGTTGACCAGTTCACGTCCGCAGTCGTATCCTGTGCGCCAATTCACGCGTCTTCCTGAAGGATCCCCCAGACACTATAGCCACCTGTGCAGCTAGCCCACCGTATGTCCCAACTTGGGACCGAGACAGCCTTTGAAGTCCTGGCCAAAGCCAAAGCCCTCGAGGCCCAAGGCAAGGACATCATCCATCTTCACATCGGTGCGCCGGATTTCCGCACGCCGGAGAACATTGTCGAGGCCGGTCGCAAGGCGCTCAAGGACGGTTACCACTCCTACACGCCAGCCATGGGGATTATGGATCTGCGCGAAGCCGTCTGCGAGGACATCGCAAAGTACCGCAAGGTAGAGGTCAATGCGGAGAACGTCATGATCGTGCCTGGCGGCAAACCGACGATGTTCTTCGCGATCATGATGTTTGGCGAACCGGGCACCGAGATCCTCTATCCCAACCCGGGTTTTCCGATCTACGAGTCAGTCATCAAGTACTCCGGTGCGACTGCGGTACCGATTGAGCTGGAGGAGAAGAATGGCTTCTCATTCAGTGCGGAAAAGGTCCTGGCCAAGATCAATGACAAGACGCGCTTGATCATTCTCAACACTCCCGCAAACCCCACCGGCGGCGTGGTGCAACGCTCAGAGTTGGAGGCCTTAGCGAAAGGACTTGAGAAGTTCCCGAACGTCTTCGTCTTGGCGGACGAAATCTACTCGCGCTTGTTGTACGACGGTGAGGAGCACGTTTCGTTCCTTGAATTCGAGGCACTGCGGGAGCGCACGATCTTGCTTGACGGTTGGAGCAAGACCTATGCCATGACTGGTTGGCGCTTGGGCTACGGAGTTTGGCCCGACCAGCTGATCGCGCACGCGGAACGTATGCAGATCAATACCAATTCGTGCACCAACGCCGCAACACAGATCGCTGGCATCGAAGCTTTGCGCGGACCGCAGGATGCAGTGGATCGAATGCGGACGGCCTTTGATGAACGCCGCGCGATCATCGTCGAAGAGCTGAACAAGATTGAAGGCTTCAGTTGCACAACACCGAAGGGGGCCTTCTACGCTTTTGCTAACACCAGTGGCACGGGGCTCAGTTCGGCCGAACTGGAAACGCGTTTCTTGAACGACGCTGGCGTTGCCAGCATTTCAGGGTCAAGCTTCGGCCACTTAGGCGAGGGTTACATGCGCTTTAGCTATGCGAACAGTGCAGAGAACATCCGCGAAGGCTTGCGCCGTGTTCGCCAATGCCTACAGCCGGCATAGCCCAGAATGAGCGATTTTCGAAGTGATACGGTCACGCGGCCGAGTGCTGCGATGCGTGAGGCGATGGCGTCAGCAGAGGTCGGGGACGATGTTCTAGACGGCGACCCGACGGTTGAAGCTCTCCAGGAATTTGCCGCGAATTGGGTTGGCAAGGAGAGGGCCCTATTCGTGCCCTCGGGAACGATGGCCAATCAGATTGCGCTTGGCTCCTGGACACGCCCCGGCGATGAAATCATCGCCGAAGCGGGATCTCACATCGTGAATTATGAAGCGGGTGCAACCGGCTACTTGCACGGCTTGCAAACGCGAACGCTGCGTGGAACGAAGGGTGCCTTGGATGCAGACGAGGTACGTGCCGCGCTACAACCCGCCTCGATTCACTGTCCTAATACGACGCTGGTTTGCGTCGAACAGACTCACATGGGTTCTGGGGGCCGCGTGGTTCCACTCAAGGCCTTGCAAGGTGTGCATCAGGTCGCCTATTCGGCTGGTATCCCGGTCCACATGGATGGGGCGCGCTTGGCGAATGCGGTTGCAGCTTCGGGGATCGCCGCACGCGAGTGGGCCGCGACTGCCGACTCTGTTTCCATATGCCTGTCAAAGGGCCTCGGCGCACCGGTTGGCTCAATCATCGCCGGCAATTCGGAGTTCATCGAACGTGCCATGTTGGTACGCAAACGGCTCGGTGGATGGATGCGGCAATCCGGCATAATCGCGGCTGCGGGTCGCATCGCTCTTGAGGAGAATGTCGAGCGCTTGAAGGAGGATCATGAGTTGGCGAAG
This sequence comes from Planctomycetota bacterium, assembly GCA_047639675.1. GTDB lineage: Bacteria > Planctomycetota > UBA1135 > UBA1135 > JABACD01. The sequence continues at coordinate 39,085 of JBLIOI010000005.1, read as the reverse complement.
ATGCTCGCTCAAAAGCTGGATGCCTTCGACGTGCTCAATGTTCCGCCGGATGAGGTCGAGAGCAATCTTGTGATGGTTGGGGTCTCGGACTCGCGCTTTGATGCTGCCTCCCTGGCCGACGCACTTGATGGACACGGTGTGCACGTCATGCCTCTAGGCGAAAAAGTGCTGCGCTTTGTGACCCACATGGATGTGGGACCAGAAGACGTGGAGCGCTTGGACGCTGCCATGCTTGAAATCTTGGGCTAGAAGTCCGCAAGAATAGTTTCATTCACCCAGCCCTTCTCTCAGCACTAATACGCTGCTCAATCACCATATGGGAATCTTCAAGGCTTACGACATTCGGGGACTGGTACCCAGCGAACTTGATACAGAGCTTGCGCGCAAAATTGGTCACTCCTTTGCGCGCATGTTGGATGCTAAGACCCTTGTGCTTGGACGGGATGCGAGAACCCATTCACCGGAAATGGCGAGGGCCGTTATCGATGGAATTCGTGATGCAGGTTGCGATGTGATTGACATCGGCTTGGCTTCAACGCCTATGACCTACTACGCAATCGGTTCTCAAGATTGTGATGGGGGACTGGTCGTTACTGCGAGCCACAACCCGGGCGAGTACAACGGGATGAAGTTGTGCGGCAAGGGGGCAACACCTATTTCTGCCGCTAATGGAATCCTCGAGATCGAAAAGATGTGCGCAGGGAGCTATGCCGGTGCAGTAGCCCAGCGCGGTCAGGTGCGCGAGGTGGATCTGTTGGACGCGTATGCAGATCATGTGGCGAGTTTCTCCAAGATCGGTAGTGAGATTAAACTGGCGATTGATGCCTCGAATGGCATGGCGGGCTACACCCTGCCGTCGATCCTTGAGAGGCTGCCGCAAGTCAAAGCGACGACCATCCTGATGGAGCCCGATGGAACCTTCCCGATCCATGAGGCCAATCCGCTCAAGGAAGAAAACCTCGACTATGTACGTGAGGTCATCGCTTCTTCTGGCGCGCGCTTTGGTGTCAGCTTTGATGGAGATGCAGACCGTTGCTGTTTCGTTGATGAAACGGGCAAGACGATCTCTGCAGATTTGATGACGGCGCTCTTGGCGCAGATTTATCTGAAGGAAGGGCAGGGGGTTCCGATTGTCTATGACTTGCGATCCTCTTGGGTGGTTAAGGAAGAGATCGCCAAGGCAGGTGGCATTCCAATTCGTGATCGAGTTGGACACTCCTTCATCAAAGCGACCATGCGCGAGCGCGGCGCGGTATTCGGTGGTGAGCTGTCCGGTCACTTCTACTTCGCTGATAACTTCACCACTGACTCGGGAGTCTTGGCGATGGTCTCGGCGCTGAACGTGTTGACCTCGCCGGAAAACGAGGGCAAGAGCATGTCAGAGTTGGTCAGCGATCTTCGCCGCTATCACTCGACCGGGGAGATTAATTTCCGCGTTGAGGACAAGGAGGCTGCCATTGCTCAGCTAAAATCGACCTTCGCGGATGGTCAGCAAGACGAGCTGGATGGCATCACCGTCGAGTACGGGGACCTCGATTCAGAGTCTTGGTGGTGGTTCAATGTTAGATTGTCGAATACTGAGCCTCTGCTTCGACTGAATTTGGAGGCTTCCAGCGCCGAATTACGAGATGAACGCCGGGACCAGATTGTGGCCCTTTTGGGTACACCGGAGTGAGCTGAGAGCCTCTGAATGTGCTTTTTGGCCCAGAAATGGTTCGTCACGTAGGAGAACCCCGAGGGTTGAAGGCTCCCACAACTGTTCTCTAGAGACAGTCGCCTCCGAGTCCTATCCTCTTCAGCGGACGGAGACCCTGCCTAGCGTCCAGCTCGGCGGTACTTTGCGCCGATAGAGATGCGCCTCCCCACTCTTCACATGTCCCTATCTTATCGTTGTTCCCTAGTGGCAATGGCCGTTGCTGTTGTCTGTGCTGTGCTGTCCGCAGCTCCAAGGCTCTCCATTCAAGAGCCCGGGGTCGTGGAGCAGCCTGCGGCCCAGATCGGGTGGGCGGAAAAGCTGAAACGTGACCAGCGCGTCACATTCACACGGCGTTCGGGGTCTGACGCGAGTAAGGATATCGATGCCAAACTGCTGAGCTTAGAGCAGATCGCGGCGGCGATGATCGCGATCGGATCGACTAGGCCACTTGTGATGAGCGAGCGCCCTCTGGTTGAGGCTTTCGCCATGGATGGAACCGCCATGCAGCGCCGCGCTGCGATGCTCGCGCTTGGATGTTTCGGCGAGTCGACGCAGTGGCTCTTGGGAGATTACTTAAAGGATTCCGACGAGAGCGTGCGCGCTTGCGCGATGTTGGGGCTCCTGCTGACCAAGCAAAAGGCTGCACGCAAGATCGTCGAGGGGATCGCGGCGAGCGGAGGGATCGATGGTCACTTGGCTAGCGACTTGTTGGTCTTCAGCGTGGATCCGACTGGATCTAACCGAACAGACGCGGCTGAATTCCTTTTGGATATGCGTTGGAACGCAGCACGCCGCTATGGGCTCATCGATGGTGAGTCGTGGAATACGCGAATGTTGCGCGAGTTGATTGCGACACCCCGGTTCCTGGATGCGGTCGTGCTTGGAGCCGTTGCCGAAAGAACGGACTTGGGCGTCAAGGATCACATCCTGGCCAGGTTGATCGAAGTGGACCGTGACGTCGAATTGCGCGCTTCAACAATCGCAATGCCCGATGAGCTGGCAGCATTGATTGAGTCTGGATTGTGGAAGCCGCGAGGCAATCGTTCTTGGCGGATGATGCTTTGGCAAATTGATGAGTCCGAGGGCGAGAGTGATTCCTTATCCCTCCTCAGCTTGGCCATCGAGGTTCCCGCGGTGCAGGTTTACGCGCTCAAGCTATTGGCGCGTGCTGGTTTGCCGGAGCCGTTGATCGGACTCGAAGAGGATTGGGGTGGCATGAATACGCAGGACCGCATTCTGGCCTGCGAAGCTTGGGCAATTGCCGCAGACTCGCGCTCTTTGAGCTTCATGCGTGAGTTTGCGATGGATGATGAGCCGAGCGTGCGTGCCTCGTTGATGGTGGCCCAATCGCGATTGGGCGACATCGACGCTCATTCCAATTTTCAACTGATCCTCGGTGATCAGCTCCATGCAGACTTTGCTGTTACCGTGGAAGCGGCCGTGCGGCAAGCTAGTGCTCCGCTGGTGCGCTCGCATCTGGAAGGTTTGCTTCCCAAGCTGGATGCAAGTAGCGACGATTATCTTAGTGTTGCGTTGGCCTTAACGGAGAACGACGTCTCAGAAGGGCGAGATGCATTAGCGAGCGTCTTGCGCGAAGGATTTCCTCCCGGCGGACGAGGTGCACGTTGCGTGCGAGCCTTGGTTGGGCGAGATGCTGCGGCGCACATCGATCTATTTCTGCGTTATTTCCCTGCTGAAGACGACCTGCTACTGAACATTGCCTTAGGGCGAGCCATAATCGCTGCTCAGGACGATATGGCTTTGCGTTTCTTACGCCCAGCGCTCTGGAAGGGATCCTTTGATCTTAGTGTGCTGGCAGGACTTGTGATTGTTCGTATGCACGGACTCTATGCTCTGCGTGAAGAGATAACCCTGGCACCGCTCAATGTCCGTGTTGAAGATTTTCGTCGGGTCGGTTTCGCCCTTGGAGAATGGGGTGGCGTGCAGGAAGTGAATCACATGATGGGGCGCGAGGGACTATTGCCGAACAGCCCCGTTCTTCAAGGAGCGCTATTGGGCGCCCTGGGGAAGAGAACACATTGAAAATGGCCGAACTAAAACTTGGGATACTGCGATTCATGATGAGTCGTAGCTCGATGAAGAGGGAAATATGGACGACAGAGTTGTAGGCCTTATTGGCGTGCCGATGGACCTCGGAGGGGGACGTCGAGGTGTAGACATGGGACCCAGTGCCTTGCGTATCGCCGGGATTGAGAAGGCGATGCGTAATCTAGGAATGGGATTCAAGGATCTCGGAAACATTCCGGTCGACCAACCTGAGTCGCTCACGCCAAGTAATGTGCAGGCGCGCTTTCTCGATGAGATCGCGGCTGCTTGCCGAGGCTTGCGCGACCGTGTTTTGGAGAGCTTGGGGCGTGGCGAGTTTCCCTTAGTCGTCGGCGGCGATCACTCGATCGCTTGCGGCACGATCGCAGGTGTTAGCACGCACTTTGCACGCAGGAATGAACGAGTCGGGCTGATCTGGTTCGATGCTCATGGCGACATGAACACACCGGATAGCAGTCCCTCGGGTAACATCCACGGCATGCCTTTAGCGTCTTGCTTGGGCTATGGACTTGATGAATTGACGCGTTTGGGCGAGACCTTTCCGATGGTTGATTTATCCCACACTGTTGCCATCGGTGTGCGATCTCTTGACCGCAATGAGCGCAATATTGTCAAGGAGACGGGCCTGCGCGTCTTCACCATGCGAGAGATCGACAAGCGCGGCATGCATGACGTCATGCTTGAAACGCTTGAAATCGTGACTGCTGACACGGTTGGCTTTCACGTGTCCTTCGACATGGATGGCAGCGACCCGAGCGTCGCGCCTGGAGTTGGCACGCCGGTTCCCGGAGGACTCAATTTTCGTGAGTGTCACCTCTTCATGGAAATGGTTGCTGAGACGGGTAAGCTTGTCAGCCTAGAGGTCACCGAGATCAATCCTATCCTCGACATTCACAACAAGACCGCGCAGGTTGCCGTGGGCTTGATTCAGTCCGCTATGGGCAAGCTCGTCCTCTAACGCCGTGATTGAATTCGTACGCAGTCTGTATAAGAGCCGGCGCTTGATCAAAGAGCTGGTGGGGCGCGACTTGAAAGCGCGCTACGTGGGATCGTCGATGGGGTTCTTCTGGTCGGTGATTTATCCGCTGCTGAACTTGGTTGTCTACACCTTCGTATTTCGAGTCATCCTGAGCACGCGATTCGATGACAAAGCTGGCGTCGCGAACGTTGCGATCTGGATGCTGGCGGGAATCTTGGTTTGGGGTGCCTTTGCCGAGACGCTTTCTCGAGCAACCAATTGTCTGGTCGAGAATGCTAACTTGATTCAGAAGGTTGTCTTTCCAGCGGGGGTCCTGCCAGTCTATCTAGCTATCTCATCGATCATTAACATGGCCATCGGGTTGCCGGTGGTTTTGATCGGGGTCTTCTACTTCGGATACATCCACACACCCGCCGAAGTCTCGGAGGGTCCCGAGGAAGTCGCCGTCGTTGCGTCGAACGTTCAAGAAGCGCACGAGCTACCAGGCGGAGTCGAACTCCCTAAGGACACCCGAACCGCTGCGTGCAATCATTGCGACTTTGAGCACGTACTTCTCTGCCCCAATGATGGCAGTGCTATGCGCATCTTGCGAATTGCAGACGGACCTCCTGAAGAAGTGCCAGAAGCGAAACCGCTTGCGCTCGGATTTACCCTCATCGCGTTGCCTCTCCTGATGCTTTTGCAGGCCGTGTTCACGGTCGGTTTGGGACTGTTCCTTTCGGCATTCAATCTGATCCTGCGTGACACCTTCCACCTGGTTGGAGTCTTCATCATCGTTTGGATGTTCTCAACGCCGATCTTCTATCCACCCACGATGATCACTGCGGCCAAGCACGGTGGCAAATATGACTTCGTGCTCGAATACAACCCGATGTATTGGCTAATCGAGTGCTATCGAAACGTCTTGCTCAACAACTCGTGGCCTGATCCGGCCTTGTTGGGAACCTTTGCTGGTGTTGCCGTTGTGGTGTTTGTATTGGGCGCAACGTTCTTCAACTCCCAACGGGATAGTTTTCCCGACCTTCTCTAGCGGGAATTCGATGAGCTCCAAAGAACCCAATACTGACAGCGCCATCTTTGCCGAGAATCTCGGCAAGGCCTACCAGATGTACCAAAAGCCAATTCACCGGCTGTGGGACATGATCTTGCCTGGCAAGAAGCGCTACTCTGAATTCTGGGCCGTGAAGAACGTCTATCTGGACATTCCCCACGGCAGTACCGTCGGTATCATCGGTCAGAATGGCGCTGGCAAGAGTACCTTGCTCAAGCTCCTCACTGGCATCTCCAAGCCCACAACCGGTAGCGTGCAGGTGCAAGGGCGTGTTGCATCTCTACTCGAGTTAGGAGCTGGCTTTCACCCTGAGTTCAGCGGTCGCGAGAACATCTACCTCAACTGTTCGATCCTCGGCATGCCCACGGAGGAAATCGACGAGCGCTTGGAATCGATCATCGCCTTCTCCGAGCTCGGCGACTTCATTGAGCGCCCGGTCAAGACCTACAGTTCGGGCATGTACGTACGCCTTGGGTTCTCCGTCGCGGCCAGCGTCGATCCGGACATCTTCATCATCGACGAAGCCTTGTCCGTAGGCGACGAGCACTTCAAGGGCAAGTGCACCAACCGCCTCAACGATTTCCGCGAACAGGGCAAGACCATCATCTTTGTCTCGCATGACATGGGTTCTGTCAAGAGCATGTGTCAGCGAGTCGTGATGATGGATCAAGGCGAAATCGTCGAACAGGGCAGCGCCGAGAAGGTGGCTGATGAATACTTGAAGCGCGCCCACGCCCGCGGCAACGAGCGCCTCTCGACGGTCAATCGCGGAACCAGTGAGTATCCGCGCTGGGGCAGTGGTGAAGTGGAGATTCACCGCGTCTCGATGATCGATCACAAGGGCGAAGAGGGCCACGTCTTCCACACGGGCCGACCCTTCAAGTTGCGCATGGAGTTCACCTGCAATGAGGAAGTGAAGAAGCCCGTCTTCGGCATCGGCATCTACCGTTCCGACGGAAGTTACATCAACGGTTCCAATCATCACTGGCGCGACACTCCGATCGATATTGATGTGATGAAGCCCGGTGAAAGCGGAGAGGTCTTGATGGAGTTCGAGACCCTGCCGCTCCTACAAGGGCAGTACTACATCACCACCTTCCTCTACGATCACAACAAGGCGGCGCCCACGGCAATCGATCACCAAGAACACGCGTTGACCTTTGAGGTGCTCGATCCTCTTAATCATCAACACGGAATGCTGTACTTGCCGACGAAGTGGACCGTGAATCATGGCAAGGACGGGAACACCGACTCCGAGGTTTCCGCGTCTTGAGCGATCCGACCCTCGTTCTACCCTTCGATCAATATCAGCGCTACCGCTTGGTCGCGGACATCATTGGCAAGCTGCGCAAGCCCGATGAGAAGCTCGTGATTCTTGATGTTGGCGGGCGCACTGCGCTCCTGCGCAAGTTCTTGCCGGATGACTCTGTTCATCTTGTTGACGTTGAAGAGTCCGAAGTCGATGAGCTCGTGCTTGGCGACGGCAGTTGTTTGCCGTTCGCTACGGACAGCGTCGACGCTGTAGTGACTTTCGACACCCTCGAGCACGTTCCAGCGCCCCTGCGCGTGGACTTCCTGAAGGAGTGTCGCCGCGTTGCCAAACGTTGGGTGGTTGTCGCCGGTCCCTACGCCACGGAAGGCGTTGCGCAGGCGGAGTCCATGTTGGAGGACTTCCTGCAAGGCAAGATGGAGCTGAAGCACCGCTACTTGGCGGAGCACAAAGCGAATGGCTTGCCGCTCCTCGAGCAGAGTGAGAAAATCCTCGGAGGCAAGGGCGGAAGCGTGGCAAGTATCGGCCACGCCAATCTCTCGCGCTGGCTGGGTTTGATGTGTCTCGAGCTCTACATGGACCGCGATCCCCAATTGCGTTCCCTGGCCGCCGAGTACTACGCCTACTACAACAAGGTTCTCTACGCTTCGGACTATGCCGCACCGGTCTACCGCCACGCGGTCGTCGGGGTGTATGACGGCACGCCGATTCCGTCACAGCTAGAACTTCTTGGAGAGCCAATCGCGCCCACCGGGAGTTTTGAACCCTTCTCGGACTTGATCCGCAAGCTCTGCGATTTCGACCTTTCCCGTGACGTCGTGATTCCCGAGTGGGAGCGTTTGGAGAAGGTCAATACGGACCTGCACTTAGATCTAGAGGGTCATCGCACCACACTCCTGATTCTCGAGGACAACAATCGCGAACAGGGTGAAGTCATCCAAGAGCTCCGCAATCGAGCGATGGATCTGGTCTCGAACGAAGAGCTACTCGAAGACCGCGCCGAAGAGTTGAGCGGCCAAGTGACCGCGCACGAAGAACGCGCTACGCACTTAGAAGAACACGCTACGCACTTAGAAGAACACGCTGCGCGCCTAGTAGAACACGCTGCGAACTTAGAAGGACGCGCTGCGGAACTAGAAGAACGCTGTGCGAACTTAGAAGAACGCTGTGCGCAATTAGAAGGACGCGCTGCGGGCCTAGAAGAACGCGGTGTTCACTTAGAGATCGCTCTAAAGGACGAGAAGTGTCGGTCTGAGGAGGCTCGCAATCGAGGAGATCACTTTGAGCAAGTCGTCGAGGAACTAACCGCCGATGGCGTGCGGGCCGCGCTTGAACGCGAGGGATTGGTGCAGGCGATGCACGTGCTCAACGTGACCCTCGGAGAGAAGCAGCGTTCCCTCGACTTGCTACGCGGCGAGTTGACCAATGAACGTAACCAGAAGGCGCTGCTGCAAGGCATGCTGCGGGATCGCTGGGCGAATTTCATGCGGGCGCTTGGGCTGAAGTAGAGGCGTCAAGAAGATTGGGCTAATCTTTAAGCGGCTCGATATGGCTAGGGGGTCACCCTCGACTCTCGATCTAAGGCTTTTTTAGGCTGAACACGATCGCCTCGCCTGCGCCCAAACTCACGACTCTGCTCTTGGAGGTTCCTGCAGAGTTTGGCTGAACCCATTTGAGTTCATATTCGCCATAGCCATCCACTCGGACTTCTAGCTTTCGGAGATCAGCTCTTTCACTCTCCAATGAAGCATTGGGGATAGCGACGCAGAGCCACTCATCTGTGGCAGTACCTGGTTGCATGTACCGAAGCCAAGGCCCGCCAAAGTCTTCACTGTGCACAGTCCAAGATGGCCCTTTACTTCGTGCGCTCTGGCACAACTCTGTGAGCTCCGCGCGTTTGATGTTGGCGTACGCTTGCGGTGCCCGCGCAGACCATCTTTCAGAAAGGTAGCGCTTGCCATCGAGCTGGAAAGCATCGTGATCGACAAGCGGCTCCGTTTCTCTCGCTACTCCGTTCACATCAAAAGTGTCAAAGTCGCCATTGATGATCAGCTGGCCGCCTGCCTTGATGAAGCTGCTGAGCCCTGCACGATGCTTGTCGCTAACGATGAGTACTTGACTCGCGATCAGAATAGGGAAGCTGCTGACCGTGTTTGCATCCACGTGATCAAGCAGCACGGCGCCAGGCATGAAGCCGGAATCTTCCAACAAGCGCAGGATGCCTTGAAGTAACACTTCGCGGGTCCCATGCTCATTCTGATAGCTGGCGTAACGTCGCATCCATGTCGGGCCATCGTTCAATGCGTCGCGCAGCCATGAGAGGGCCAGCGAGTTTGGGTCGTGTAGTACCGCAACTCCCGCGGGGCGTGGACGCCATTCCGGCCATTGCTGCTTGAGGGTGCGCAAACAGGCCAGGGTTTCGCGCATGCTCTTGAAGTAGTTGGCGTCAGCCTCCAGCTCTCGATCGGACCACAGAACGAAGGCGTCACCACCACGCATCCAGTGTTCCCATGCGATCCACGTGGCCCCTGCGGGTGCTTGCTCTTCAGGGAAGAGCGTCAGCAAGGAGCGCTGGTCCTCGCCTCGCAGCGTGTAGAGCAACTCGCGGGAGTCGAGGATGCGGTAGACCTCGATGACGTCGGCAAGAGTTAATAGATCTTCTACGCCAATGTCGCCGAAAGCGGTACGTCCACTTTGTCCAAACAGCGCAATGGGGGCTTTGGGCTCAATCTTCCTGCTGCGTTGGGCGAGCTTCGCAAGCACGTCGATCATGGCTTGGTGATGAAAGGCGCGTCGCGCAAGCCAAGCGGGGACGTGCACAGGGTCGCCTGCGATCCAAGCGAGCCTTGTCTGGTCCGTGTCCGGGTAGGGGACTCCGGAACTCTCGGTGGAGGCCAGAAAACTCCAGGTCTCGCTACGGTTCAGGAAGAACTCAAATGATTTGACGCAGGACGCAGACTGGCACAAGTCAAGAGGAGCGCCATAGGGAGTGAGGCTGACTTCATCGCCGAGGGAAACGGCTAGGCCATAGTTGCCACTGCGTGCGCCGAAGGATGCGTCCAGTTGTTTGAAGAGCTTAAAAGTGGTGGCTTCCTCGCTCAAGCATGGAATGCGCACGAGCTTTTCGGGATCGCGCTCTTCCCAATACAATTCCCAGAGCGCTTTGTACCAATCTCGATCCGTATCGATGTGCAGTGCATTACGGCCAGGCGCGTGGCCGACATAGAAATCCAGACCCTGCTTGCAGGCCCAATCATCTTCGGCGGTACCTTCGATGTTCACGCCGCCGAAGGCTTCCGTGAGCTTTGCGGAAAGCGGCTTACCGGGATTTTCTGCGCGCCAAACGAAGGCCGGCAGGCCATTCCAGCCGCTCGCTCTTGGTTCCGTTTCTTGGGCTCTTGGCGCGAGCACTCCAAGGCTCATGAGGATAGCGCCAAGAAACTTCACTAGAGCGGGAACATCAACGGGATCAAGTAGATCGCGACCGCAAACTGCAAGATGACCAAGGGTGTGCCAACGCGCAAGAAGTGACGGTACTTGTAGTCGCCGGGCCCAACCACCATCGCATTGGCTTGGTGGGCAACGGGTGACATGTAGGCGAGGCTTGAGCCGGTCAATACAGCCATGATGAAAGCCCTATCGTGGACTCCCATGCGCTCGGCGAAAGCAAGCGCAACCGGCGTCATGATTGCTGCCGCTGCGATGTGTGTTGTGACCTGCGTGAGCACGATGGTAACGAGCATCAATAGCGCGATCATCATGCGCGGTGATCCGAAGAATCCGTGCAACTCTTGTAGCTTATCAGTGATGTCCGAGTCGAGTCGACTGACTTGGAAGGCATGACCCAAGGAGAGCATTCCGCCGATCAGAATGAGCGCTTGCCAGTCAATGTGGTTGTAGATGTCCTTACCTGGCACGCAATTGGTGATTAGCAAGAACAGCGCGCCACTCACCGCAACTACAGAAAGCGGCATCCATCCGAAGAAGGCGATGACCAAGACGACAAATAAAGTAGCTATGCTGAGCATGGCACCACGGCCGATGCGTTCCGGTTCCAACTCACCAAGAGTTAGCAGCTCACGGCTGATGCGCACACGATCAATGTCGCGTGTGTGTCCTTGGATTAGGAGTGTGTCGCCAACCTCGAGCACAGCTTCATTGATGCGTCCTGGATTGACCGCACCGTGCTTAGAAATGGCCAGGACGTTCAATCCTGTGCGCGCTTGGAATTCTGCACCCTTGATGGTGCGGCCACACAAGTCTGAATTAGCGGGGACCACCGCCTCAAGCAACTGCACATCATCCGAGAAGATCTGCGTGTCTTCGAGGGCGGCTGAATCCACCACGCGAAGAGCTTGATCGCGTCGCAAGCGCATGATGTCGTCGGGCTCGCCTTGCAAGATCAACGTGTCGTCCCCGCGAATGCGGTTGTAGGGACCGGGTGCCAAGACGCTAGTCGAGTCAGGGCGTACGATGCCGATCACTGTCACGCTGTATTTGCGAAAGAACTCGGAGTCCGCCACTGAGCGATTGATCAGTGTGCTGTTCGGCTCGATCAATACTTCCGTCACAAAGCGACGCACCTGGTAGTGATCGGTGAGGCTTGAGTCGATCCGTTTTGACGGTAGTAACTGCCGGCCAGGGAAGACGAAATACAAGACTCCTACAGCGAGCATGACGAGTCCGTAGGGCGTGAACTCGAAGAGCCCGAGGGGCGTGTGTCCGGAGTCCACAATCAGTCCATTGATTGCCAAGTTCTTGGAGGTCGCGATGACCGACAAGAGCCCGCCCATCAAACTGCCGAAGGCCAGAGGCATCAAGAGCTTGGAAGCGGGGATGCCTTTACGCCTCCCGACTCCACTCAATACCGGAATCAAAATGGCGACCACGCCGGCGTTGGAAAGCAGGCCAGACAGGAGAGCAGAGAGAACGATGACCCTAATGATCAGGGACAGCTCCGTCATATTGGGCCCGCCGACTAGGATGCGCGCACCCAGGGCTTCTGCCACGCCCCAGCGTGTGAGCGCGGCGCCAAAGACGTACATCGATGCGATGAGCATCACAGCAGGTGATGAGAACCCTGCGAAAGCCTCTTTCGGGCTAAGTACCCCCGTGGCCGCCAAGGCAACCGCCACGCCAACAGCGATGAGGTCGTAACGGACCGATTCCGTGACGAAAAGCAGCAAGCTGACTGCAATCGTGATCAGGACGATGGTGGCGGGTTCGAAAGTCGGCACGGGGTCTCAGAATGGCAGGCGTTGAAAGTTTCTGCAAGGATGGGTCTTGGGGGGCCTGAGGGCCGAGTAGCCCGTGGCAAGAGGTATTCCCCTCCCTCATGGCATCGTCCGCATCTGCTCTGAACCTTGATTGCTTGCTGAATCCAGCAGGTTTCAGGGCCTAGACCAGAAAGGCAATCTACCGCATGTGAGCAAAAAGAGATTCGCCGTGGACTGCTACGCGAGTTTTTCCTGCTTGATAGGTATTTTTGAGCCTGAGACTTCCGGGATTTCGCTGCTAGGCTATGAGATAGGACTCTCTCCCCCTCACCCCAAAATTGGCCCATTGGATTCCACTCCGATCGATCCCCGCAGCTTTGCCAGCGAAGTCAGCTCATGGTTGACGACTAGCGCGAAAGCGGATGACGTTGTCGTTTCCTGTCGGATTCGGTTGGCGCGTAACCTAAGTAGCTTCCCGTTTGCCGCTCGGCTTTCAGGCGAGCAAGCACAGGAACTTGCGGGGACTGTCCGTCCGGTTTTATCTGAGGCTGCTCTGGATGGCCACACGCGTTGGGTCTCGATGGAGGACACCAGCCTGATCTTGCGCCTGGTGCTGCGCGAGAGGCACTTGATCAGCCGTGATCTGTCGCCGGCCAACCCGGGTAAAACGGTGCCCCCTGGCCGTGCCATTGCATTCGGGGATTCCGAGAGCATCTCGGTGATGGTGAACGAAGAGGATCACTTGCGGATTCAGTCGATTACCGCAGGCTTCGATCTAGAAGGAGCACACTCTGCTGCACTCAAACTCGACCGTTTTTTGGAACAGCGTTTGCCTTTCGCTGTTTCAAAGAAACTCGGCTACCTGACAGGCTGCCCGACGAATGTTGGCACGGGATTGCGCGCTTCTGTCATGCTGCATCTTCCCGCGTTGAGTCTCGTGCGTACGGAACTGGAAAAGGTCTTTACTGCTGCGCAGCGCACCGGTTTGGCCGTGCGCGGTTTGTACGGCGAAGGCAGTCGAGCGGCAGGGGACTTCTTTCAGATCAGCAACCAAGTCACCCTCGGTCGGGACGAGGCGAGCCTGGTCGAAGACTTGCAGGCTTTGGTGCCGGTTATCGCTGAGTTCGAGCGCAAAGTGCGTCGAGCGCTACTTGACGACCAACGCGCTGCACTCTCTGATCGCGTCTCCAAGTCTCTCGGAGTGCTGCGCACCGCCCGCTCGATGGCAACAGATTCGGCACTGGCACACCTATCGAACATTCGATTGGGTCATACACTCGGACTGATCGAAGGCCGTGGCTTGGGCTTGCTCAATGCCCTTGGAGTGCAGATCCAAAAAGGGCATATCCAGGCCCTGAATCCATCTGAGAGTGGTGAGGCCCTGCTCGAACCGAGCGAACGGGATTCGTTGCGTGCTGTACTGCTCCGCCGGTGTTTGGCCTAGCTGTTAGTAGCGCAGCTCTTGCAGCGCCGAAATACGACGGATAGATAGGGAAGGGAGTCCATCGCTTTCCTTGAGGTCGGAGCCTGCCGGACGTCGATAGAGGGATTACCCCCTCAATTGGTGCCAGCGCTTATGCTTTTCAAGACCGCTTTTCAATCGGCCCTAGTGGCCACTAGTCTGCTTATTATTGCTCCCAAGGCCCCTTGTGCCTCCGTAGCCATGGATTCAGCTATCCTCGATCTCCTAACGGGACGTGGAATTCTGGTGGATGATTCGGGCATCGTACCCATCGATCGACGGACTGGCGGGACGCAGATCTATGGCCCCGGCCACCTCGAATTGGCCCCCGGCGCTAGCGCACAGTTGCAGGTGGTCGGATTGGGGACTTTGGAACTCTGGGGCCCAACCTCGGTTTCTTGGCAGGCGGTGACCACGGACGGCGAGCTACGATTGAACTTCGGTGCGCTGTACCGTGCAGAGATTCTATTGCGATCGAGTAGCGCCCGCTTGGAATTGCCTGGGGCTTGGCGAGTCAACTTAGGTGTCGGCGCTGTTTCCCTGCGAGGACTCCCGGGAGGCGGTACGGAGCTCGTCAACCATGCGGGTGGAACGGCGAGCGCGGCGTGGATTGGTGCACTTCAACACGTGGCGTCTCCGACGATGATTGCGCAGGGGCATAGCCGGAGGTTGCAGGGTACAGGTCCGGCGCCAACAGCACCCGATCGGCGCAGTACACCGCAAGCACGGAGCTGGAATGAGAGTGAGTGGCCTTGGGGAGCTGGGCCGATTAACGGAATCCCGGACATGACCTCTATTTCGACTGAAAGCTGGGACGCTTCCCGTTGGAGCTTGGAAGGACAAGAAGCCGAGGTCGAAGCGTGGGAGCGCTGGGATTGGCCGTGGACAGGCCCGCCCTCGGAGTCGGCCGAATTAGACGTCGAGGAAATTGAAGAGCACCTCAATCACCCCGCGAAGCCTGAGAGTTTGTCCCCGCTATCGCAGGCCCCTTGGAAAGAGTGGGATTGGCCCTTCGATGAACCCAAAATCGACGTAGAGGCTTTGCCGGAAGAAGATACGCCAGCCCCAGAGATAGCTACAGAAGCCGTTCCGAGCGAATATCTTCCGAAGGTTCGCCGGGACAATTCCCGTCGAATATCGACGAAGGACTCTGACTTCGGCTTTGCTGAAGATGTCCCAAAGGGCCATCAGGCGGAGTACTGGCGCGGACTTCCGGGTGAGAAGATCATGTGGTCAACCAACTACGCACTGCAGCGTAGCAGTGATCTCGTCATCGATTCCATGATCGAAGGCCGGCGACGAATCAGTCTGGCGGCGAACGCAACGGAGCCCGTGTGGTTTTTCAATAGCCAGCTCGACATGCGCATCTTTCCGGGCGGATCGCTTGTCGTCGAGGCCGACGGGAGCATGCGCTACCATGTTGGGTTTGTGCGAACGCTCTTCCGTGACCTTCGACGATAGTTGCCGCGTTAGTTATTCGCGGCTGCCGCGAGCTGCATAATCTCGTCGAGCACCGCGGCGAGGTTCTCGCCTTGGAATTCCACGTCAATTTCGACCTCTCCATCAGCTGCCGCGAGGCCGCTCTTGACCGAAGCCGTTCGGCAGCCTGCGCGCCAACCAGAGGCGAGTTCGAGGGTCGAATCGCCAATGACCCAGCTGGTGGGCAAGTGGATCCCATCGTGCTGGCGGGCGTGGTACATGGGTCCTGTGTTGGGTAGCAAGAACACTGAATCGCGCTGGTGCGCGCCTTTGCCCTTTTCCGGGTGATCGAGGCAGGCATAGCTGTGCGCAACTCGGACACCCTTGGCTTGCATGGTGGAAAGCAATTCCGCCTCAAACTTTATCCAGGCCTTGTCACTGACTTTTCCGGTGGATACCAAGTCTTCATTGCCGACGAGATACAAGGTCCAGCCAGCTTGCGTTGCGCGGAAAAGTGCGTCCAAAGCACCTTCGGTGAATTGAATGTCCTTGAAGGCAGCTGAGTTGTTTTTGGTTGGGAGTTCTAGCAAGGTTCCCCAGCGATCCACAAAAAGGGCAGCTTGGGGGCTGGAGGTTCCGGGTAGCGGGGCGGGGAGGCCGTCAACGTCGAATAGGGGAGGGGTCATACAGATCTTGGAGGGCTTGGTTCCTTGGTGATGTCTGCTCTGTTCTCGGTTTCAGAGTTACACTCTTGAGCTGCGATTTCAGAATGTATGGAAACGACACTTGAGCCCTGGAAGAGAGTTCCTACTCTCCACCCAACGTGGAATCATCTCTCCGAATCGCAATCCTGCTTAACCCCTTCGACCTGGCGGTCATGGGAGGGGAATATGCGCCTCACTTGGCGCGGGAATTGCTGGGTAGGGGCCACAATGTTCGCGGTTTTGGCGCGCCTTCGGGCGTCATTCCGCGTTCGGGCCCGGATCTCCTGCCCGACGGTACACAGAAACCGGAGAGCCCTGGCGTAGTTGGCTTCAAGCCGGACGTCATCATCGCTTATGACGCCCTTTCGCCTGCCGCCTTCCTCGGCGCGCGGGCTGCTCGGAAGCTGAACGTCCCCTTGGTTCTTGTCGAATCGGCCGCCGCCATTATGGGCAGTCGCTTTGACCGCTTTCTTCGCTGGTGCGGAGAACATCTTTGGGGCCTGTTTGTTCGCCGCGTGGCGCAAAGGGTCGTGGTGCTAGATCCCTTGGCCCGAACTCAAGCTCTTGAAGAAGGCTTTACGAAGGAGAGTTTGAAACTCTTGCCCGCAGGGGTAGATCTGGGCTTGTTTCGGCCGGGTCTTGCTTCGAACGTGGTCAGGCGCCACAACATCACAGGGCGCTTGTTGCTCTACGCCGGACGGATTTCGAAGGACCGAGGCTTGGAGGTCTTGATCAAGGCCTTCGCACAAACGGTGGGCCAAGGACGCGATTGGTCGCTGGTTCTAGCAGGCGGCGGCAAGACTCGCGAGCGACTCGCCTTGCGCGCGCTTGTGGATCGCTTAGGTGTCGGGTCAGCCGTGTATTGGCTTCCTCAGTCACGCATTGAAGAGTTGCCAGGTCTGATGGGGAGCGCGACTTTGCTGGCCGTTCCGGCTCTGGATGAACGAGTACGAGGACTACAAATTCCGCGTGGGCTTGCCTGCGGGCTGCCGATCTTGGTGGCGAAGTTACCGCGCTTTGAAGAACTCTTGGAAGAGGACGGCTCTGGCTTATTTGTAGAACCAGGGTCGGTTGACGCATGGGCTAAGGCTATCTCGCGCGCATCGGGGGCACCGGAGGCGCGCAAGCGTTGGGGATACCGTGCCCGGGAAATCGCAGAGGAACGCTTGGATTGGGCAGTTGTAGCCGCGGGCTTCGAACAGATCCTGTTCGAAGCCCGCGAGAAGCTTGCAGAGTCAGCGAAGAAAGCGGACTAACTATCGGTTGCTTTGCGGAGCTCGTCTTTTAGATAGGACATGTCCGCAGCGTACTGGCGTACCGACTCGCTTGTTTCCTTATCGATTTCCTTGAAAGTCGCCTGGACTTTGATTCCGTCGGCGCGTTCTTCGACTTCGCTGATCGTTGCGATGGCTTCGCAGTAGCCTTTCTTCAAAAGGGGCAGACGAAATTTGACGCGCCAGTCGGTTCCAAGGGCGAGTAGTTGCGCCATGGAGAAGGGCTCAAGGTTGGTCTTGCCACCACTCCATGTGAAGCGCACGCTTTCGTTATCGAGCCCAGACATGCGGCCGATGCCACTCCAGTGATTCCCGAAAGTATGGCCGTGAACCGGGTTTACAGGAGAACTGCTCTCGGCGATGAAGTGCTTCACTCGGTCACTGTCGACCGGGCTAAAGATCACCGAGGATTGATCCTCTGTGAAGACCTCCTCTCCGTTAGTGCTCTTCGAGGCCTCGACCCCCAGGTTGGAAGCGGCCTCCTCGTCCGTATCAAATATCGGAACGACGCGGTCGAGGCCGACCTTGCCGAGGATGTCGCGACAGAATTTGGAGGGGTGAGCGATGACCAGGCGACCGCCAGCGTCTCCCAATTGCTTGGAAGCCTTGATGATCGCACCGAGAGCGGTCGAGTTGATGAACTTGACCAAGCGCAGATTCAAAACAGCGTTGCAAACCTTGGCTTGCAGGAGACTATCGATCTCGGCCTGGAGTGCAGGAACATAGTAGGTGTCAAATTCGCCAGCCAGGTACAGGATGGCGTACGTCTCACGCGGTTCTACAGTTATGTGCATTCTTTGCGGCTCCGGTTCTATCTGGTGGCTGGCTTGGGCCAGCGAAGGAGCGTAGATTGTCCCGATGGAGAGGCCAGAGGCAAGGATTTTTGGCGGACAGGCGCCGTTAGTCACTTAGACTTCCCCCATGGTGTTTTGGAAGAAGAAGGCGAAAGCCCCCGAATTGGCTGGTGGGAAGCAGAAGCTGGCCCCCACGCCTAGCAATGACCAGGACGCGACTCAGTTCCTCACTGGGGATGCAATGGAGGACCAGCGGCGAACGGACAGCCTGTTAGAGGAGTATGCGTCGATTGCCGAGCGGGTGGTGCGCCTGTCGGGCCACGAAGATCTGGATGATCTTCTAACCTACATTGTCGACGCTTCGATTCGGCGTACCGAGTCTGACCGTGGCATGCTGATTTTGGATTCCGGAGGCGGAAACTGTGAGGTTCGCATAGCACGCCAACGCGGCTCCGAACCCCTAACCGGAGATTTGCGTTATTCGACTAGCGTGGTCAAGAAGGTGCTCG
Organism: Planctomycetota bacterium; assembly: GCA_047639675.1. GTDB lineage: Bacteria > Planctomycetota > UBA1135 > UBA1135 > JABACD01. The sequence continues at coordinate 20,644 of JBLIOI010000005.1, read as the reverse complement.
AAACGCGCCTACCCCTGAAGGATATTTCAAGCGCCGAAGCGGGTGATCTCGGCGCCAGCATCTTCGACCTTAAGTTGCGCTCACTGATGTGCGTACCCTTTGATACTGGTGCTGACGCTAATTCTTTTCGCGGCGTTCTTTATGTGGACTCCAAAGCGGCCACTCGAGAATTCGGAGCGAGTGAGTTGGCCTACTTCGCGCGACTCTCAACTCAGATTGTTTCCGCGCTGAAGACGATGGTTGCTCACTTGGATGCCTTGGAGCGCGCTCGCCTGGAAGCCTCGTTGGAGAACGCCAGCATTGTTCAGGACAACTTGATGCCCCAGGTTCCAAGTGACTTTTCCGGATACGATGTGTTCGGTTGGTATCGAGCGGCTGAACGCACGAGCGGCGACTTCTACGATTTTTTCAAGACTCGAGACGGGCGTTATGGCGTGGTTGTCGGCGACGTGACAGGGCACGGGCCCGCCTCCGCGCTAATCACGTCGCAGGCTCAGGCGAGCCTGCGTTCGACGGTTCGCGTCGTTTCAGATTTGCGTGAAGCCGTTGGTATAGTCAACGAAGATATCGCCGATCGAATCGAGGTTGGAAACTTTGTGACGTTGTTCGTTGCGCTCCTTTCAGAGAACGGGGACATCGAAGTCGTCAACGCCGGACACACGCCGCCAAGCGTTTATAGCGCGAAGACCGGCAAAATCACCAAGCTCGATGCCCATGGACCAGCGCTCGGAATGATGGATGACTTTGTGTTCGATGAGAGCACGAAGTTCCGCATGGAGACGGGGGATGTGTTGCTTGTTTTCACAGACGGTATTACGGAAGCTCGCAAACTTTCAGCTCCCGACGACCTCTTGGGCGAGGAGGGTCTCGAAGGCTTGCTGATGGAAGGAGTTAAGAAGACTTCTGACGCCAAGCCCTTGGCCGAATTGCTGATCAAGCAAGTGCTCGATTTCTGTGCCGACAATTGCGAAGACGATATGACGATGGTCGCTGTCCGCCGCGTGGATTGAGGGCGCAGTAGATGTCAGGCGCTGCCCGTACCTTGCCCGCAGCAAAGGTCCGATTCGCTTCGGACTTTGGCGCGCGCTTGGCGGCTCTCGAACTGCATTTGGCCCACGGGCGCCAAAGCCCTGAAGGTGCGGGGTCTGCTGCCAAGATCGGAATGGGTACCGATTTCGCTGGCTATCGCCCTTATCGGGCGGGTGAAGACTTACGCCAACTCGATTGGAACCTTCTGGCCCGATTGGACCAACCCTTCGTGAAAGTGACTCGTCGCGAGGCCGGCGAAAATTGGGTTGTGTGTTTGGACAGCAGCGCTTCGATGGGTGTCGGTCCACCGGGAAAACTGCAGCGTGCAGCGGAATGCTCGGCTGCATTGTGCGCTCTGGGCGCACGGTTCGGCGCGCGGGTCAAGTTGCTGCTTTCTCCAGGGGCAGAGGATCGCCCTCGAGTTTTTGAAGCCGGTGCCCGTGATGGACAGGCGGCGTTGTTGGAATTCTTGGAGGAGCAGGAGGCTGCGGGAAGCTCAGGTTTGGCAAGCCTCTTGAATCATGGTCATTGGTTCCGAGAAGCGAGTCGTGTGTTCTGTATCGGGGACTTGTGCGATACCCCAGCTAGCTTAGTGCTTTCTCTGCGGCGTGCCTCACGTGACATTTCGTTGTTGCACTTGTGCGCTCCCGACGAATTGGATCCTCCGCTTGGCGCGATCAAGTTGTGGGACGCGGAGAACCAAGAGGTGTTAGCCCTTGAGTTGACCGAAGCCAAAAGGTCGCAATATCGCGCCGCGGTCGAGGAGCGCTTGGAGTTGTGGCGGACGATGGCTTCGAGGCATCGCATCGGCTACGTCTGCCGTTCGACCGACGAAGATTTCGAACCGATTGTGAGCCTCTTATTCGCGCGCTGATCGAATGATTGCCCTATTCAATGACTTGCTCTGGTCGCGGCCCGCAGGCTTTCTCGTGTGGGGTCTCGGAGTTCTTCTCGTGCTTTTCTTACGTCGCAAGAGTTCACCTGTAGAGTCGGCGACTGGCACGATGGAATTGTGGAAAGCTATCCTTACGGATCATGAGCGGCCCCAAGGCGATGCAGCCAAACGCCTACCTCTTCGTGTGTGGTTCTTGCTTGCCGCGATCTTTGCTAGCGGAATTGCGGTTGCCGGGCCACGCTTTGAAACGAGTCCAAGCAAGCGTCTCTGGTATTTTGAAGTCGACAGAAGCCCCTCGATGTTCCTGCCGTGGGATGGAGTTGGCGGTCGTTCCCGATACGCCATTGCCTTGGCCGCTGCGCTCGACTGGCTGGACGGCAATGATGCCCTTCTAGAGGACAGGGTTTGGCGCACCGCAGGCCTTCGGGATGTGCGTGCCAGCGAACCGCCGAAGGAGTGGGCTAGGAGGCCCAGCAGCCATTCGCCAGAACTCGCACCGCCAAGCACAGCACAATCGGTTCGCCTGAACTGGATCACTGACGGTCTTCCCGAAGGGGATCGGGATGATGTGGGTTACTTTGCCAGCGGGGGCGAGGCGGTTTTTGGCGCTGTTGGGGTACGCGGCGACTCCTACCTTGAGTGGGATGGTGCCCAACTCTCGGAGGGCAAGCGAGCCAAGCAGCGCAGCCTGAATCTTGACCCGCGGACTCCTAGCCAGCTTCAGGAGCTTGCAAGAATTTGGGCTGAAGAGCGCGGCTTGCGTTTGGATGTGAGTGATCTCGAGGCTCAATTACGGATCACTGTGACGGAGGAGGCTTCACCTTCGCGGGCGGAGATTGATGGTGATGGCTGGAGTATGTGGGTAGATACCGATTCAGCAAATTCATCCGATTCGACCCTATCCGCCTACCTGCGTATCACTCCGGGGCAGATCGATTTGGCATTCGCCAAGATCCTTGAATTGCGAGGCGACGACGCTGCTTTTGCAAGTCAATGGAGCGCGATCTTTGATTCAGCGCTCCTCCCGCCGGCAGGAGTCGTGCCTCTGCGCGAACGCCTAGAAGTGGGTTCGGGTTCTTTTCAAGAACCCCAAGCGACCTCTCCTACAGTCTCTGATTCTGGTTCTGAAAATCCCTATCGCCTCGACGCTTGGTTTGCGCTTTTCGCCACCCTCTGTGCCTGCATGGCCTTTTGTCCTTTTGGGAGAGGGGATCAAATCCGGGGTAGCTAAAAATAGGAAGTTGCAATAAGGTGAGTGCGAAGGGTCGAACCTTCGGAGGAGTTTTGGAGAGGAGATTACTGTTATTAGCCACGGTTGGCGTTGTCCTATCGTTAAGCCCAAACCTGGTCGGAAGACCTAGCTGGGTCCCGGTACATACAACCGCATTGAAGCGGGCAGAGCGGCCCGTTTCACTACCGGTGCCCGAGGGTGATTTTGAGAATTGGGATCCAGAGAATTCACCGTGGGAGATGCAGGGTGAATTTCTTAGTGGTCCCACGAACCATCAAAGTGATGGCTACTACGGTCGTGGTTTTGCGCAGTTTGGCGCGGCTCCAGGATCCCTTCTAACTCAGACCATACCCTTGTTCAGTTCTGCTGAATCGGCGCTACCCAGGGGTAGTGAAATGGAGGCGGGTGTTTGGTTGAGGTTCGATCCTCGTACAGAGATCTACGATGGTGCTCATGCGCCTAGCGTAGATCTGCGTATTTTCAGTGTGGGACGAGGAGAGCCGCGCCTATTGGCGCATGCTCATTGGAGTCCCGCTGCTTCTGAAATTGGAGCGTGGAATTATTTAGAAACAGAAGTGGTTTCACGTCTGCACGAGTCGGATCGGGCACTGCGGATTGAAATTTATAAGGGTGGCGGCGGTGTCTTGGCTGCGGATTTCGTGCAACTCGGCGAGCGCCATTCAATTGATGGCAATCCAATACGGCGTGTGGGGGCTAACTACGTTGGACGCTATCGCTCACCGAAGTTTCCACTCGCAGGGACTTCACCGGACACTCCCCAGGAAATATGGCGCAATTGGTGTTGGATGACTCCACCGGCCTGCAACAGCGATTTCAGCGGCTTCTTTCACAACCCCGATTGCGCGACCAATCCGTCTTGCTTGCGACCGAATGGGCGTCGTGACTTGGCCATCAGTACGCTGAATAGCGGCCAAGATTTACCGCTCATCGGTTCCTATGATTCACGCGACAAGGACGTCATTCGCTACCACATTGCGCTAGCGGAAAACGCAGGTATCGATCACTTCATCTACGACTATCAAGGGTATCGGCTCGCTAGCCAGGTTGCCCAGCAAGGGCGAGAGGCGATCAATTACGAAACTTGGGAGGCGCTCTTGGACGTGGTCGAGGAGCCCGGGAGCGATTTCAAGCTGGCCGTGATGTACGAACCCAAAGTGCACATGCTGGGTTGGGTTGCGGGCGAGCCAACAAAGACGGACAAGGTGCTCGGTATCGCAGGCGACTTGGTTCATCTCGCCAATCAGATGAGGGGCCGGCGTGCTAGCTTGCGCCACGACGGGCGCTTGGTGGTCTTCTTGTTCCGCAACAAGCTTTGCAACGGGGCGGGCAATCAGTGCTTGTTAGAAAGCGATTGGACCTTCATTCATCAATTCGTGAAGCAACAGACCGGCGAAGACTTATTCCTAGTAGGGGACTCGCCGCCTGCCGGTAACTCGGCGCTCCAAGGCCTTACTCGTTGGCAGTTGGTTTCCAGGGATTACCTGCGCTATCGCAACTACGTGGACGCGCAATTGGACAGGCCAACCATGCCCTCTGCGCAACTGTCGAGCTTGGTTCAGCATGCAGGAGACCTGGCGAGCGGAGTTATGGATTGGCAAGCACAAGGGCCGAAGGAGCGCGTAGCCATTCAGACCGTTTGGCCGGGCTTTGACGACACTGGAGTTGGGGGCTGGGGCGTGGCCAATCTCACTGGCGAGGACGGCAATCCTCTATGTGTGCGAGTGACCGACGACTTTGATGGAGTCTTCTATGCGTCCACGGTGGAGGCCGCTTTTGAGTCAGGTGCGGATTGGATTCAGATCGCGACCTTCAATGATTGGAACGAAATGACGTCCATTGAGCCAGCGTACCACCTGAACTACGTCAGCCCGATGCTCATCGGTGGGTTGCCCGCTGCTGAAATCACCGATCACATCTTCGGTCGTTTGAAAGAAACGCGCCAGTGGATCCAATCCTTCAAGGGCGAGGACTTTCCGACCAAGCCCTTTCACGCGATCGCAAACACCTACATGCGCTTTGCGCAGCGCACCCCTGGCGTACCCGTCTACGATTGACGGCGCGTGATTCGCGTGTGGAGCGCTAATGCGCATCCACCGAGCGCGACGGCAAACCATAGGGTGCAGAGTCGAATCAGGAAGGTTGCTGATAGCGCCTTGGCTGCGGCTACATCCTTGGCCAAACCAAAGGCTTGATAGCGAGCTCCGAGCAAGCCGCCCATCGAGGCTTCGGTAACTCCCAGGCCACCGGGGAAGATGATTAGCACGGCTCCGACAATGGCGGAGAGTGCAAAGGTATAGACGGCGAAGAGTAGGGTGACGCCGCCGGGAACCAGCGCATCAGAGATCAGGTAGAACCCATAGCACTCACATCCCCATCCGAGTGTGGCCACGGCCGTCGGCATGAGCAATTCCTTGGGACTCAAGAGCACGCGACTTGAGTCCAAAGCGTGACCGACGTGTTCTGCGAGTTCGCCGATGAGCGGTAACTTTGCCACGCATTTGACGATGAACTCGCCAACGACCTTGGAGCTGACCAGCACGAGCAAGAATACGCACAGGGCTAGCACTGCCCAGAAGACCCAAACGTAGTCCGGTTCGCTAGCTAAGCCGCCGATGGCGACGAGCGTCAAACATCCAAAGAGATCCGTAAAGCGCTCCGCCATCACCATCGGCGCGCTGCGTGCGATTGGCGTCCCGTCTTCCTTTTGAATCAAGACGGCGCGAAAGGCTTCTCCCGCCTTGCCCGGCGTTACGGTGAAGGCGAGTCCAGCCAAGTAGATACGGAAGGATGTGACGCGCGCCATGCGAATGCCAAGGATGGCTCGGTAGCGTTCCCAACGTGCAAATCGCACCGTGTAGTTGAGCAGTGAAAGCCCGCAAGCCGCTGCCACCCAACGCAGGGGGAAATCGCGCAAGGCTTCCCAGATTTTCGGCCCATCCGCGAATAGGGCGAAGCACAGATAGACCAAGACTCCGAAGACGACGCCCAGAATTAGGCGGCTCTTGAGCTTGGAGGTAAGGGTTGTGGCTTTTGTCACTCGCTTGGAACGGACGTGGCGTCCAAGTCATCATCGGCACGTTTGCCCAGCACACGTAAGCCGAAGTAGAGCAGGAGTGAGCCCCCTGCAATGCTCCAGGCCGGATGGAGGCCGAAAGCGGCCGCGGGCAAGTACCCGATGGAAATTGCACAGACCATGGTGAAGACAGCATAGGGCATCTGTGTCCGCACATGGTCGATATGGTCACAGGCGGAAGCCACGGAGGAGAGCACCGTGGTGTCTGAAATCGGCGAGCAATGATCACCGAATATCGAGCCTTCCAAGACGGCACCGATCGAGAGAATCATCAGTCCGTATCCACCGATCTCAATGCGCTCACCGAGGCTGAAAGAGAGCCCAATGACGAGTGGTAAGAGAATACTCATGGTCGACCATGAAGATCCCGTTGCAAAAGCGATGCAACCCGAGAGCAGAAACAAGACTACGGGCAAGAAGAGCGGAAACTGAATGTCTCCCAGGAGAACTGTGAGGTACTCGGCCGTGCCTAACTTTCCGCAGACTGCGCCGATCATCCATGCCAAGTAGAGGATGCCAAGAGCGATAGCCATGGATGACAGGGTTTTCCATGCCGCGTCCAAGATTTCCAAACGTAGGCCAGCGCTGAGCGAAGCAATCACTGCGACGAGCAGGCCAAGGCTTGAACCGTTGAGCAGGGCTCCGTAACTGTCTCCATCCCCAAGAACTTGTGAAAGCCCCGAGATGCTGAATAGCGATGGGGCGTCCGCAGCAAAGGCGCCACCGGTATCGAGAATTGTGTAGCAAGTGACCAGGATGAAAACGGCAAGAGGCACCAGAGCACGCCAGGCGCGGAAGGTGATGCCTTCTGCGGGACTCATGGCGGTGACGATGTCACTGACCATTGGATTCCCTCCATCGCGCACGAGCTTACCCGTCTTGCGAGCTCGTCGCTCGGCTCCCAGCATTGGACCGAAGTCTAATCCAGTGAAGGTGACCAGGAACACCAAGACAAGTGTCAGTATGCAGTAGAAGCGATAGGGGAGCGTGGCGATGAAAACTGAGTAACCATCGTCCGGGCTCATACCCGCCGCGGGGAGTTGTGCGCTGAAAGTCGACACCTCGAATGCGATCCAGGTGCTGAAGATCGACAGGCCTGCGACGGGAGCTGCAGTGCTATCGACGATGTAGGCAAGCTTCTCGCGAGCAATGCGGTAGCGATCCGTGAGCGGACGCATGGTGCTGCCCACCAAAATAGTATTGGCGTAATCGTCAAAGAAAACGGCCAGACCCATGAAGTAGGTGGCGATCTGTGTCGAGCGAGCGTTCTTGGCCCACTTGGCCAAAATGTTCATCAGTCCGCGAATGCCGCCGTTCTTAGTAATGATGCCTACCATCGCCAACATGCCGATCACGAAGCCAGCGACTTGCAGTCGCCCCGCATCGTTCTTGTCCAAGGCTTCGTCCAAGAAGAATTCGGTGAAGACGTCTTTGAGCCCAAGACCAACGCTAAAGAAGATGTTTGGATCCACGGCTTGGCGCAGTAGAAACGCTCCCGTAAAGACGCCCATGAATAGAGATACAACCGGTCTGCGCAAAAGCACAGCAAGCAGGATGGCAACCAGCGGGGGTAACAAGGAGAGGCTGCCGGCGGGTCTCCAGGTAAACTCGATTGTCTGGGATTGGCTTGGGGTGGACCCAAAAATTAAGCCAAGCCTGTCCTCGCCAATGCCCAAATGAAAACGCATCCCTTCTTCGGAGGGATTCCGTGTGGCTTGGGTGTAGAGAGCGCGCCCGCGGACTTCCCTCACCTTCTGTCGCAAACCTCGAATCAACGCATCTTCAAAGTGCGCATGGGCCGGTGAAAGAAGGTCTAGCCCGTCCATTTCCAAGCGTGCGTAGGCCAGGGTAATCAGCGCTTTGCCGTCCTCGCTCTCCTCATAATTTGGGGAGCGCAAGACGAGCTCCCATAGCGGAACCTCAGCACCTTCCGCTCCTTCCGGATCCGCGACCATCCGACTGAGAACCTGGGTCCCCTGCAGAGCCGCTAACTCCGCAGTGTCGGGATTCGGCATGAAGAACACTCCGACGAGAGCCAGGAGAGCAGCAAGGGTGGCGAGAATACGGGTCATAGGGGAGTGGATAGGGGCGGGGTGAGCTCCAGAATGCTACCTTGTCGGAAGCCTCGATTCGCCTCCTAGCCGTCATCAGAATCATCTCATGCTGGAAACCCTTGCCATCATCCTGCTCACCGCCATCACCGCCATCCTATGGACGATGGTGAATCGACAGAGCCGCATGGAGAGCCGTCTCGGCCGGCTCGACAGGTTGGATGAGATTCGCAGCCAGGTTACGCGCATCGCAGATGCGGGCGGGGACCTGGAATTGCGCCGTTTGGAGCATGTCTTGATCGACATCCGCGATGGACAAAAGCGCTTCGAAGAGCGGCTTTTGCTGCAGGCGGAGTCTGCGCGTCAGGAGGCTCAACTGGAGCCACACCTGACTCCTGTGACAAAGGATGCCGAACGATCCTCCAGGTCAAGCCTCTCGGAACGCATCCACAATCGCTTATTAGCTATGGGCTACGAGCGAATCCAGCTGCTTACCCCATTTGAGGAACTCAGCGAAATCGTCGAGCAGGGCGGTGAGGGGGAAGTGATGGCCGAAGCGCGCCTAGCTGGCGCGGTTTGCAAGGGGCGAATTGTGATCCGGGGCGGCACGATTGCCGCGGTTGAACTGAAAGGTTCCCATGCGATGTTCCCCTGATCCCGAATCCGCTCGCTATCCTCTGCGCTCCCATATCCTCCAACGATAACCATCTCTTCATACACAATGGCCACCATCACTACCGTCAAGCGTCTCTCCGAACATGTGGGCGAATCCGTCACCCTGCGCGGTTGGGTCTACAACAAGCGCTCGAAGGGCAAGCTGCATTTCTTGCAACTGCGCGATGGCAGCGGCATCGTGCAATGTGTGGTGTTCAAGAAGAACGTGCCTGAGGACGTCTTCGAAGAAATCGGCAAGTTGGGGCAAGAGTCTAGCTTGACGATCACCGGAGAGGTCAAGGCCGATGAGCGCGCGCCGGGCGGCTATGAGATTGGTGTTGAGGCGGTTGACATTGGCCAGTGTGTCGATGGCTACCCGATCACCCCCAAGGAACACGGCGTTGATTACCTCTTGAGCCAGCGCCACCTATGGCTGCGTTCGAAGCGTCAATCCGCGATCATGCGGGTGCGTTCAGAGGTGATGATGTCACTGCGGAACTTCTTCCATGGTCGTGACTACATCTGCATGGACTCTCCCATGTTTACCCCTAACGCTTGCGAAGGAACCAGCGAGTTGTTTGAGGTACCCTACTTCGAGCGTACGGCTTACTTGACTCAATCCGGTCAGCTGTACGCGGAAGCTTCCGCGATGGCACTGGGCAAGGTCTACACCTTTGGTCCGACCTTCCGGGCAGAGAAGTCCAAGACCCGTCGTCACTTGACAGAGTTTTGGATGCTTGAGCCGGAGGTCGCCTATGCGGACCTCGGTGATGTTTGCCAGCTAGCGGAGGATATGATTTGTCATGTGCTCAAAGACGTTCTGGGGAACTGTCAAACCGAGCTAGCTGACCTCGAGCGCGACCTCTCCAAGTTGGAGTGTGTCCAAGCTCCCTTCCCGCGCCTGACCTACGATGAGGCCTCGAAGATCCTGCTCGAGCATCCCGACTCGGAGTTCGTCGCTGGAGAAGACTTTGGCGCCCCGGATGAAACGATTCTCTCCGAGATGCATAACTGCCCCGTGATGATCACGCACTATCCTCAGGAGGTCAAAGCGTTCTATATGAAGCGCGACCCTGAGGACGAAACTAAAGCCCTCTGTGTTGATGTGCTCGGGCCGGAAGGTGTCGGCGAAATCATCGGAGGGAGCCAGCGCGAGGAGAGCCTGGAAGTCTTGCAAGACCGCATTCGCAAGCACGACCTTCCGATGGAAGCCTTCGAGTGGTATCTCGACTTACGCCGCTACGGATCCGTTCCCCACGCAGGCTTCGGCTTGGGGCTCGAGCGCTTTGTGGGCTGGATTTGCGGGGTAGAGCACATTCGAGAGTGCATTCCCTTCCCGCGCACGATCGTCCGCTTGGAGCCCTAACAGAGGCTTCCTAACGATCGATTCAAAAAAGCAGCGGCGTGAGTAGAGATGCTCACGCCGCTGCTTTTCGTCTCAGAATAGAGTGCTACGGAGCGCAGACCATTTCCAATGAGTTGGAAAGCCGCGAGCCACCTCCCTGGATTCGATACCAGTATTGGAAGAAGGTGCTCTTACCCGGTTGGATCATGTTGGAGCCGTTTGACACTGGGAATGACTGCAAGCTGAGGTCAACTTCCGATCCGTCGTTGTCGGTAATTGCAAGAGATCCAGTGGGCCCAGAGTAGAGGAACGCGGCTGCACCGATGGCTTCCGGGAAGATCCCGAACGATGCTCCCACGAGTCGTGGTTCCTCATGCAGGTCGAGGTCGAAATCGAAATCGAAGGCATGGTAGCTAGCTGGAAATGGATTCTCTATTCGCTGAGTTTGTGCCTAGAGTGTCGTGGCTTCCTCGAAAAGAAAGACGGATCCAACAGAGAAAAAGCCTCTAAGGCTCCTCGTGGACTCAAAGCAGGTCAGTTGCCGATTGAACCCAGCCTTCGCGCTCGATACGGCTCTTAGGAACACCAACCGTCTCTGCGAAGTTCTCCAGACTCGTTCCTTGGAGCCTGGATAGTTGGCCATAGGTGTGGAAACCGGCCTTGGATAGCCGCGCAGCAACCTTGGGTCCAACGCCCTTGATGGCCGTCAAGTCGTCCTTCTTGAGGGCTGCAATATTCTTGTGCGCACTACCCTTGGGGATCAGTTCGCCGCGCTTGGGGCTCGCTTTCTTTTTGACGGCCTTCTTCTTGGAGGTTGTTTCGGGTGTGGCCCTTTTTTGGCTGGCACGAGCTTGCTCAAGCTCCTCCGTGCTCGTTCGCAGTAAGCGCTCCGTATCGCGCAGCTCCTTCTGCAAGTGAGTGCGTTCGCCTCGTAGCTCAGAAAGTAGTGCGTCCCGTGCCACCAACTGTTCGGCCTTTCGTACGCGTTGCTCTTCCAATTTAAGCGCTCGACGCAGAGTCTTTTCGAGCTCTTTTTCCTTGGCACGCAAGGTGGTGCGCAGAGTCATGAGCTCCTCCTTTTGGTCAGCTAATTGGACGCTGTCCTCATCGCGCTTCTTCTGGCCGGTGGAGGCTTTCTCGCGGCTGCCTTTGAGCTCCTTATCGCGAGCTGCGAGGGTTTCCTGGGCGCGCTCGCTCTCGCGCAGCCACTCTTCTAGTTCCTTGCGAGTTTTCTTCAACTCTTCGGTGAGCGTCTTGCGTTCCCGCTGCAAGTCGGCGAGTTGCGCAGAGGTGCTTTGCCCACTCTTTTCCAACTCGGCAACACTTGCCCGCAATTCACCTCGTTCTTGGTCAGCCTTGGCTCCAATTTCTCGACTTGAATGCAGCGACTGTTCGAGTTCGCTGATGAGCGCCCTAGCCGTGTCCAGTTCGTTTTTGCTTTGACCCAGTCGAACTCCCTGCTCTGTGATGCGCAAGTTGCTCTGAATTGACCCCTGACGTAGAAGAACTGAATCTTCGCTGTGCTGTAGGAGCGTTGCCTCTAACTGAACGCCGGCTGATTTTGAGGAATCTAGACTCTGCTGGAGTTCGAGGAGCTCTAAGCGCAGTTGTTGACACTCCCCGTCCAGGGCGTGGCTTTCCATTTTCTGGGCACTGGTCGTCGCCGTAAGGTCCGCAATTGAGCGATCGCGTGCGGCAAGAGCATTACTGAACTCTGTGCGGGCTCGCGACTCTTCCTTGCGTTGGGTTGCCAATTCCTCGCCGCGCCGACGCAAGCTTTCCGTCAACGGAGTGAGTTCAGCGATCCAATCATTCAGCCGAGCAATCTCGGCATTCTTTTCCTTACCCAACGCGCCAAAGCGTTCTCTAACCGTGGCGAGCTCAGCTTCCGATTCTTCGAGCCGTCCCGGGTATTCATGCAATGACTTGAGTCGCTGTTGTTGCAACTCCATCTGCTTGCGGTCCTTGGCGTGCTCTTCACGTTCCGCGAGCAGCGCCTGGTCGATTTCGACGGCGATTTCTTGCAGCTCCTGCATGCGAACGCGATGTTCGTCAAGCTCGTCTAGGCGGCGGTCATGCTCCGCTCGCAGATTGGCTCCCAGTATCTCGAGCTGCTCTGATCGAGCCTGCTCCCGCTGCACATCTTTTTGGCTTTCAAGAAGGGCACTTTCCGTGATGGTCCGGGCCGTGTTGGCCTGCTCCGTCGCGTTTTCGTAGCTTCGAATTTTACGCGTCCAGAGCTCGTCCATTACGACGCGCCGTGACCAGTGGTAGCGACCCCGTAGCCACCAGCCGACGCCACTGCCACCGACAATTGCCGAGAGCGCCACGAGGGCAATCCTTACGTTGCTTGTATCCAAGCTACGCTCCTGCTCTCTTCGGGATCTCCTGAACACACATCACAAGGGCTGTTGTAGCGCTCGGGAGGGCGCGGAAGAAGCGGAAAGAGCTCGCTCAATCTGGGAGCTGCAAGGCAGCTTCCAGGACACGCGCCTCGTCCATCTGATTGGCAAAGGATCCATCCGGCTGAAAGCGGCAAGGGAGGCCCGCACGGCGACTTAATGACTCTGCCGCACGGCTCTTACTCCAGGCGAGCTTGTCGGTGAAGGCCCAATCAATTGGGTCCTTAATTTCAGCGGGAGTGCCGGCGTGAAGCACCCGCAGGAGGAAAGGAATTACGGCGGTTTGGCCACGACTAAGAGCGGCGGCGGCGCATTCGACTCGTACCTCCAGATCCGGGTGAGGGATACTTGGCGAAGGTTGGCCCATACTGAGCGCCACCAAGCGTTCAGCGGCCCCTGCCGGGGCCGCACTGGATGCGAGAGCGGCGGCGGCGACGATCAGCGCAGCGTCGCCATTGCGTTCTGGTACAGGCATGCGCAATTCGAGTTCAGCCAACAGGAGCCCGTGGGACTCGGAACTGCCCCAGGCGAGTAGAACTGCGGCGCGAACCGCGGTTTGATCCTGACCCTGGAGCTCCGCTGCGAGTTCATCGCGGGACTCTGGGTCCCATCGGCGAGGACCCTGATCGAGGGCCATTCGTTCAAAGTCCCAAGCTCCGCAAGTCTTCCAGGTAGGCGACAAACTGGCCAGTGGCAAGTCCGTCCGCAAACCAGGCGCTTGTGGCTCAGGATCCGGCAGATCTGGGACCGGGGGCGTTTCAACTTGCGTCTGGGAACCGGCGCAAGCAATTAGGCTGAGCCATACGGGAAGTGAGAGGATCCATCGCATAGGCACATGGTAGCGTCTCACTGTCCCAGGGTCACTTGTCCCGAATTACTCGGTGTAAGCGGCCAATCCACTCGCGTCAGAGATCCAGAGTCTTCCCGTTGGTACATCGGGGCTCGGCGCTTCCCATGCGAGGTAGGTCCAATCTCCAGAACGCATGACAGCAAAACCGTTGACAGGGTCGTCGTTCTTATAGATCCGGTAGACATTCGGGAGCAAATCGACACTCCAATCGGTCCAGGGTGATGAGTGAATCTTGTTTTCACCTTCCCCGCGGTAGAGCACAGCCATCCCGACACTGTTGCCGTTCCGTTCGCTCTCGTCGATGGTGGCTTTCTTTCGCTCGACTGGTTTGACACGCTTCTCCCAATACATCATTCGTCCATCCTTCAAACGTGCAAGCACGCCGTCGCTCGTTTGAGCCGGACCCTCAGCAGGCCCATGACCGAGGACCCAAGGACCCTTGAGTTCGCCGTTGCGCGAATCCACCATCCAAGCTTCTCCGTCCTCGGTGAGTAGGAGCAGATGGTCGGGCTTTGCAGGCAAGAACACGGGTGCGCGCCCAATACCACCAAGAGAGAGCACTTGTGTACTCCAAATGGGCTGGTGGCTTGCGGTCAACCGGGCGATGTTCCCGGTTCGATCTGAAACGATTTGATCTTGCCCCACGGCCACAGGTAGAGCGTCGATTCTTCCACCGGGGCTCCAACTCCTCTGTGGGGTTTTTGATAGCCATATGTGCTGATCGGACGGCGAGTGGATCACCAAATCCTCGGAACGGTGACCCTTGTACTCGATGTGGAATTCGACCCTTTCTCCAGCGCGACTTTCGAATACGAAGGGTACGGCGCGCGTGCTTCCATCGGCCAAGTGCACCAGGGCGTCGGCGGGGAAGACATCGAGTACCCACGGCAACTTGTGTTCGCGTGGATTGTCAAATTCATCAGCCAGGACCTCTAGTGCGGCTTCATGTTCCCCGTTGCTGGCGAGGGTTCGTGCACGCATCAGGGCATCTTGGCGTCTGTGTAAATCGGTGACTTCCTGTTCGAGAATGCCCTCTAGTTGGCCACTGGAATCGGTTGCCATGAGATTCTCATAGACGTCGATGGCATGCTCCAAGGATCCTGCGCTGTCGTGGGCACGCGCGGCCGCGAGCAGTAAGTCTTGTCTCGACAGTAGTTCTGCACGGTCGCGAGACTCCAGGCGATCTACACGATCTTTCACACGGATGCGCAAGTCATTAGCAATCAATTCCAATCGAACCGGCAAGTCTCCGATGTCGACGTTGTTGTCTTGAACTTCGCCCAAAACGGCTTGCACCTTGCCAATCGTGATCACGAGTACTTTTTCCTTTTCGACTTGGTTTTGATCGTCCAGGTCGGTATCGCCAAGTGCTTCCCTGTCGTTTTCAAGGCGTGCGGCCAATCCATTGTAGAGATCGGAGAGCAAGGGCCAGGGCTCATCGACGAGCGTCAATTTTGGCGGATTGTTGAGTGCCATGGCTTTGCTCAGACCCTCTTCTGGCTCACCAAGTGAGCAGGCCAATTGAGCCTCTCTGTAGGTCTCATTCCATTCATTGCGCCATTCCATCTCAATGAACTTACGGCGGTCATGGATCACCTCGCGCAAATGTTCGATGCGCGGTGAGGGGTCATCGGGGAAGTATGTTTCGAGCAAGCTCTCGGCTTCGATTGGCTTGTCGATGAGGTTGGCAATCTCAGCCAGCTTGAACTCACGTTTATGTTCCGAACTGACTCGAACCCAAGCGGTTGTGGCCAAGATGCCCACGATTGCCAAGCCGATAGCCGAGTTCTTTTGCAGCAACCTGCGACGAATAGTCAGGTGCTTGAGCCGCCCAAGCATTCGGCGGGCTTCATGGATTGAGTTGTCCACTTCGAGCAAGGCTCGCAGGGGGGCGATTGCTTTTTCAGCGTGGCCGGCGCCAATCAGAATCTGACAAGCGTCGAGAATCCAAGCAGCGGCTTCTTCGATTAGGCCGACGCCTAACATTCCTAGTCCAATGTCCAGGCGCGAGTTGGCGTTGGCCGGCTCACGACTTGCTGCCATGCGCAAGAAAGCCGCTGCGCGTCCTGGGTGTTCGTCTTCGCGCAGTTGCCGAGCCATGTCGAGCAGCTCACGCAAGCTCGGCATTTCCTCGTCCTCCTCCCAGTGGAATTCGATCCCGAGCCGGTGCACTTCGATGATCAAGTCGCTGCGCTTGAGCCGTTGCAGCTCTCGCCAATGCTTGACTGCTGCGCCCGGATCATCAATCGTCAAATCGATGCGGCGCAACAGGGTGCGCGCTTCTTTGGAGGGCATCAAGTTCAAGAGCGGTCCCATGCGGTCCGACTTGAATTCTGCAGCTAGAAGCTGCGCATCGCCCAATTCAAGCATTCCAGGAGGTGAAGCTTGAATCCAACCCACAAGCCTTGAGGAGGCTCGCGAGATATGTCCTTGGGAAAGTTCTTTCTGGGCCAGGACGAGCAGTTCGCGATATTCCGCCAATCGCACCTCGCCCCGTTGAAGGTAGTCGAGGAATACCAATCGTGATTGGCGCAGTGGCCAACCCATGCGGTCGGAAATCTCCGCGAGTGTGCTCTTTCCATCGCACTCCTGCAGGAAGCGAATCTGTCGCTCGTCCGCTCCACCAGGATCGAGGGTTCGCGGAACTACGTAGTTCGTGAATCCAAGTCGTCCAGCAGCTCCCTCGGCCTCGTCGGACATTCGCGCGTACTCGAGCAGCAACAGTTCCACGGCCAAACCTTTGCAGTGCACTTCGCCCATGTGCGCTGCGTTGGCTTCTTCGCCGCCAGTCACCACCTGGCCGCTCGGACCCGCGGGAAGGTCTTGGGGTTCAAAACGGAAGTGAACCTCCTCACTGTCTAGGATGTCGTAGACGCGCTGGATTCGATGAGCCCGGGCAACTTCCGACATGCGCATGGCAACCATGCGATCATCGAAGTCTTGGCTCCAGGATTGCCGTACCTTCTCCCTCCACGTTTGTGAGTCCTCGTCATCTTCAGGTAAGAAGGTGACCACGCCATCAGAGAGTCCCAGTTTGGTGGATAACCCGCTGCGTGATTGCAAACGTAGAACTCCCTCGCGTCGTCCACGCGAGAGACTTTGAAGTAGTTCGGCTAGGCCGATACCGCCAACGTCGCCTTGAAAGCTCATTTGGGGATTAAGTTGAAGTGTGGTGCTGCAGCACCCGTCTGATAGGCCGGAAACATATGGGGCGAGATCCACGGGCAGGCATACCCAGAACTCGTTTTCCACTTATCGGCAACGCCTCCTGCCAAAATGGAGCGCCATTTTTAGCTGATTCTTTGGCGGAGGCTCTTCAGATCACTGTTCCGATCCAAATCGTCGAGAACCTCCATGTGGGGGGTGCCGATACTGAGCTCCGGATCGGCCTTCGCGCGCAATTCACGCAGGGGGCGGTCCGCTTCCCAGCCGGCAAGTTCCCTCGCTAGGGCTCGTCCAATCAGAATCGGATGACCGTGACGGCCCTCGAAACAGGGCGCAAGCCAGCCACGCTCTGGGGATCCGCACGCCTGCCAAGCATTCTGCATGGCCCAAAAGACTGCGCGGGGAACCAGCGGCACGTCGACCGGAGCTATGCACAGGTCAAAGCCAGCGCGCGCGGCGGCGGCGAGGGCGACTCCTCCACTGCGGCCCATTTCCCAATCAGGATTGAGTAGGAGCTCACACTTTGCTGGTAGCCCCTTGGCGATCTTCTCGTGGTCAGCTCCAGAGATGACGAGTGGCTGGGCGCTGGAAATGGACCGTCCGGCCTCAATCAATCGTTCCAACGGAGTTTGGCCCGCAAGATCGACAAGCGCTTTGCATTGTCCCAGTCGTTTGCTTTGGCCCGCAGCGAGCAAAACTAAGGCCGTTTGTGGTTTGTCAAAATTGGGCACAGTTTGCTCCTTGATCAGGATCCGATGTAACGATCATAGATTGCGATGGCCCGATCGATGTCGTCGGTTCCTTCGATGAGTGCTCTTCCATCCTCGAAAACCGTCAGTGTGAATTCTTCGATCACAACGCGGAGAATTGGTCCGGCGCGTTTGACAGAGGAGGCCAAGGGGGCCAGTACCGCTTCCAATCGATCGAGATCTGGATTGCCCGCTAGGCTGCGAACTTGGACGGTATTGCGACCGCAGAGGATCGTTGCGCGACGGCCGATCGGTTCATCGAGCCAGGTAAATTCACGCTGCCCGCAACAGACGCAGTCTTCCTGGCGACCAATGACTAGCCTGCGCAAGGATCCGGACCAAACATCGATTTCGAGCAAAGCTGGTATCAATGGCTTGGGCGTCTCGGGCGTCTCGCTGAGTACTCGGAGAGCTTGTCCGGCTTGCATCGAGGCGATGGCGCCCACCGCAGGTTGGATCACCCCGGCAGTGTCACAAGTTGGAAGGCTGCCGGTCGGGGGAGGGCTATCGAAGACACAGCGTAGGCAAGGTCCACGTCCGGGCAGCACCGTCAGAACCAAGCCACCTGAGCCAACGACGCCGCCATACACCCACGGTATGGTGTTTTGTACGCAATAGTCGTTCACCAAGTAGCGCGTGCCCAGATTGTCCGTCCCGTCTAGGATGAGATCGCAACCTTCAGCCAGCTCCTCGATGGTGTCCGCATCTAAGTGTTGGGCGTGGGTCACGATACGCGTCGGACCTCCAATGCGTTCAAGTGCGGCTCGCGAAGCGTCTACCTTGAGCCAGCCTTCGCGGGCGTGCAAGTCTTCAAAGAGCACTTGTCGCGGGAGATTCGACTCTTCAACGATATCGCGATCCACCAGTCGCAGCTCGCCGACGCCCGCCCGAGTCAAGCTTTGGGCGATGGAGCTCCCCAGGGCACCGCATCCCACAAGGAGCACCGAGGAGCCTTCGAGCCGCCTTTGGCCCTGGGGACCGAGGGGCGCGAATCGCACCTGTCGATCGAATCGTTTCGAGTTCATGCTCATAACCAGAGAGGATATGACCTCCCGGCACTTGACTTCCACCCGATTCCATTCGATGCTCTCGCTCCCTTCACCGGAAACCGCTTGCGGAACCACATCGGTGCGGGAGTTTGAGAACGTGGTTGGTGGGTGTAGCTCAGTTGGTTAGAGCGCCGGTTTGTGGTACCGGAGGTCGGGGGTTCGATCCCCCTCACTCACCCCACTCCCGTGGATCGGGCTGTTGCAGCTCTCCGCGGAGCAGGCTGAGCCTACTCATGCACCCGGATCAGCCTCAGATGTGAGCGCCGCACCTTGACCTCAAGCAGCAACGTGAAGGCCTGCGCGTCCGCGCCCTCAGAGGTCATGTGCGTCCATTGAGCGGCATTGACGAGGGCAGCTTCTCCTGAGGGAACTTCCTCCCAGCTCCCCGCGAGCTCTATTTCGTGATCCACGTAGAGCATCGTGTTGAAGTCGGACCAGAAGCAGACGTTCAAAACCTCGCCTTCCACTAGAGCGGCATCGATTTTTCGGGCATACGGTGCGCGACTCTGTCTTTCCGCCTTTCCTGGCGTGAGTTGATTCGTCAGTAGAACTTCAATCGCCAGGGGAATGACTATGAGCGCCAGAGCTTGCCGCCGGAATCCGGTTTGTCGCCAAGCGGCGATAGCAATCAAGAGCACCAGGCCGGCGATCCCCAGGCCCGTTGCGTCGATGCGTAGGTCTCCGAGATCGACGAAGAAACCGACGACTGCTGTGACAAAAACGAGAGCTCCCAATCCACAAAAGAAGAGCGCGAGCCCGTTCAAGCGCGCCAGGAAAACTTTCGACGATGCCCGATCCAAAGCCGAACCAGCGGCCAAAGCAACCAATGGGAGCGCCGGGTAGAAATAGCGCACGCTTGTCCCTGGAAAGATCATGAAAAACAGCCAGCCAGCCGCGACCGTCGCCAGAGCAAAGAGCGTGCTGTCTTCACGGACGAGCTGTTTGCCTTCCTCGGTGCCAAGGCTGAAAAGGAGTACGAAGGAGGCGGGGAAGCAAGCCAAGACGCTCCCGAGGAAAAAGTGGCCGCGCTCGGCAGCATAGATCGCGAGGGTTCGTCCGCCCTGGCCTCCAATTTGGCCACTCCAAGTATCTCCCGCTGCACCAGAATCAAAGATCGCGAAGAGGGCGAACATCCAGCATGTGGGCAAGCACACTCCAATGCTCAGTGGTATCAGCAGGCGAGCGGAAAAGAGTGGGCGCAGGCTACGTTCTTTCCAAGCCAAGGCGAGCGGCCCGCCAGCAAAGAAGATCAACGCTGCGGGACCCTTGAGCAGGATCGCGACCCCCAAGAAAATTCCCGAAGCCACGGACCAACCAATTGATCCTCGACGCCCGAACCACCAGCAGGTGGTACTGAAGAATACAGCGCATGCTAATGAAGCCTCGATTTCCGCCAGGCGGGACTTGTCGAGTGTCTCTTTGCAAACCAGAAAGAACAAGGCCCCTAGGATTCCAGCACGCAACCCAAATATGCGCTTCCCAGCCCACAAGAGTCCAAGCATTGTGGCCAGGCTGGCAAGCACCGATACAAGGCGCGGCGCGAAGGTGGAAAGTTCCCCGAAGGCGCGCATGCTAGCCGCCATCAACCAGAAGATTCCGGGAGGTTTGCTGAGGTAGGGCTCGCCCCAAATCGTCGGTACGATCCAGTCGCCAGTTTTGAGCATCTCTAAGGCGGGGATGACCCGGCGACCCTCTTCATGGTGGAAATCGACCGTGGATAGGTGGGGGAGGAATTGCAGGAGCCCTAGGAGTGTGAGTGCTAGGGCGGCGAGCCAGGTGGCTTGCTTACTTTTGGAGGAGGTGGGGTGGTGATGGGGGGCGGTCATTGGGAGGAGACAATAGCGATTGGTGAATGGGTACTGGAGGACTTTTGGGGTTGGGGGGGGTGGATTTGGTGGTGGGAATTGGGATGGGAGAGGGCGGGCTGCTAGGTGGGGGCACAGGTGGACGGCCCCGCTTGCTCCGCAAACCTACGCTTATGGGTTCGGGGGCTTTTGGCCGGGCGGTGTGAGCTACGGGTTGATTGCTCTTGGTTGGTTGCAGTTGAAGAGCAAGCGGGATTTGGAAACTACGGGGGCTTCGCAGAGGACTTCTACGGGAGGGTCTGGAGTTTGCGGGGGCTTTGAACTC
>JBLIOI010000004.1:0-86128 GCA_047639675.1 Planctomycetota bacterium | reverse complement strand
ACTTGCATGTAGGATCCAACACTACCGTTTAGTCCTTTCTCGTCGTAGTAGATCCAAATATGTGTAGGAGTATCGGGGCCGACCACCAAGAGGTTACTCCCAACCACCACCGATATTCGACGCTTATCTGGACCGAGAATTAGGAAGTGGGTTCCTTTGCGCCCATCGTCCGAGAACTCTTCTGAGTACACGACTCCCACCAAGTTAGAGGTGGGAGGCCCCGTCCCTCCAGGGTTGTTGATAGGGCGAACATCGACCCCACAATCGTCAATGCTAACTAGACCTTGATTCGTATCGTTAGGCCGCGCCCAAGACACCGCAACGCCCAGTAAACACAACGCGGCTACAGCAGCGGCTCCATTCCTAATTCCTTCCTTCATAATTGACTCTCCTCGATTTCCTTCGAACGAACGGGCCAGAATAGCCCGATCAACGCTTCTCAATCACACTGACAACCGGCCGAACGCCAGTATCAAAGCCTCGACCTCCGAGGGCCACGGACTCCCGCCGGGAGACCCGATGGTACTCACCGTAGCTGCGATAGCTCCCGCCCCGCACGACGCCTCGATCCGAGTAGTTGGGAATCAACTCACCCGTCTCGGACACCAGCTCAGCCGTACTGCAGTTGTCTCCGTACCAATCGCGGCACCACTCCGACACATTGCCAAGGATGTGGTGGAAGCCCCATGGATTCTGGCCAAACGTATCGACGGGAACGTGATACGCGAAGCCATCGTTCGCGAGATCCTCAATGCCCTTCTCGCCTCGACCAATGCGGAGTGTCTTGTCATAGAAATTCGATGACGAAGGGGGTGGCGGCCATACATTTCCCCACCAGTACGCCCACGATGTACTCGCTCGCGCAGCCACTTCCCACTGAGCTTCTGTTGGCAGGCCTAGCCCCCACAATCCCAAGGCGTCAAGGCACTCAGTCCTGCTCAGATTTTCCACTGGATTGGTGGGTAGCATGACTTCTCCATTTGAAAGCGACGTACCAGAATACCTTGTGCTCGAATTGCGTCCGACAAGACGAAACCACTGTGCTTGAGTCATCTCGTACTTTGACATAAAGAACGGCGTGAGCAGCGGCGCGCGGACGGGATCCTCCTCGGGAGACAACCGGCCACTCTTGAGTAGGTCGCTCGACACAAAGTTCGCGCCCTCTGAATCGCTTGACTGCGCTCCGATGAATCGTGACCCTCCGGGAACCAGGATAAAGACCATCCCTGTCTCAGGAGTAATCTCGTAGATCGCATCTCCATTCACTTCAGGTTGCCCTCCCGACAGGTGGTGCCAGAACTCCCAAAGGCCTGCTTCGTTCCTCCCGAGCGGAACTAGACCAACTTGGGGAGCCAGGGCAAAGCCTTCATACAAGGGACAACTAGACGCATCCTGAATCGATCCAATGGCAATTTCCCACTCGGTTGCAAAATCTACAATCGTCTTTTCAGCCAGGTTCCGAGCCAAGCGAAGCTCCTTCTCCACAACCAACGCTGCACCCTCCGTAGGGTGCCCAAGCCGCTTGATATTCTGCGTGTGGTTCCAGAGGTACGCATGATCTCGGTCGAGTAGCGCGTCTTCATAACCACTCGCTCGCAGGTTGGCACGCTCCCAGTCATAGCGAGCCACCTCAGTGTTTAGCCGCGGGAGTTCGTATTGCCAGGCATCGATTTTCAACAGGTTCCGATCGGTGAACTTTGACATCGCTGGGTCGGTTAGAGCAGAAACCTTCTTTGGAAGGAGGTCTCCCCATAGCCCAAGAAGAGTCCCGCGATACGATTCGGCCTGCTGTACTAGCAACGGATCCGGTATGGAAATGGCCTTCCGAGCAGCACCCGAATGCTCGCTCTCAAAGGCTGCCAAGAGCATCTCCTGTTGCGCCAAGGTCTCGAATAGCCGCTTGGCCGAAGCAAGCCAGTCCTCGCGCACCTCGACGTACTCGGCGGAGATGGGCCCCAATTCCTCCGCCGCCAAGAGCAGCTCGGAAGCAAGCTTCACTTCCAATTCTCGTTCTGTATCCAAGCGGCGCGCGCGCTCCACACTCGCCACGCGCAACACGCCCACCGCGGAAACGAGCAACAGGCTCGCTGCCAGAGCAGCAACCCAACGGTTGCGTCCGACCCATTTGCGGAACTCGACCCAGGCGCCGGTTGCGTACGAAGCCACAACACGACCTTCGAGGAACGCGCGCAGCTCTCGCCCCAAGGCCCCCACGTCCGCGAAGCGATCTTCTTTCTCACGCGCCATGGCACGTTGGCAAATGGCCACCAATTCAGGGGGAACATCGTGCTTGTCCGCCAACGCTTCAGGTGGCGGACCTTGCTGCACCATCCGCACAATTCCATGCGCAGGAGTTTTTGATCCAATTCCTGCGTAGGGAGGGTGGCCAATGAGCAGTTCGTACAGCATCGCCCCAACCGCGTAGACATCAGTCTGCGGGCCGATCCGGTAGACATCGCCATGGGCCTGCTCCGGCGACATGTAGCAAGGCGTGCCGATGACAACTCCATCGCGGGTCATCACGGGCGTAGCATCCTCGCCGTCCGGAGTGGCCAAGTGGACATCGGGTGCCTCTTTGCCCGCACGATCGCGGGCCAAGCCCCAGTCCATAACGAGCACTTCGCCAAACTCCCCGACCATCACGTTGCGCGGTTTGATGTCGCGGTGAATGACTTGTTCGGAGTGTGCGTAACCCAAGGCATCGCAAACTTGCACGATGAGGCCAAGGACTCGAGTACGATCCCAGCCGGATTGTCCTTGCCGTTCGCTGGCCAGGACATCCCCCAAGGTTTCGCCGCGAACCCACGGCATGGTGAAGTAGAAGTTTCCTTCGGAGTCGACTCCGAAGTCGTGCACTGTTGGAATCCCTGGGTGCTCGAGGCGTCCGGTTATGCGCGCTTCCTCTACAAAGCGGGCGACTGCCGCCGGAGGGACTCGGCGCATGACGCCGTCTTTCCCCACTGTGGTGCGGGCCAGCATGACCTTCATCGCTAGGTCGCGGCCGAGATCTGTGTCGGTGACGCGCACGATGGCGCCCATTGCGCCGCGAGCAAGCTCCTCCACGACCTTGTAGCGCTGAATGTTTGCGGAGCGCTTGGCGAATCGCTTGGAGAGTTCATCGGGACTCGCGAACCGTGTAGGAATTTCGTCCGCATCCGCGCCCAAACTAAGGCTTTGAAAGTGAATTGCGGGGCTCGCCACGCTCCCTCCCGGCGAACCGGGCAAGGCCACAGCAACCTTCTTCCAAGCCTCTAACTTCTCCCAAAGCGCCTTCGCATCCTGCGGATGGTCGCGCTCCAATTCCGCCCACTGGAAAGTCTCCCCGCCGTCAAGACGGGCGAGGTAGTCATCCAGAAGTAGGGTGAATGCATTTGTCATGGAATTGCGAGCGGCATGGAGATCCAGGAGATCTCCAAAGGCGAGGACTGTAGCTTAGCTTAGCTTACGCGCCCGATCCTGACGATATGGAGACGCTACAAGCTTAGAAGTAGAATCCACGACAGTTTCGGACAAGAATTCCAAAAGAAACTTCTCCGAAGCAGCGCGCAACCCAATCAGAGCGTGCGCATTTCCAATGCGCTCGGCCGGACCGTATTCAAACCAGAAGCACGCACATAGGTGAATTGGGCACGGTTCAAGTTCACGCGCGCTGAGGTTTCTGCAAAGCGCGCGCGTAGACTCTGAACCTCCGCGTCGAGACGTTCAATCAGTAGCGCGGCTCCGCGTTCGTGACGATCCCGTGCAAGCTTCTCGGAGGAGGCAGCCGCCTTCGCCTGCAGCCTGCTGGCTTCCACAGAAAGCAACGCACCTTCGAGTTCCGCAGCCGCGATGCTCAGTTCACGCTGCAAGCGAGCTTCCGTTCGACGGGTCTCAATATTCGCCTGGCGCCGACGAGACTTCATACGATCCTGATTGCCAAATAACTCGGCTCCGATGTCCCAGCGCAAAGCTGCGGTGAAGATATCTTGCGAATTCAGATCAGAGTAGTTGTAGCCCAGTGCACCGACCCGAGCACCAAGAACCAAGCTCGGCAGCAACCAAGCATGCTGCGCTTGATCCTCTTCGGCTTCGCTGGCCGCCAAGGCAGAGTGAGCTGCCACGAGTTCGGGATGCGTGCGAATCAGATCAGAAACGACTCCGCCCTGTACCCCGCCAACCGGCAGGAATGCGGCCTCAACCAAGTCGAGCGCTTGCGATCCAGCAGTGCTAATTGGCGCCAGATTGATGCCTGCGGGCAACTGCAAGAGCTCAATCAAGACGCTCGATGCCCGGAGTGCGCGTACCTTGGCATCGATCGCAACTCTCTGGACCGCAGCTTGGTGGGCCTGCGCGCGGGCCAGGTCAGCTTCCAATCCTGCTCCGCTTGCCAAGCGCGCTTCCTCAAACGCCACCAACTCTCCGGCTTGCTTCTGCGCATCCTCGGTGATCGGCAGTCGCTCGTGACTCTCCACCAAGTCGAAGAACGCAAGCGCGGCGATGGTAACTGCATTCCTCGATTCCGCATCCACGATGGAGTGACTGGCCTGCGTGCGATGGTGCGCGGCGCGCGTGCCATAGATTGCTTCTCCGAAGTCCAAGTCCAAACGCAAGCCACCACCGGCCCACGCGTTTTGTGTGTCCACATCCAAGAAAACACCATCCGTACGCTGAAGATCGCCATCATTGTGAGAGAGCGAAGTTCCAATGGATAAGCTCGGCCACCAAGCGGCTTCCGCAATCCGCTCCTCGGCTTGAGCTTCTGCGTAGCGTTCCCTGGCCAACTCGATGTCGAGCCCCTGACTAGCCACCAGCGTGAGTACATCGGTCAAGTCGATGGTGCGTGCCTCCCACTTAAAGGCTTCCAAGTCGATCGGTTCAGCATCTACCTTCTCGTCAAGCTTAGAAAACTCAAGTTCGTCGCGCTCCAGCACCCACTCCCCCAGGGTCGCTCGGCTCGGGGGAGCCTCTGTGCTTTGACAGGCAACAAGACTGCCGAGACAGCCGATTGCGAGTGCGCTCTTTCTTAGAGATCCCAAGTTACTTGCCCTCCACTACGCTAACTCGATCTCCAGCGCGCAATCCCGCCACCAAGCGTTTGACGATTTGCTCATCGCCGGTAAGTCCTTCAACAACCTCAACCATGGTTCCGTCGTCTACACCCAATTTCACGTCCCTGCGCACTACCGCACCAGCCTCAACGACGAGCACGTAGTTTTGCTTGCGCGAGGTGTGCACAGCAGATCCAGGCAAGACCAAGGCCTCGGTGATTTCCTCAATCGAAACTCGCGCGTGAACAAACATGCCAGGACGATAGTTGCCCGCAGCGTTGTTCAAGTCCACCTCGGCTTCCATCGTGCGCGAGCTCTTGGCTAAGGCTCCGGTCACTCGCGCAACGGTCGACTCGATAGGAACATCGTCCTTGCCTTCCACTTTGAAGGTCACCCGCGTTCCACTCTTGACCACATCAGCAATTCGCTCGGGCACGTGGAATTGCAAGCGCATCTGCGACACATCCATCAACATCATCAGACTCGTTTGGTTCGCAAGTGCCAGGGCCCCGGTATCCACGAAGCGTTCGCTGACGAGCGCCTGGTCATAGGGATTGCGCAACTGGCCGAAGGCCAGCGAACTCGCGACCTGAGCCTGTTCCGCTAGAGCTGTATCCACTCCAGCTTTTGCGCCAGCCACTTGCGCTTCGGCGGCTTTGACTCTTGCTTTGGTCGCCAGGGTGCGGGCACGCGACGCTTCTAGTTGCGCCTCTGCCATAGCAACGTCGGCGTGTGCTGCACCTTGGCCGGCAAGGGCGCGCGTCAACTCTCCCTGCGCCAACTCAACCTCCTCGAGCGTAGCTGCCTTATTCTCGTACAGATCTTGCTTGCGGCTATGGATAGCCTCGGCCAATTGCACCTCGGCAGCGGCCACACGAGCCATCGCTTGCTGCACCAAGATTTGTGATGCGGCCACTGTTTCCGCAGCCTCGGCATCCACGACGTCAGCGCGCGCGGCTTCGATCTCGCCCTCTTTCCCGATCACACGCGCCTGCGCCTCCGCCACGGCAGCCTGTGCTGCCTGTTCCTGCGCAAGCAGTCCTGGCAAGTCCAAGGAAGCTAGCAACTGATCCTTGGTTACCTGGTCGCCGGGCATCACCTCGACACTTTTGACATAGCCGGTCACCCGCGACTTCAAGGTCATCGACTGCCAAGGAATCATGGAGCCCACAAGCTTGACCGAGCGATCGATACTCGTCCGTTCGGCCTGTATCACATGAACGGTTCTGGTTGTTTCCTGCAGCGCCCCGGCAAGGCTAGGCGCCTGCAAACAAGCGATGGCCGGAACAGCCAAGAGTAAAGAACGCAATGCGGTAGATATGTTCATGACGTTTAGAAAAGCAAGCATCAGTTCAGCTAGTGGCATCGAGTTCGGAGATTTCATCGGCGCGCACGAAGCGACCGAGGATGCCGTACAGCGCAGGTACGACGAAGAGAGTCAAGATAGTCCCCCCCAGTACGGCGCCAATGATGGCGCGCGCCAGGGGAATGTTGCCTTCGCCGCCGCTGCCGAAACCGACAGCCATGGGCAAGAGGGCCAGGACGGTCGTCAAGGAAGCCATCAGCAAAGGACGCAAGCGGTGACGTGCCGCTTCGAGCACGGCGGTCTCCAACTCGACTCCCGCGCGTTGCTGGCGGGCCGCGTAATCCACCAAGAGGATGGAGTACTCAACCACCAAGCCGACCATCAGAATCAACCCCATGAAAGAAGGAATCGACAGGTTGGTGTCAGTCAGCCACAACATTAGAACCACCCCTACAAGTCCCATGGGGACCGCGAGGAAGATCACAATCGGTAACAAGAAGGAACGCAGCTGCGCGACGAGCACCAGGAACACCAAGACAGCGGCAACTAAGAGTCCAAGTCCGAACTGTTCGAAGGACTCGTTCATGCTTTGAACCTCGCCCTTCACTGCATAGCGGTAGCCGCGACTGCCGAACTCGTCCATAACCTTCTGGAAGCTAACGGAATTCTCTAAGCGTTCCTCGATCTCAGCGGCCAGCCCTCCCAAATCGCGTCCTTCTACATTGGCATAAACGTCGACCGTGCGCGTAATGTTGATATGCCTAACCACCGCAGGCGAAGTTGTTCGGGAGAGCGTGGCAACGTTCCCCAAGAGCACGGGTTGAGTCGTTGCTTTGCCAACGATTGGAATGTCGAGCAAGGTGTTGAAGTCCTCAATCTCATCCTCCGGGTATTGCGCGCCAATCAGGTAGTGATTGCCGTTGTTCGGATCGATCCAGAAACTCGGGTTGAAGTTCACCGACGAGTTGATCGCCGTCACGACGTTCTTGATGACTTCCTCTTGCGTCAAACCAACCTCCGCAGCCTTGATGCGATCTACGTCGATCATCACCGCTGGATACTCCAGCGGCTGGCCCACACGCACATCAACGGCTCCAGGAACACTTTTGACCTCCGCGACGATAGCCTCCGCGATCTCGTGAAGAATGTGGAGGTCTGATCCTTGCACCTGAATATCGATCGGCGCAGGTAAGCCCTGGTTGAGCGCTGCGGTCAACATTCCGCCAGTGTCCACGGAAAACTGCACGTCCGGAAAATTGGAGCCGAGTTTCCCGCGCAACTCCCTTGCCCACTCTTGCGAAGTGCGTCCGCGATCGTCCTTTAGTTGGCACAACATGAAGGCATCCATCGGCCCGGTGTTTGGCGTGTAAGCCGCGGGCCAATCGTAGAGAACACCGATGTTAGAAATCACCAGAGATAAATCGGAGCTTGGGTCCTGCGATTTCGGGTCAGCCTGACCAACAATTTCCTGCACCAAGGCTTCGACTTCGGCCACCAACTCCTCGGTTTTCTCCAAGCGTGTTCCGAGCGGCGCCCGCATCAGGATTGTGAACTGCCCCGCATCCACCCGCGGGAACAACTCAGTTCCAATTTGCCCCAAGCCCCAAAGCGCGCCACCGGTGCAGAGCAAAGCGAGCAGAGCCACCAAGTACTTGGCCTTGAAACAGATCTGAACCAAGCCGCGGTACCCCTCCGAAATCTTGCTGAAGAAGCGCCCCTCCCCACGAACGGTTTTCGGCATGAGTTTCGCCGAGAGGACCGGAATAACGGTCATCGAAACGAAGAAGGAGGTCAAGGTTGCAAAGGTCACAGCCAGCGCGAGCGGCGTGAACAGAAACTTCGCCATCCCGGTCAAGAACACAACCGGGAAGAAGACCACGATGAAGGTCAGAGTCGACACAAATACGGGTAGAGCAACTTCCTGAGCTCCATCATACGTAGCCAATAGGCGCGACTTGCCCATGCTCATGTGCCGCGTGATGCTCTCGGTGACAACAATCGATTGGTCTACCAAGATCCCGATGGCCAATGACAACCCGCCAAGGGTCATGGAATTGAGACTATCGCCCCCAAAGTACAGACCGATGAAGGCACCCAAGAGAGCGAGCGGTAAAGAGACCAGCACGATTAACGTGTGCCGCACGCTGCCCAGGAAGAGCAGCACAATCAAAGCCACCAATCCCGCACCGATGGCACCGGAGATCGAGAGGGACTTGAGCGTCCCGCGCACGACCTTGGATTGATCCATCACCACGTCCATGCGCAGATCGCCAGCTTTCTCGTCGAACTCTCTAATCCGCTCGAGGATGCGTGCACTCTTAGCCTTGACCTCATCGACAATCGCCAAGGTGTTCGCACCCGGTTGACGGTAAATCGGGATGTAGACCTGGCGACGTCCATTGATTCGAACGATGTTGGACTGAATTTGGTGAGAGTCGCGTGGCTCTCCAACATCGGAAACGAACACGGGCTGCTCTCCGCCCAAAGTGATCGGGATGTCTGCCAACTCCTCCACCTTCTCGACCATCGCGTTTGAGAGCACTAGGTAATCTAGGTCGCCCATCTTCGCCGAACCGGTCGGGACGAAGGGGTTGGCCGCCTCGATCGCTTCAACCACCGATAGTGGAGAAAGGTTGCGCGCCTCTAACTTATCGCGATCCACATAGGTCAAGATCCGTCGCAAGACACCTCCATAGACTGCAGGTGCCACCACTCCGCGGATCGCCTGCAGGCGATTGCGCATCTCGTAGTAGGCGACGTCATACAATTCCTTCTCTGTCATGGTCTCCGAGGAAACCGCCAACAGACAGAGAGGAACCGAAGCCGTCGGATCGAAGGGCATCACCATCGGCGGTAGAGTTCCCGGCGGCAGATAGAACATGTCGGACATCGCTAGCGATGTCACCTGACTCATTGCCGTTGCGTCGTCGATATCTTCATTGAAGAAATCCTTCACGATGCAAACGCCAAGCATCGCCTTCGCTTCCTGGTGAGAGATTCCAACCGACTGCCCAGTCCAACGCTGTAGACGGCTCATAATGTCACGCTCAACAACTTCCGGAGGCATGCCCGGGTAGAGCGTCACAATCTGAACCGCCGGTGTACGAAACACCGGCAAGAGGTCTGCTGGGATCCTCTCCAGCGAGAAGAAACCCAGAACGAATAGGGTCAAGGCCGCCGCCACCACAAGATAGGGATTGCGCAAAGAGAGTCGAATCATGCGGCAGTCAGAAATGAGCTAAGGGAAGCCGTGAGTGCGCAGACCTTATCCGCAGCGCTCACCAGCGGCAATCACAGCTTGATCGATGCGAATAAGAAAGCTCCAGACGGCCATTCAGGCTCCCTACCCGAGCCTGCGCTTCAACCAGGCTCGCGCCAAGTCCCACTCACGAACCACTGTCCTGCGCGATAGTTTGAGTGCATCTGCAACTTCATCACCAGTCATCCCTCCGAAGAAGCGCAGCTCAACAATTCGCGCCCATCGATCATCGACGAGCTTGAGGGCAATCAACGCCTCGTCAAGTTCTAATAGGTCAACGTCAGGCTTAGCCCCACTGCCTCGGACAGGTAAGCCTGTCAAGGTGATCCGCCCTGGTTCCAGTCGCTCGACCACTCTACGGCGACCCTCATCGACTGCAATGCGACGCATGACAGTGGCGCACATCGCCAAGAACTCGGGGCGGGGCATCGCTGCGTAGTGATCAGAGTGCGCCAAGCGAACCCACGCTTGATGAACCAAATCGGTTGGATCTAATCGCGATCCGAAACCAAGAGCGCGGCCCCCAAGTATTCGTAGAGCGTCATAGAGTCCGGCGATCGGATCGTCATCGGACAAAGAAGGATTGCAGTCTTCTGGTTCCATAACTCAGTCTCCAGAGTGCAAAAGGCGGAGACCCCGAGCTGCTCGAAATCCGGTAATCGCATCGCGAACATCCTCGCGTCGATCATCTCGCTTCCAAACGCGCAGGCCCCTGGGGGGTACGCCGCAAGCGCCGCCGCGACGCGAAACATCACCGTCCGGTTCAGCTACTACGAGACCGTCCCCACTTCGGTGCTCAAGACGATGATAGCGCACTTTGTATACATCCAAGCAGAACTCGTAAACATTGCCAAGCACATCATGCAATCCAAATGCATTGGGCAGCAAACTTCCAACCGCCCTGTGAGCTTCATGACCATCGTCGATGGCCGCCGAGGAATCTTGACCGTATGAGCTATGAGTATTCCCATTCGCGTAGCCACCTAGGTCCATGTGGTGATCACCAACCATATATGGATTCGAAGCACCGGCGAGGGTAGCTGTCTCCCATTGCGCTTCCGTTGGAAGTGTCAGATTCCAACGGGGTAGAAATGCCATCACTTGCTTCCACGAGAGAGTTTCGACGGGATTTGTAGCGCCGATGGATTGCCCTGAAATCTCTGCCCCCGATTCCCAATCACTTGGATTGAAACCCGCCAAGCGAACCCATTGGGCCTGGGTAAACTCGAACTTCGCGATCAAGAAGGGATCGAGGTTAATCTGAATGGGAGGACCCTCGTTGATGAATCCCGGCCCCTTGAACGCCACTATCGAGTCGAAGTTCTCTCCATCCGGTTCCTCGTATTGGGTCCCAATCCAGACATCCCCCGCAGGAATAAGCACCAAGACAACAGCATCCTGTGCTTGAGGAGTGAACTTCGCACTGCCAGGATCCCGCTGATGAACAACACCAGAGGAGTACACCGCAAACTCTTCCAAGTGCGAATCAGGATCCGGACCCAAAGGCACGAGGCCCTCCTGCGGGACAAGAACCAGCCCTGCAAATCGCGCATCAGCGGCAACCCTCACAGTAGCCGCAGCCCAAGCTCCCTCCTCAGTAACAATCGTGTGTTTGCGCAAATCCTGCGCTGCTCGCGAACGCCCCTCCATCTCCGGCAAGAGCTCAGACAACATCTCCTTAATCGCAGGCAAGACCTCACGACCTTCACCGCGCAGCCAAAGGGTATTCATCTCAGAGGACTCCGTGGAAGCCTCGTGCTCCAGGAGCCCAAGAGCTAATTCATGATCGGGAACGCGGCTGCGCATCCCGTAAGCGCGTTCAAGCCAAGCGTCAAAAGCTGGTATGCACTCGCTAGAAATGGGCCAGAGATCCGCGGCCTCCGTCTCAAGCGCCAAACGTAGTCGGCCGTCCGAGAGAAGTGCAACGCCACCCTCGGCTCGCTCGGCAACGATCAGAGAATCCGCCCCCCACGCAAAAACAACGCCTAGGGCGAACAGGCCAAAGAGGAGAACAGTAGAAAGTAAGGCGTTACGGCGAACAAAACGCCGCAGACTTTGAAACGATGAAGGCGCGCGCGCTTTGACCGGCTTGCCCGCGAGGTGAGCCTCGAGGTCCAGTGCGAAGGCTTCAACAGTTGCGTAGCGCCGAACAGGCTCAGCCGCCAAAGTTGTCATCAGAATCGCTTCCAAGTTCCCCGACAGTTTGCGCACAAACTGAGTCGGCAAGCGACAATCACCGTCGGCAATAATACGTAATGACTCGATAGGCAATCGCCCCCGAAGGTCGAATGGCAATTCACCAGTCAGCAACTCATACAGTATCGCACCAAGAGCAAACTGATCAGCGCGCGCATCGAGATTCGCGCCCCGGGCCTGCTCGGGCGCCATGTACGCCAAAGTTCCGATGACTTGCCCCGTTGCCGTCATCGTCAAGTGGTTCTCGTCAT
This sequence comes from Planctomycetota bacterium, assembly GCA_047639675.1. GTDB lineage: Bacteria > Planctomycetota > UBA1135 > UBA1135 > JABACD01. The sequence continues at coordinate 74,089 of JBLIOI010000004.1, read as the reverse complement.
CGGCAGCCATTGTCGCGACGCCGAAGTCAAGCATGCAAGGCTCCCCATCCTTGCTAACCAAGACGTTCTCTGGTTTGAGGTCGCGATGCAGCACGCCATTCTCGTGAGCGTAATGAACTGCGCGCGCAAGAACCACCATGAGCTCCACACACGCACTCACTCCTAACTGGTGCTCTTCCGCATACTTGGTAATCGAAATCCCATCAACGAATTCAATCGCAAGGAATGGCTGAAGCCCGGCACCGAGGTCAGCGGTCCCAGCTTCAAAAACAGATGCAATGTTCGGGTGGGATAGCCGCCCGAGCAAATCACCTTCCTGACGGAAGCGGCCTGCCATTGTCGCCGAACAAGCATCCATGCGCAAAACCTTCACAGCGACGCTGCGTGACGGAGAGTCTTGAGTAGCGAGATAGACCACACCCATCGACCCCCAACCGAGCAGCCTAACTACACGGTAGTCACCAATAGTTGCGGGTAGCGCGGGCTCAAAATCCTGAGAACACGAGGGCCGTTCAAGAAAGTCTCCGAGCTCATCCACTTCGCCGAGAAGACTTAAAGCATCCTCAAGAGTGCCTCCCGCAGGTAAACAAGACTCAACGTAAGCACGCCGATCTACGGCTGGCAAATCCAGCGCGTGATGCAAGATATCACGCGTACGCTCACGCGAAGTAGAATCATCCGATACCGACATTATGCCAATAGCATACGGCAAGAACCCAAGAGGAGAAGCTGGAACGAGCAACCCTTTTCTCTAACCACCCGAGCCATTCGGGAACAACACTTGAATCTACATATCTAGAAAGTCGCATGAGCCCCTTGCATTACCAACTAAAGTGGCCAGAACAGGCTTTATTTAGCGAATAGATCCTGTTTGTAACAACCGATCTGCCACTTGAACTCAGCACTCTTTCCAAAAGCCGAAAGCCCGCAGAATCTAGGTCTAATCCGAGACCTCCGCCCAATAGCCACATCTAAGAAAACGCTGTGAGTTGAGTTCACTCGTGAACTCAACACTCCCCTGTTAAAAGACCTCTGCGAAGCCCCCTTGATTTTCAATCCCCAGTTGCCTTTCAACTGCAACCGACGAAGACCAATCAACCCGTAGTCCACGCCGCCGGCCAAGAGCCCCCGCCCTAAGAGCGTAGATTTGCTGAGCAAGCGTGGCTGTTCACCTTCAATCCCCGCCATTTCTTCCCCGCGCGCGCTCCTTCAGCTATCTTCACCAATCTAATGAAGAACACAGCTTTCCTCTCCCTTGCCATGAGCGCGACAATATCCGCAGTCTCCCTACAAGACTCTCCCGTCGAGTTCGGTCGCGTCGCATGGAATCGAACCCTCGAACCAGCCTTGGCCTCCTCCGCGCAAACTGGAAAGCCTGTGTGGCTCCAGTTTCAAGAAGTCCCTGGCTGAAGCACTTGCCGGTCCTTCGGTGAAGGACCACTTAGCTTGCCACTACTCGTCGAAGCGGCTGAAACGCTGTTCGAACCGGTAGTTATTCGTAACAACGTTGAAGGTTACGAGAAGGAAGTTCTCGAACGCTTCGACGAGCCAACCTGGAACAATCCAGTCATGCGCTTCGTGGATTCTAAAGCTCAAGATATTCTTCCACGAAAAGATCGCTTGTGGAGTACGGGCGCCGTAGCCCAGCGCGTGGTCGATGTCCTAGAAGCCGCGAAGCGCGAGGTCCCCACGTGGCTCAGCACCCTTTGGGATGAAACTTCCAGCGAGGAGATACAAACCGCCGCTTTTGCCATGTTCTGATTCTGGGAAGGTGAGGCGCATTTGGGTTCCATCCCTGGTGTAGTCTCCACGCGGGCAGCGTGGCATAACAAACTTGAAGTCGTCGAAGTCAGCTACCTTCCGAGCCGCGTAGCCTTTCATCAATTGGTAGATCTAGCCAAGGATGGAAGCTGCACGACAAAGATCTTCACAACGACCCCTGAGCAATTAGAAATCGCTCGATCTAAGGTCGGTGATGCGGCCGAAGCCATGACTGGCGCGCCGAAGGCAAGCAAGGACTCGGATCAGCTCTACTACTTGAAGCGTTCGCATCTTCAGCACCTACCGTTGACTTTGCTGCAAGCTAGGCGCGTCAACGGTGCGCTAGGAACAAAGCGGGACGCGAGCCACTGGCTTTCTCCCCGGCAAGTCGAACTCGCTGGCCAAGTTGAGTCGATCCTTAAGGGGAATCCAGAGGCCTTTGCGGAACTTGAGCGGGCCACGGCACTTTCTGAATTGAGCGAGTACGAGGCTCTACTTCGCAAGAAGATCGCGGCGAGCCGCGAGTGAACTTATAGGCTTCCCCCCACCACAAGAGAAACCGATTCGCCAGCCGATCGTCTTCTCTTGTGTGAAAGCAGTACGTGTACAGAGTGCCTGCCTGGTAGGTATGGCGGCGGAACTTGTCACCGTTGAGGCGCGCTTTGAAGGTCACGACCGCAGTTCTACGGATGTGGTGATCTCGGGGCTGCCCGATCCGGTCATTCGAGAGAGTCGTGGGCGCTTGATTTGCGCCCTCAAAGAGAACGGGCTGAGGTTACCCACGGGAACCTTGTACTTAAACCTGGTGCCTGCGTCGCGCCGCAAGGTCGGCGGGATGCTTGACCTGGCCATTGCTTTGGGCGCAGCTGCTGCTTGCAGGCATCTCGATGCCTCCTGGTTGCGCGATACGTTGTTCATCGGCGAATTGGGCATCGATGGGCGCTTGCACCCCGTGCCCGGTGGACTTGCGGCAGCAGCTTGTGCACGTGACTTGGGCTTGAAGCGTGTGATCGCTTCGCGTGCAACGGCGAGCGAGGCAGCTTGGATCGGAGGCTTGCCGTGCTATGGCGCTGACCGGTTGGCACAAGTCGTGTCTCATCTCTCCGGAGCAGGGACGCAATTGGCTCGGATCGAGGCGCACGAAGTACCGGTGGAGGATACGCAGGGACCATCACTCGATGACGTCCGCGGCCAAGACTGTGCAAAGCGCGCCTTGGCAATCGCCGCCCTCGGTGCTCACGGATTGCTGTTCATTGGTCCGCCCGGCGCGGGCAAGAGTATGCTCGCGCGGCGCTTGATTGGATTGTTACCCGAAGCGACCCGCCAGGAACGAATCGAGATAACCTTGGCCCTCTCCGCCGCCGGCCAATGGCCCGGTGGCTTAGTTCGGGCGCGGCCCTTTCGGGCCCCACACCACACGACGAGCTATGCCGGTTTGGTCGGCGGCGGCTCGCCGCCGCGGCCGGGTGAGATTTCCTTGGCCCACAACGGTCTGTTATTCCTCGATGAGCTCCCGGAGTTTCGTCGCGAAGCATTGGAAGCTCTGCGCGAGCCGCTTGAGACGGGCACGATCTCGATCAGTCGAGCAGGTGGACGTTGTGAATTCCCCGCGCGCTTTCAACTCGCCGCAGCCATGAACCCCTGCCCCTGCGGCTATTCAGGTCACCAACAAATCATCTGTCGCTGTTCGCCGCCGATGATTGAGCGATATAGGAGGCGAATTTCCGGGCCGCTACTCGATCGCATCGATCTGCGAATCGAACTTGTGCCGCCGCCAATTGAGGAACTCCTGAACCCCCATGCACTCCGCTCTGTGCCCGAGGAGTCACGACAGGAGAACCTTGAAGCGGCGGTAGACCAGGGAGTTGAACGAGCCCGAGCACGCCAGGGCGAACGCCCCAATGCACTCCTAGATACAGACGATCTCAATCGACTCGCTGCCTTGGACGACAAGTCGCGCAGCCTGATCGAAGCCGCCGCAAAGAGCCGTTCCTTCTCAGCCCGGGCCCTGCAGTCTCTGAGACGAGTCTCACGCTCGGTGGCGGACCTAGCCGGGGACGAGGTTGTTACGGCCGACCACCTAGCGCAAGCGATTGCTCTACGCGCAGCCCTCAGCGGTCACTCGTGACGGAGAGCCTCGACAGGGTCCATGTTCGCCGCTCGCCACGCTGGGTAGAGCCCGAAGATCACACCGATACTGGCGGAGATTCCAAAGGCGAGCAATGGCGCGCCCGGTGTAACCACGGTTCGCATGTCCGCAAACTTCTCAACCAGAGAAGGAATTGTGATCCCCAGAAGGATTCCGAGGATTCCGCCTCCGACAGAGAGCACCACGGTTTCCACCAAGAACTGCGTCACGATGTGGTGGCGCTTGGCGCCCAAGGCACGCCGAATTCCGATCTCGCGAGTACGCTCGGTAACCGTCGCCAACATCACATTCATGATCCCGATACCGCCCACGAGCAAGCTGATCCCTGCGATTGAACCCAAGACAATGTTGAAGATACGTTTCGTCTCTTCCGCACGCATAAGTAGCTCCAACGGCACGACCACCTTGTAGTCGCGTTCGCGATGTTCGCGCTCGAGCATGGCTCGCGCGGCGCTAGCCACCATGGGCACATTCACTGCATGCTCCACTTCGATGATGATTTCGTGCAACTGGACTTCTTCCATATCCATGGAGCCGCTGCGCATCTTCACCAAGGTCTCACCGAACCATTTGGTTCCCGTTGAAAGCGGAATGAAGAGCTCGCCCACATTGTCTTCCCCGGCGCCCGGTTGATCGCCGCCCAAGCGAACACGCGGAAGCAATGTCCCGACCACTTCAAAGTAGTCGGCGCCAATCTTCACATTCGCACCCAACGGACTTACGAAGGGAAACAGCGCCCGCGAAACCTCGTATCCAAGCACGCAGACGTTGGCTACATACTTCTCATCGGCGTCGCTGAGGAAACGGCCCAATCCAACGACCCGGCCGGTCGCTTCGCGGTAGGCGGGAATCGTAGAAATCACGTCGGGACGAATCGCTGTGGATCCGTAGCGCACCTCTTCGGGAAGCTGCCGCAAGGGTACGGCTCGCTTGACTCCAGGAAAGCTCTCACGGATTCTCGCCAAGTCGTCGTGGGTCACGCCGTAGGCCACGGTTCGTTGACGCTGATTACTGACTGCGTCTTCGGCCGGCTTGACGCTGCGCAAAATGACGTTTTGACTACCGAGCTGGCGGATCTGTTCCTGCGCTTCGAGACTAGCACCTTCACCGATCGCAAGCATCGCAATCACGCTGCTCACTCCAAAGAGAACGCCTAAAGTAGTCAGTGCGCTGCGTAACTTGTGCAGTAGGAGACTTTGCACGCCCAAGCGGATCGTGCGATAGAGGGGGCTGTTCATTAAACGTCACTCTCCGCGCGTTTGGCGACACGATCAATGTGGCCATCGGAGAGGTGCAGGATGCTCTCGGCGCGATCACCAACACTTTGTTCGTGGGTCACAAGCAGGATCGTCTTGCCCTCCGCGTGCAATTCGTCGAAGAGGTCCAGAATCTCAAGTGCCGTACTGCTGTCAAGGTTTCCGGTCGCCTCATCCGCCAGGATGAGATCCGGATCATTGATCAGTGCTCGTGCAATGGCCACACGTTGCTGCTGGCCTCCGGACAATTGCATCGGGCGGTGATCCAAGCGCTCCGCTAGCCCGACTCGCTCGGCTAAATGACGCGCGCGCTCTTCGCCGTCCGCCGCAGGGTTGTCTTGATAGAAGAGCGGTACAAGAATGTTCTCCAGCACGTTGAGCTGAGGAATCAGATTGTAGGACTGGAATACGAAGCCAAGACGACGGCTGCGAAGATCCGACAACTGATCGTCATTCAATCCTGAGATGTCTTCGCCACCGACACGGTAAGTACCGCTTGTCGGGCGATCGATGCACCCCAGAAGGTTAAGCAAGGTCGATTTGCCGCTGCCGGAGCTGCCCATGACTGCCCAGTACTCGCCACGATTAAAGGTGAAGCTGAAACCATCGAGAGCACTCACCGTAGTGTCCCCCATGCGATAGGTTCGGCAAATGTTCTCCAACTCCGCGACGGGAGTTTTGTCTGGAAGTGAATTCAATTTTGGTCGCCGTTGATTCTTTGCGCTAGCGACCGCTGGGCCGCTTGTTATCTGAACCAGAGCTGCCTTTAGGCTTCTTCGATTCGCTGGATTTCTCCGACCCTGCCGACGCCGCGCCTAAATCTTGTGCTTCCTCGGGCGTGGCGTCGTCGACAACTTGAAAACCAAGCGGTGGACTGAGCAGGACGACCTCGCCTTCCTCTAAGCCACTCTTGATCTCAAGCCAAGTCCGATTGTGGCTGCCAATTTCAACTACGCGCTCTACGACACTGCCCTCTTCGCGAACCCACGCGATAGCTTTGCTACCCGTGTGATGCACAGCCTGAATCGGAACATAGAGCGTGTCGGGGATGCGCTGGACGAGAATTTCGATGCTGCACGACATGCCCGGTCGCATCTCGCCGTCGCCGCCATCGACGACAATTTCAGTCTTGTACAGGCGCAAATTAGGGTTAGCCCACCAGGAGTTCTTGTCGGGCAGCACGGCGACGTTAGTCACTTCGCCCTGGAACTCTTGGCCAGGAAGCGCGTCAATGCGCAGCACGACCCGCAATCCCTCTACAACCTGCGAGAGGACGGACTCGTGAACACTCGCCTCGGCAATCATTCCGCCTTCGCCCGGGATTGTGGCGATCTCCTGGCGTTCGCGGATCTCACCGCCTTCCTGCATCGGTTCGCTACTACTGCTACGACCGCCTTCGGTACGCCCGTAGACGACCATACCGCTTACCGGTGAATGGATCTTGCCCTTTGAGATCTGATCGAGAATTCGAGCGAGCTTCTCCTCCTCAAGAGCGAGCTTTACGGTCGTGGCTTCCTTGGCTGCCTCATAGTCCGCAAGCTGGGCAATGGCTTGCTTATTCGATTTCAGCAATTGACGACCGGCTTCGCTTAGATCGCCCTGCAAGGTCGCCCAATCCTTGGGGTGTCCGTATTCCTTGAGCAAGAACATCGCGCGTTTTGCTTGCTCAAGGGAGATTTCCGCTCGCGTAACGGCAAGTTCATCGGCTTCAAGCTCTGTGCGTTCCACGAAACCCCGGCTGGCGAGCTTGGAACTCCACTCGTAGCGATCCTCGGATCGCTTGAGCTCCTCTGCGCGGATCAAGATGTCATCGCCGAACTGCTGGAGTTCTTGCTGACGGCTACCGCCCTGATAAGCCGAGCCGACATTGCCGTCGCTCAGTTTGGCGGCTTCGATCAACTCGCGCATCTCCTCGAAGCTCAGTTTCTCTAACTCCGGGTTCAAATCGAGGCCAACGAAGCGCTCCAACTCAAGACGGGCAAAGAGAACATTCTGTTCCGCCTTGGCGATCAGACTTTCGTTCTCGATTTCCTGGATCGCAAGCCCTTCGCGCGCCTTGGTTGCTGCGGCACGCCCACTCTGCACTGAGATTTCTTGGGCGACACGGCGGTCAACATGCTCCGAAGTGTCAATCTCGGCGATCAAGTCACCGGGTTCAACCATGTTCCCTTCATCGATCAAGTAGAGAAGGGTCGAACGCCCTTCCACTTCACTCTTGATGCTCACACTGTTCTTTGCGGTCAAATTGCCCCGCTCAGTAACTGAGATCACGAGCGGCCCGCGCCGCACGGGAGCTCCCGCGATTTCGACCTGCTCATCGTCGGCGAACAAGTGCCCCTTGCTGTAGGCCCATACGCCGGTGGCGGCGCCAACAATCAGTAGAAGACCGATCACGCTCAGGGTCCGGTTATTTTTTTTCTTCACGCTCATTTTGATTCCTCGTCCGCCCTTAGGCTGGAAATCGATTCAAAGAGGATGCCTTGCTCGTTCACACGCAAGATCCCCATGTCCAAAACTAAGTCAAGCTGCGCCAAGGTGTAGTCAATCAAAGCGCGCGTCTCCAGATTCCGCGAAGAGACTAGAGCATCTTGAGCTTCCAAGAGATCTCGCGTCTCCGCACGGCCAGCCTCAATATTCAACGTTGCACTCTCCACACGCTTCTCTGCTAGCACCACAGCCTCGGCCTGGATGTCTCTCGACTCCGCACTTGATTCCAACTCGCGCAGTTCGTTGCGCAGTGAAAGTGCGATGGTGTCTTCAAACTCCGCCGCATTGCGTGCTGCGGATTGCCAAGTGATCAGCGACGAGCGGTAGTTGTTGCGCTCAGGCGTTCGATCTATAGGTAGATCAATGAGCAGGCCCAGGCTCCAGCTAACGTCCTGAAAGTTGAACTTCAGCGGATTACGTGCATCCGAGGAGACATCGACCGACGATGTGATATCGAGCCTCATTCGCAAGGCATCAGCCGCCACACGCGACCGGCGTTCTGCATCAACCACTCGATCAACGATGGTCTTGAAGTCCTCGCGGTTCTGGTAGGCCAATTCTGTAGCGAGCTGTTCATCGACCCCTTTCAAGCCCTTACCGATCTCCGCCAAGCTTTCCAACTCATTAGGATTGACCGAGAGATCAACACTCATAGGCAAGCCAAGCAAGAGCTTGAAGGAGTCCAGCAAGCTGTAGTAGCTCACGCGTGCATTGATCAAACGATTTTGAGAGGTGTATTCGTTTTGACGCGCTTGGTCGACTTGAATGTCGCTCATGCGACCGGCTTCCGACAGTGACTCGTTGCGCTCGCGAATTTTGCTGACGTTTTCGTAGTTTCGCCGCTCGTTATCAATGATGTTCAAGTTCTGAAGCAAGCGCAGAATGCGCGCAGCCAAGTCCACCGCGAGCTCACGACGAAAACGCTCAAAGGAACGAATCTCGTAAACCAAGGTGCGCTCCGCCTGAGTCAAGTCTTCGTAGACGATCCATCCGCCAGCACCGCGCATCAACGGCTGGCTGAAGAGAAACCCGAAACTCGATTGAGCAGTCCAACCACCGCCGCCACTCAAGTCCTTGGCAATCGCTATTCCCAGGTCAGTAAAGATCTGGGCGCCCGTCCCGAGCACCTTGGTCAAGCCCAATCCTCCTCCGCCCGTCGCACCGCTGGCCGTGTCGCCGAGACCGGCGATTCCGATGTCTCCGCCCAAGTTGGCTTGCCAACCCAGGCGCCATCGTTCCAGCGTCAGGTCCAGAGCGGCCCGATAGAGCGCCTCTTTTCGCGATTGGTACTCGCGAGTGTTTTCTGCCGCGATGTCCAAACATTTCGCCAGAGTCAGCGCGTTCAGCTCTCCAATTTCCCCCGCGATTACCTGTGAACGCAAGCTGCCCTCGGCAGGGTCAATCGTGAACGAACCTTCTTCGCCGAACAATTGAGAACGGCGGTCATTGATCAGGCCATAGACCTCATCGTCGGCCGCGATTCGATAGTCCTGAGCGCTACGGCAGGCAGCACAGCCCAAGAGGGCGATCGAGAAGAGTTGGGGGATTCTCACAGGGTCGGCGTAGGTAGGTGATGGGGATCAAAGTTGCCGAGACCTGTCATTGCACCTCAATCAGGCCAATACCCCAAGGTCCACTAGCTGACATTATGGCATTCACAAATCTTTAGCGCCCAGATTCAGAGCTTCGAGCTCGGTGCTTCCTCGCCCTATCCCCCAGCTCTGCTCCAGCTTTCCGAAAGCATCCGCAGAAATGCGCTTGGCACGCACCTGGCCATTTTGCCACTGGAAACTGACCAGGCGCTCGCCCTCGAGTAGATAGCTCCCCGCCAATGTCCCGTCACTACGATAAAATTTCAGCTGACGCCGATAGGTGTGTGCGTTGGGATCATGTTCGCCTTGATCCTCATCTTGTTCCTGACGGAGGTAGGAAGTTTCGAGCTCCCAGCGGTCCAATCCTCCGCGCAGGGGATCAAAGACCTCAAACACCCCGGCAGTGATTTTTCCATGTCGTGCAAGCTCAAGCAGATACTGCGGCATGACGGCGCCACGACTCGTGCTGATGTACTCACGCAATGCGCCGTCACTGGCCCACTCAAGCACACGCAGACGTTCGTTCTCCGCGGTCCACTCGGCAAACAACGTGCGTCCTAAGCCGCCTGATAGCTCGCGCCAAACAAGGCGTGGGCTCTTGGCGCTCAGACACTCGACAGCCATCAATCGAATCTCATCGAACGGGAAGATGACCTCCTGCTCGAGCTGCCAGCCGCCGGCGACCTGGCGGCGATGGAACTTAGCGAGTCCAAGATGACCTTGGTGAACGGCATCACGTAGACCCTGGACTCCCTTGTAGCCAGTAGCAGGGTGTGGTGATTCTCCAGCCCACTCGATCACAAAGAACTCAGCGGCTTCCACAGTGGGCTCGGGTAGTTGCGGCGCTAGTTCGGAGACCGGCTCCTCATGGCTGAGCCCCAATAGCGGCACGAAAAGGAGCAAGTAAGAAGTTCGCGAGCTCAGGTAATTGAGGATGTATCTCATCACCTTGGGTTCATCGGAAGGCAAGACCCCACCCTTGAGGGCCAAGAAGTCAGTCCCGAAACTCAGGGCTCCAGCCCCCCCGCGATCGCCACAATTCCCAGCAATGCACACAGGATGATCATTGCCACCGCAGGCCAGATGCTGCCCTGAAGGCGTTCCGATAAATCTACCCAGGCCAGGTGACGAAAGCCCCTCTCGCGAGGCTGGGTTGGACGCACCTCTAAATCGCTGGTGCACAGGAAGATCTCTTGAGCGGCAAAGGTCTCGGAAGTCACAGCCCCCTGCCCGGAATGTGCCACGCGATGTCGAAGGATTCGCCAATGGGCCCAAGGCGCGGCGAAGCCCCAATCAAATTGTATCGCATCGAATTCGGCGGCCGCTTGATCGCTCGCCTCCGCCGAGGCGCCCACCGCCAAGTTTCCGGGTGCAGCTTGCACCGCCAAGTCGTGGTAGGTCACCGTGTCTACGAGAACTCCAGGCAGCTGAATCAAGAGTCCGACGCCCAACAAGAAGTGCACAGCAGGGCGCAAGCCAATCTCGACGTCCGATCGTTGAAAGCCGCATGCGGCGACTGTCCACAAACCGGGCAAGGCGGGCAAAAGGTAGCGCGGACCAAAACTCCAGGCTCCATGCCAACCGCGCATAAAGACCAGGGGTAGAAGCACCGAGGCGCTCAACAGCAGGACCAGCCAAACGAAGTTCAGCTCCTTTTCGCGCCGCGCCCAACTCACTCCATAACCTGTCAACAACAGAACCGGCGCCATCCACAAAAGACCTCTACCCGGGGAAATCAGGAGTCCCAAGAGTCCCTGCAATGGGTTACTGCCAAAGAGCCCCCCCGCTAGCGCGAGACCATAGCCACTATCGAGGGGATCAGCGAAACGCAAATAGTTGAGCCCCATCCACAACACGAGCGCTCCGATTTGCGGCATCAGCGCAAGCATTAAGACCTTGCTCGTCGATAGCCGGCCCTCCTCCTTGAAGCGCGGCTTGCGCAATTCGAACACCAACCACAAGAAGGCCAAGTCAAAGAGCAAGACCGCCGGTGCCAGGGAAACCCGTGTCAAGAATACGAAGGCGCAAGAGACTCCGAACAACACGGTCAGACGCACGTTCAAGGTCTGTCGCAGTTGCAACAACAGGTACAGTGACCACGCCACAAAGAAGGTACCTTGCACATCGCTGAGCGAGCCGCGTGCTTGGGGCCAGGCGAAGCTCGCTAAACCATAGCCGAGCCCCGCAACAAGAGCTGTCGCGGGAGATAGTCCAAGGCGGCGCACCATCAGCGCCACGAGCACCGCCGTGAGAGCAGCCAAGACTGGATTGCGCCAACCGACGAATAGATGCTCAAAGTATTCGCTGCGGACTACATCGAAGCGCGTGTGGTTCTCGTGAGCACCCTGGATGCCATCGGCGAAATGTCCGACGATGCGTCCCACCCCATAGAACGGCAAAGCCACAATGGCCTGCCCAATTCCGTACCAGCCATAGAATCGATTTGCGCGCTCGCCCTCCCCAGCACGCACGGAGAAGCCGCCAGGAGGTTGGCTGCGGGCAAATTCGATCAAGCCCTCGGCTTCTGGCGTGCCCCGCAAGGAAAGCGACCCAGTGCGCCACAGAGAGCTGGTCGTTTGGAAGGCAACCTCGCCATCCGGCCCGCCGGGCAATCCATTGAATGTGGCCGTATAGACCGCGAGCAGCAACAAGAACACTGCACGCGCCAGCCGCTTGTCCGTCCGCTGACTAGCGCCAGTTTTCATGACCTAAAGTGACTAGGGCCTTTCCGCGGGTAGACCCAGTTGGGCTCGGCGAAGTTCCAGCTCAACTTGCAGTCGAGCCAACTCTTGAGGATAGAACCGGGACACATCGCGACGACCGGCGGGGTCGACATCGAGATCAAAGAGCTTGATCTCTCCGCCCTTTTCCGTGAGGCGCCAACGTTCGCTACGCAAACTATAGCCGTTGAACTTGCCGGCATGACTGCTAAACGATAGCGCTGGGTATGGTCGATATTCCTTCTCGACATAGGTATCTGCCAAGTTCAACAAGCTGCGCCCCTGCGGTTCGCCTTCAGGTTCCAAGCTAAACCAGTCGCGCAGCGTCGCACTTACGTCGACAAGCTCTACTACCGATCCAAGAATGCGCTCTCCGGTCATACTCCTGCGGTGCGACATCAATATCGGAACATTTAGCCCTTGATCAACAAGGCTATCATCCACGTCAACTCGCCCACCATTTTCAGCCAGCTCGCAACCGGAAGTTCCAACGTTGATTATCAGTGTGTCACCCCAGAGTGGCCCTGAGCTGAGTTCGGTCTTGTAGATGAATAGGAAAGCATTGAGCAGTTCGCTGGTCTTCAACAATTGGCCGTCGTAGAGATCGACCAAACGCGAACGGTCTTCGCTGTTCAACCCCACCTCACTCGCTTCAAGCTTTTCGAAGAACGCAGGCACGGCCTTTACGGGCCCCGCATAGTTTTGCGCGGAAAAGCGATCGACGAAAGGCCGTCCGACGAAGGGCTTCCGAATGCCGCCCAAGTGCAGCCAAGTGAAATAGCGAGCGTCGGGGTCGCGGCCTTCCATCAACCAAGCTACAGAGTCGGCCAAGACTTCTCCATCGGTCTCCACAAAGGAGGAACGAGCGAAGCCACGACCAAAGCCCCCTTCGGATGCGTTGACCTCGGAGAAGGAGTTCGCGTTGAAGAATCCGCCAGTCAGGAAGCCCTTGTCTCGGAACTCTTCGGCGAGAGTTGAAGGTGACCCTGGCCGCACATCATATAGCATCAGCCCCCCCCCAGAGATCGGCAAGCTGCCGCTCAGCAAACTCGCAACACTAAACTCATCATCCGAACTCGGAGAAAAGGCGCGTGAGAAGCTAACCCCGCCCTCGCCCAAGAAGTCGAGATCGAGCACCGAGGGCCGATCCAAGCGCAGGAGTCCAGTGGTATGACGATCGTAGCCCAACCAAGTGATGTGGTCGCCCCGGAAGTTCTCCACTGAGATCATCAGTACATGTTTGGGTGCCACACCCGGCCGCGGTTTGTCGCCACAGGCGCACAACCCTAGAGCCGCGGCCCAGAATAGGATGACACGGAGCAGTGAGACGCGGGATGGTAAGGAGGGAAGCATCATGAGCCGGAGCGCTGCCAGAGAATTGACCCGCCCAGCCTACGCAGAGCGCCCCCCAATGGCGAGCATCCTAGGTACTAGTATGTGCGCCTCACCCCGGTAGAATCCCCAGCATGCTCCACAAGCTGATGATCGGCGCCATGCCCCTTCTCCCTCGGCCCTTGATGCGATTCTTCGCGGGGAAGTACATCGCTGGCGAAACTCTAGGCGAGGAACTCCGCCGACTCCAGCAGTTGGCCGCAGAAGGCTATCCTGGCATTTACGACATTCTCGGCGAGGGCTCGACCACCGACGAACTGGCGCGCGCTGCGGCTAACGATTACATGGCGGGCGCCTCGGCGATCGCCGAGGCCGGGCTCGACACCTACATCTCGATCAAGCCTACGCACCTAGGATTGGCTTCCAGCGAAGCGCTGGCCCTCGAGCTTTACTCGCAGGTTGCAGAACACTGCGCCAAGATTGGCATTTTCATGCGCGTCGAGATGGAAGATCATCCGACGACGGACGCGACCCTGCGCATCTTCGAAGCCCTGCGCCAGAAGTTCAGCGCTATCGGCATCGTCCTGCAAGCACGACTGTTTCGGACGCTCGACGACATTGATCAACTAGCGCCCGGCCCATTGGATGTGCGTATGGTCAAGGGCATCTACATCGAGCCCGCAGAGATCGCCCACACGACACAACTTGGAATCAGCCGGGCATACCTGGCTGCGACACGCGCCCTGCTAACACGCGGTGATGTGAAGCTACGCTTGGCGACACACGATTCGGATCTGGCCAAGGACCTGGTTTCGCTCCTCAGAGAATTCGGCACCAGTACAGACGACTATGAGTTCCAGGTCTTGCTTGGCGTCCAAGAAGAGCTCTGGAGCAAGTGGAAATCCCAAGGGCATATAGTGCGCGTTTATGTGCCCTATGGACCGGAGTGGCGCGAATACAGTCAACGACGCTTGCGCAAGAACCCGGACCTATTCAAGGCTGTCATGCGCGACATGCTGCCTTTCTAGCTCACTTACCCAAGGTCAGACGCTTGGCTAAGATCTCCGAGAGCTCGCCAGTCTCGCGAATCTTGCGTTGAGTCGCAGCGATGTCGTAGCGAACGCGATGCCAGGTAACCGAGTTTTCTTCGATCACCGCGAAGCAGGCGCGACTGTCGCCATCTCTCGGCTGCCCAACACTTCCCACGTTGATAATGTACTTGCCCTCTTGGGGGATCTCCATTCGGCAACTTTCCTTGCCGTCGAGTCCGTGAAAGCTGAGGCTTTGATCGTGCATACCGGGATGGTGCGTGTGTCCGCCGACAGCCACGCCATCGAAGCAATCAAAAATCCCAATCAGCTTGTCCGGGTTCAGGAATCCGTCGGTGGAGAGCACATACTCGCGCACCGGATCCCGGGGTGAGCCGTGGACAAAATGAAAGCGACCTTCATCGTGAGAGATGGCCAGGTCCTGCAACCAGCGCCAACGCGCTTTCTTCTCGCGCCCTGAGAACCAATTGGGCTTCATGCGTCGCCGCGTGTAATCGATCGCTCCGCGTGCATGGGTGTTGAAATCGCTGGCGTCGCGAAACAGAGCTTCGTCGTGGTTGCCCATCAAAGCCACGTCAGCTCGCTCGCGCACGAGGTCAACGCAAAACTCGGGGTCCGGGCCGTAGCCGATGACATCCCCGAGGCAAAAGACGCTCGAAACATCCAACGTGCCAATCCGCGCGAAAACCGCTTCGAGGGCTTCGCGATTCGAATGTAAGTCCGATATGACTGCGACTCTCAACGTAAGCCTCCATCGATTGCGTCAAAGCCCGATGCCGCCGCCGACACAAGTCGCGAGCGCACATCTTGCAGGGTTCCCTGAATCAACGCGCCAGAAGCCTTACGGTGTCCGCCACCACCGAAGCGGCGAGCTAGAGCATTGACGTCATAGTCGTTCTTGCTGCGTGCCGAAAGCTTGACCATGCCGCTCGCTAGCTCGCGCAGGAACAAGACAACTTCGACCGTTCCCACGGAGCGCAAGATGTCCAATGCATCTTCGGGATCCACACCATCGGCTCCGTTCTCTTCTCGCGAAGAACAGATGACTGCCAAGCGCCGATCCTGGTAGTACACAGTTGACGATAGCAGATCGCCAGTCTCACTCGGATGGCTGCTTCTGCGCCGCTGATAGATCGAGCCAAACATCAAGCTTGAGTCGACCCCGAGTTCCAACATGTCGCTCGCCACGCGCAGGGTTTCAGCATCAGTGTTCGAATACTTGAACCAACCGGTGTCCGTCACGATCGAGGTGAATACGCCACAAGCGCCGGTGTCGCTCAAACTCACGCCGAGATGCTTGGCAATACGGTAGACCAAGAGGCCGGTCGCGGAGGCTGTCACATCGACGTAGGCCTCATCCCACCATTCTTCGCCAACGTGAATGTGATGATCGATAACGAGCTTCTTCGAGCTTCCGTAAGCATCGAGTGCATCGCCGAGGTCGCCGCAACGGGAAAGCTCCGAGATGTCGAGCAGCACACTCACATCATGAACCGGCAAGTCACCGCCTTTATAGACCCGATAACGATTCTCACCTTTCAAGTAATCGAACTGCGGCTCGATTGGATCCGGATTGAGAATCCAAACCTCTTTGCCCATGGAGCGCAGCACACTCGCAAGAGCCGCTTGGGCTCCGATGCAATCCCCGTCGGGCCGGATGTGCCCGGACAACACAAATCGCTGTCCCTCCTTCAAGAGGGAGAGTGCAGCGCTTTCTGCGGCGGTCGGAGTAGATTCGGCTAGGGTGCTCATAGTGGAAGGGATTACGTCGCTAGAAGGCCTTATTGGGCCATATCGAGGATAGATTCCATCCCCGCCTCGGAAGTCGCACAAACTGTAACGGGACAGGGGGCCGGGCGGCTATGTCAAACTGGCTCGCCTGCTATCCAGACTGCCTGAATTGCGGGAATTGAAAGGGTCAACCCTTCCAACAGTTCGTTCAATCCTTGGGCTCCGATGCAATCGAAGGCCACTATATCGGCGGATTTCCCGACAAGTAGCTCTCCTATTTCATGTTCGAGACCGAGAGCCCAGGATCCGCCCCGCGTGGCCCAGTCAAAGACGCTCTCAGCAGAGATCTCGGGGTGATCGTCGCGGACGCGCTGCATCTCAAGCCGCAGGTCCAAGTCATCGTTGCTGGCCAAAGAATCGGTTCCAAGGGCAATCATTGCGCCGCAAGCCAGCCACTCCTCGAGGTCCACGGGCGCGCGATCGAAGTAACGGTGCGTGCCCGGGCAATGCACGAGTACAGCTCCTTTCTGTGCAACGCTACGCAAGTCTCCGACCTCGGGAAAGTTGGCGTGAACCAGTGAAACACGGCTGTCGAGGACACCTGCGGACATCAACTGAGCGAGCCCCGAGCGCCCGGGACTTTCCCCCAGGAAAGCCGCGAAAGCCCCGCTTCCCGAGCCCAGCCATTCGCGCTCTTCCGCGCTTTCAGCCCAATGCACACTTAGCGGAAGAGCATTGCGCCCCGCCAACTGTGCACAAGCAGCGAGCAGCTCGCCGCTGACCGTGTGCGGCGCGTGAGGCGCGATTCCCGAGGAGTCGCCAAGAGTCATAGCGTCCAAACGCTGAGTTTCACTGACCCTGCGCTCTTTGGACCCGGCATCGAGGAACTCTCGGTAAATTCGTGCGCGCAACGGCCAGCGCCCGAGTCGGGCCGTAGCTACCCCCGTCGAATCGATGTCGCCCACGGCCGTCGTGCCGCTCGCCAAGAGTCGCGCCGCCCCAAGGTCCAAGGTCGCCTCATAGGTTGCCTGCGAACACTCTGCGCGACTCCGAAGAACCTGCCCCACCCAGTCCACGAATCCAGGTTGCGGATCCATCGTGGCCTCTAGGGCTGGGAGCTCCAGGTGAGCGTGTGCATTCACCAAGCCCGGCGTGAGGACGCAATCCCCCAATTCAATGGTATCGACCCCCGCTAGACTCGAGAGGTCGTCCGCTGCCCTTTCATCCGTAGCCAACGCGATGATCCGCCCAGCCTCAACCAGAACCCCGCCGTTATCAATACAACGAAAGGCGTCCGGCAATATCTGTTGAGCACGAAAGAGAGTCGACAACCGGAGGTGATCAAAAAGGAAACGTCGAATGAAAAGGGCCGCCCGGCGCAGATTGCGCGCGGGCGGCCCTTGTAATGGGAACCCGTGAGCTAGTCGGGCTGAACGCGGACCCGCAAATTCGTGACTCCTTCAATGCGTTGCAACACAGTGTGCGCGAAGGCGGGTTGAGTGAGCTGCTCATCAAAGACGACCGCGAATCGAATCACGTTCGGCTTGGGGTTGAACATGTTCAACTTCGAAGGATGGTCGACCCAAGCGGTCAAAGAGTCGGTAGCAACGTCGCCGCCCTCCAAGTTCAAACCGCAGAGGTTTGCGCCGTTGTTGACCAGGGTTACACCTTGGAAGCGAATCGAGAAGAGCGAGCCGTCGGAGAGGGCCGCTTCGGCGTGGTTCAAGTCCATACCGATGAATGTCTGGAAATCCACACCGCCCAGATCTGACGTAGGGAAGTCCGCTTCCTGGTAGTCAGGATCTCCAACCGGCGGCACTCCTCGGTAAGGGAAATTCAAGACACCCAATCCGGGGATATTGTAGAGCACATCCATATTCCAACCCAAACGAGCCAGGTCATCTTGGGCGCCTGGCGTGTCCTCGACAAAGTCCACGGCGAAGAAGGCGCCCTGGGTTGCGGGAACGGCCATCCAGCAAGACTGTGAACCCGAGTAGGACTCGGGGCGCAGCGTGCGTTTCTGCCAGGGACCGATCGAAAGGATGCCGCCAGATTGTGAGAACTCGTTGAACTCACCCGGTCCGCTGCCCGCGGTCGGCATGAAGGGCGCGATGGTTGGCGCGTAGGCCAATGCGTCGGTCACTTGGCTCTGGAAGTTCTCAAAGTACTCGACGCGTACGAAGCCCGGGCTTCCGTCGCCACCGATGGAACCACCGACACCGACACCGCCAATTCCCCCAGTCACCATCAATCGGTTCGTACTGGGCGAAACAGAAACAACGCGACCCTGGAGGAGCACCGCTCCGCCAGCTCCTCCACCGCCGGGTGAAGCGAAGTCGACGCAATTGCTGGGAACATCGGGAAGCTGCCCTGAAGCCGTGCAGTCAACAACAGAGGCGCCGATTGCGGATGCGCTTCCACCGCCACCGCCAACACAATCGACCTGACCGGAGATGACCAAGTTTGAGCCTGCCGTAAGCATGACAGCACCTCCGCCACCACCACCGCCGGCTGCGCTGTGATCCCAGAAGGGCAAGATTGCCTGGTTGCCATCCGTACAATCGTCCACGGTGTTCAAGACTCCGTCCGCCCCAACGCCAGAGGATCCATTGAGCTTCGTGCCGAAGGCGTGAGTTCCGCCACCGCCGCCACCTGAACCACCGCGCAGCTGTTTGCGCCAGAAGTCGAGGTTGCGTTGATTGTCCGGCGAGAAAGCGCCACTCGGTGATTCATAGTCGTTGGACGAGTTATCACCGCCCGCCGTATCCCCAGGAGTGTTCGACGTTCCGCCCGGGAAGGCTGAGACCAACATTTCCTCGGACTTCGGGATGCCAATCGCTCCAGGGAAGGAGTGAGAACCACCACTGCCCGGACCTGCAACCATTCCGATTCGGCAGAAGTCATCCTCGTCGACCCCTAGCGGGCTAAACACTGCATTTCCAAAGATCGGATCGCTGAGCAAGAATGCCATGGGCAAGCTCGTGGGATAATGAGAACCGCCGACACCACCAGTGCCGTCAGGAAGTCCACCGATTCCACCGCCGTCTCGGCCGTCAAGTACTGCAGGAGCGTGTCCGGTCTCGTAGACCACGCCACCAATATTGACCATCACGTCCAGCACGGCGTTGACCATATCGATGCGGTCAGAGCCCTGGCCACCAGCGCCGGCTGCAGGCCCAGCTGGGCCGCCAAGGCCGCCGTCGACCGTATCCCAACCCGCGTCATTATTGGCATCACCAGCAGAAGACTCCGCAGCGCTACCCGAATTAGAGGTGTGAGGCGCGGGCGTGCCGCCGGTCAAGTCGATGACACCCGCGTTGACCAACTGGCCGCGCGCAAAGATGCGACCGGGCTGAGAGCCCGTCAAAATCAACTTGGAGTTGTTCACGATCACTACGCTCGAGAACTCAAAAGCGTGGCCGAATCCCGTCGAGGTGATGGTCGGCCAGGTATCTCGATCCAGAGGATCGTAGGTCCCCACGTCGCCGGGCATGTAAGCAAGGTCCGGCTGCTCGTTGGTCAGCAGGGACTCCAGCTGACCTGAATAGTTTGCCGAAGTCGGAATCGGGAAGATTTGCGAATCCGTGTCGAGCGTCAATTCCTCGCCAGCCAACAAGCCCAGCGGCCCGAGTCGGCCGGTGCCGCCTCCGTTGCCGTAGGTCAGTTGGCCCGATCCCCAGGCTCCTCCACTGGCGAATAAGTCTTCGTTGAGGGTGTCCGAGAAGTCTTCCGACAGGAGTTCCTCTGTGAAGGTTGCTCCGACAATCGTGAACTCATCCATGCTGGGGTTGTCCAAGCCGTTTCCCACCAAGTCGAGCGGGAGAGCGGAGATATTCACCTGAATCAGTCGCGGATTCATGGGGTCGCCGCCCGAGGTCGGGAACTCGCCGCCATTCGATCCAGCGTTTGGCGTGAAGATCGCGACCGTTCGCTTCAGATCGTCGAAATCGACATCGACGGACCATGCACCGTCTTGAGCGGTCAAGGTTCCATTGTCATCGATGAACACACCAATCGTGCTCGACAAGCCAGTGAGCTGGCTTGCGATGGTCGCCTTGATCATCAAGTCGTGGAAGATTAGGACGACCCGCGAATTGGTCTGCATTTCGACAGGGTTGGTGCTCAAGAGCTCTCCTCCCACGGGCAGATTGTCCGAGTCGAATGTAACGAACCCGTTCGCCAGGTTCGGCGTCAGCGCGTCGGTGACGTAGGCCGTCACGGTCGGATTGCCAGGCACCGCGTCGATCAAAACCTCAGTTGTCTGAACCTGGCAGGTCATCCGAGTCTGATTGCTCTTTCCGCTCGAACTCCGAATGAAGGGCCCTGCGCCGTCTTGTCCTTCGCCTAGGATGCTGATCTCGTAAGTCTGGTTCGGTTCGAAGCCATACTCCGGAGTTCCAGCGCCTGTGAAGGTCAAACTCGGGCGAAAGAGAAGGCGGCTGGAGTCTAAAGGATCCAAGGTGAACACACCTGTGGGTACCGAACCATTCGCCAAGTTCACCAAGCGGAACGAGCCCGGATTCACCGAGGATATGTCTACCGGCGCTGAAAACTGGATCGTGACTTCAGTGTTCTGGCTGATGTTGACCAAGGAGCAACCGATCTGGCCGCCACCGTTGGAGTTGGCGCAGCCCAAAGAACAGGACTGGATAAACATCGTGCCGCTGGTGGAATCGGATCCGCTTTCCGAGCAACCTGCTAGAGAAAGGAGGAGGCCAATTAGAGCGGCCTTGCCGGCTTGGAGCGCTGTGGGCGTCTGCATTCCTGAGGGGGTATGGGGACGTAATGCTGGGAGGGTGAGCTTCAATGGAAAGCCCACGAACGACTAATGCCCCAATGCGTGGGGCAAGACCGGGCGCGCCGGTGCGTGAACTCCAGGCAATATAGTTCGCTTCTGGTCGGAGTTGCTAGCTTATTTAGAACTACCCGCACTGGTTCCCCGATCCTCGGGCAGAGTGACCCTTGGAAGTTGGCGTTCTCGGCGCGATAATTGCCGACGGGATTGGCCCCGGCTTCTAGCCCCGGGGTCTCCCTCGACCCCCCCGCCCCTTACACAGCCTCTGATGACCTTCTTCAACGAGCCCTACGGCTCAATTTCTCGTACTTGCACCCGACCCGACCCGAAGCAACGTGCGCTTGCGCTCAACTCACGTTGCCCAATCGCACTCGCGGCCCTCGGGCTTTGGGTGATTTCAGCTCTTCCAAGCTGTAGCGAATCTCAAAGCGCCAGCTTGGATTCTGAACAAGCGAAGAAATCGACGGTCGACATGGTCCAGCACTTGATCGAGCTTTCGACGCCCCTCGACCCGACGCTCACCAGCGATCATCACGACAAACACCTGCATGCGCGCCGCGCCTATCTCAACGAACTGCGCGGTGCTTCCCACGAAGTCGGCCTGCATGCGCTCGATAAGTTTCTCGAAGTCGAGGAGCAAACCGAACCAGCAGCGGTTCTTGTGCGCATCAATTTGCTCGACGTCGCAGCGCACGCCGCCACAGAAGAGACGAGCCCCCTGCTCGTAAGCCTATTCACCGAGTATGGACACAAGATGGACATCCGTTCGGAGGCCATCATGCTCCTCGGACAAACGGATCCGGCCCTAGCGGTCGAAATCTTGACGCCAGTCTTGATGCACACGAAACGCACCTCGACGATGCCTGCAGACGAGTTCATGCTGAAGGCCTTCGTATACGGTTGCGAAGGATCGGGTCAAAACCCAGTTCCTGTTCTCGCCAACGTCGCCACGAACATCCACAAGGGAGACGCGGCCCGTCACCAAGCCGTCCACGAACTTGGCAAGCACAAGGAGCTGCTCGCCAATCAAGCACTGCGCTCCATCCTGGTCGAATCGACGGGCAACGCCTACTTACGGCGCAAGGCTGCCCAAGCATTGCGCGATTCCATGCCCCGCGAGCAAGCCTGTGAGGTCTTCGAGCTAATCGCTTCCCATGAGGCGGACAACAACTTCTTGATGTTCCTCGGCGACATGATCGAGGACAACTGCCAGTGATCACTGACACTCACTCGCACATCTTCTGGAAAGACTTCGATGGCGAACGTGAAGCTGTCATCGAACGCGCTCGGAAGGCGGGCGTCGATCGCATGCTCGTCGTGGGTACCGATCTCGAAACGTCCAAGCAATGCTTTGAGTTGTGCGATGGCATCGTGGGTCTCTTTCCAACCGCGGGTATCCACCCCCACGATGCTGAAGGAGTCAGCGATGAGATGCGTGCCGAAATCGAGCGCATGTGCCGTAGAGAAGAATGCGTTGCAGTCGGTGAAACAGGTCTCGACTACTTCAAAGAATTCTCGCCGCGCGCGGACCAGCAGCGCAATTTCCGCTGGCACATTGAACTTGCGAATGAACTCAACAAGCCAGTCATTGTCCACTCGCGCGATGCGCACGAGGACACGGTCAAGCTACTCAGCGAAGGCAAAGCGAAGCAAGGCGTCATGCATTGCTACACGATGGGTCCAGAAGAGCTGACAGCCTACCTAGAACTTGGCTTCTACATTTCCTTCTCCGGAGTCGTGACCTATCCGAAGAACGACGCCAATCGTGAAGCGGCGGCACTGGTGCCCCTGGACCGATTGCTAGTAGAAACGGACTGCCCCTTCCTCTCGCCCCAAGGCAAGCGCGGCAAGCGCAATGAGCCGGCGCTGATCGTCGAGACCTTAAAGCGTGTCGCGGAAGTGCGCGGCGCGAACATCGAGGAGCTCGCGCAAGCCACCAGCGCGAACGCAACCCGACTGTTCTCGCTTAAATGAACGAAGCGCCGCTGGAAGCCAGCGACGCCCTGTTCTTGAGGAAACCGGTTAGCCCGGTTTCTAAGCATTCGTCCTATTACTGGACGGGCACCCAGGTGTTAAGGTCGCCACCAGCAACGCCAGAAGCGATCGCAGAGCTCATATCAGCAGCGATGTAAGCTGCGTTGTAGATCGGAGCGTCGGCTGCACCGTCGTGCCGCTGAGCAACAACACGGTTGTTGGTTTGAAGCAAGTCGCCTTCTTGGTTGATGAAGAAAGCGCGGTTGCCGGACTGGCCGTAAGAGGCCGGCCATGCGTAAGCACACCAGAGGATCTCGGCGTTGTTCGGGCCAGGAAGTGATGCAGCGGTTGAACCACCGACACCAGCTGTTGCCAACTCCGGGATACCAACGGCCGGGGTTGCGCCATCGGGAAGATAGACGGTGAAGCAGAAGCCCGAACGTGAGACGACACCGTTGGCGTCAACGTTACCGAAAGCTGAAGAGAGTACGGCCGGGTTCAGGTTGTCAATACCTGCTCCGCCGATACCTGCGGCGGTACGCATCGGTGTAGTGCCAGCGAGCTCGGCAAGGTAGCCGTACTCACCGCCACCGTCGGCGTCCTGGTCGATCGATGCAGAAGACTGCAGCTGAGCTTGAGCTGACGACAGCGAACGAAGCGTCGCGATTGCGGCGGACTCGTTGGCGGCCAATCGGGCGCTCAGAAGCTTCGGGATAGCGATCGAGGCGATAATTGCGATAATCGCGACCACGATCATAAGTTCGATGAGCGTGAAGCCCGCTCGTTTCCGGTTTCGGATCATTGTGTTACTCGTTTGTTCCTCAAGGAGACGCCGGCGATTCACTCTCGCCATTGCCATTTAGTCAGTTAGTGGAAGAGAGAGATGGTTGCTTCTCCATCGAACATGGTCGGCTACCCAGCCATGTTCGGCTCTTCAAAGGGTTTGTTGTCGCCAAGTGGTAAGCCTTCACTTGCACTCAGCGGCAGTCACGTGGCCCCTTCCACATGAATGTGAAAGAGTTTTCGTGGCACAAGCGAGATATCGGTAAGTGAAGGCCTTCGTCTTGACCCAACTCTCAACTATCTATGAAAACTCCCGCCTTCCCGAGCAACGACGCCGGCGCTCGCCCTCGAATCAAATGCAAGCGAGGCGACAATCGCTTGCCGCCTCGCTGCTCAAACCAGAAATCTTTTCCTACTTCTGGCCGCTCAAGTTTCCAACCACATCAAGGATCGGCAAGAACACGGAGAGCACCACACCGCCGACCATGACCCCCATGACGGAGATTAGGATCGGCTCGATCATGCTGGTGAGTGACTTCACCGCAGCCTTGACTTGGCTGTCGTAGAATTCAGCAATCTTCTCGAGCAGGGTTTCCAACGCACCGGACTTCTCACCAATCGCGATCATCCGCACCACCATCGGCGGGAAGACATCAGAACGACTGAGGGGTTCCGATAGCATATTTCCAGCGCGCACTGCCTCGCGTGACTCGAGCACAGCTCTCGAGATGACGCGGTTGCCAGCCGTGGCTGCCACAATATCCAAAGTGCCCATGATCGGAACACCTGAACGGATCAGAGTCGAGAAGGTTCGTGCGAAACGCGCCAGGGCAACCTTGCGGAAGAGCGGCCCAAAGACTGGAGCCTTTAGCGACATGGCGTCGTAGAAGTACGCGCCCTTGTCCGTCTTGCCGATAGCCATAAAGATCCCGGGGACACCGAAGCAGGCAAATAGCTCAAGAAGCCAATTGGCCCGCATCCAGTCGGAGACGCCCAGTACAAACTTAGTCAAGGCCGGCAGTTCGGTGTCGAGGGAATCGAACACCTGGCGGAAGCCAGGAACGATACCGATCATCAAGAAAGCAGTGATGCCCGTCACCAGGATCATCGAGATCACAGGATAAGTCATGGCTGACTTGATTTCACGACGCAACTCCTCGGCCGCCTCTTGGTAGTCCGCGAGTCGCACCAGGATGATGTCCATTTGACCCGAGATTTCCGCAGCCTTGACCATGCTGACGTACAGATCAGAGAAAGCCTTGGGGCACAGTTCCATGGCGGCTGATAGATCGGAGCCGCCACGAACCTCGCTAATCAACTTGTCACAAGTTGCCTTGAAGCGCGGGGTCTCGGCCTGATCTGCCAGAACCTCCAAGCCTTCCAGCAAGGAGATACCGGCACCAACCATGGTGGCCAACTGCCGCGTGAAGAGCACAACCTCTACTCGCGAAGCACCCGGTTTCACCCCCTTGGTAGAGAGGCCCTTCGTTTTCTTCTTACCACCGCGCTTGCCATTGACTTCGTCAATGCTCATCACCGCCAAATTCTGGCGGCGAAGCTCGGTTAAAACTTCCGAACGATCTACGGCCTCGATCTGTCCCTCGACAGTCTTACCACCCGGTCCCTTTGCTGCGTATTTGAAACTCGTCACTTTGATATCACCTATTCATCACCCATGGTTACGCGCATGACCTCTTCTAAGGAGGTCCGTCCGCGCATAGCGTTCAACAATGCGACGCGACGAAGGGAAATCATCCCGTTCTTGATCGCGACTCGTTTGATTTCTGCAACGGGCACGCCCTGCACGACGAGCCTTCGAAGCTCATCGTCAAAAGAGAGTGTCTCGAGGATCGCGAAGCGACCGCGGTATCCATCGTTGCAACGTGTACAGCCTGCAGGCCCCGCTCCGAAGAGCTGATGCTCGCCGATCTCGTCAGGCTTGAATCCCATTTTGAGCAGCCGCTCTTCCGGCACTTCAATCTCTACTTTGCAAGCTTCGCAAAGCTTCCGTCCAAGCCGTTGAGCTCCAACGCAAAGAAGCGAACTCGAGATCATAAATGGGTCGACGCCCATGTCGACCATACGCGTGACCGTGCTAGCCGCGTCATTTGTGTGCAGCGTCGAAAGCACCAAGTGCCCCGTCAGCGCAGCCTTGACCGCGATGTCAGCCGTTTCCTTATCTCGAATCTCACCAACCAAGACCACGTCCGGATCCTGGCGCAGGATTGAACGCAAGGCGCCCGCGAAGGTCATGCCCCGCTTGGGATTGACCGCCACCTGGTTAATGCCTTGCATCCTGTACTCGACGGGGTCCTCAACCGTGGTCACGTTGATTTCAGGCGTAGCCACTTTTTGTACACAGGAGTACAGGGTCGTCGACTTGCCCGATCCCGTGGGGCCTGTGATCAGGAGCATCCCGTAAGGAGCTGCGATGGCCTCTTCGATGTGCAGGAGCGAAATAGGCTCGTAGCCCATCCCGGCTAAATCCATCGACATGCTGCCCGCATCCAGGATTCGCATAACCGCCTTCTCTCCACCGACGACCGGCAGGATAGACAAGCGGAAGTCGATTTGGCGTCCCTCAAATCGAATCTGGAACTTGCCATCTTGTGGCACGAAGCGTTCCGCGATGTCGAGTTGAGCCAGAATCTTAAGACGTGATGTGATGGCGCTGAGCAGAGATTTGGGCGGAGTCATTGCAATGTGCAAAGTTCCATCCACTCGGAATCGGATGGTCAATCCTTTGTCCGTCGGCTCGATGTGTATATCGCTGGCTTTTTCTTTTAGCGCACGCACCAAGACCATGTTGATCAGCTTGACGGCGGGCGCGTCGTCGCCAGAAGCTGCAGAGAGGTCTACAGATTCCGCTTCCTCCTCGACGGTAACCTCGATACCGGTTACGCCGGTAACTTCCTCCAGCAGATCCTCAACTTGTTGTGAACTGGAATTGAAGGCGCTGTCGATCGCTTGCTTGATGTCGCCCGGATGACTCAGCACCAATTGGATCTGGCAACCACTGCGACGTCGCAGATCGTCCTTGAGCAGAACGTCAAAGGGATCGCAAACCGCGATGGTCAAGACGTCACCGTTCAACGTGATCGGTAGAATTCCGTGTTGAGTGCAAGCCTCGCCGCCGAGGCGTTCGAGCGCAGATTGATCTGGCGAGATGCGTCCTAAGTCGACGGGCGGTAAATTCGAAGCACGAGCGAGCGCTTCAAGCAATGAGCCCGATGACAGATCGCCGGAGTTCACCAAGTTCTCGAGCAGGTTCCCCCCTCGTTCCTTGGCTGCTGCCCAACCTTCTTTCGTTGCAAGGCCTTCATCGATCAGAAGCTTGCGGATCTTGCCCGAGACGAGGACCACTAAGCTGCCTTGATCAAGGTACGAAGCTCGGACGGATCACTCATAGACATCTCGGCGTCGAGGATGTTGATCCTGCCACCACGAACCATTTCGGCCAGAGACTGCGCCATCGTGCGCATGCCCATTCGTCCGCCTGTCTGAATCTGTGAGTACAACTGGTGTGTCTTTCCCTCGCGGATCAAGGCACGAATAGCCGGCGTACAGGTCATGATCTCAGAAGCCATTGCGCGACCATTGCCTTCTGCAGTCGGTATGAGCTGCTGCGAGAACACGGCTTCCAACGAGAACGACAACTGCGTGCGCACTTGCGATTGCTGGTGCGCAGGGAAGACGTCGATGATCCGGTTTGCAGTTTGGACCGCGTCAGAGGTGTGCAGCGTTCCAAAGGTCAAGTGCCCGGTTTCCGCCAGGGTCAAGGCTGCCTCGATCGTCTCATGGTCACGAAGTTCGCCGACCAGAACGACGTCTGGGTCCTGGCGCAAAACGCTCCTCAAAGCGTGGGAAAAGGCGCGCGTGTCGCCACCGACCTCTCTCTGCGTCACCAGACAATTGCGGTGCTTGTGCGTAAATTCTACCGGATCCTCAATCGTCACGATGTGAGCCTGGCGAGTCATGTTCACGTGGTTGATCATCGCCGCAAGCGACGTGGACTTACCGGAGCCTGTCGCGCCAGTGACCAAGACCAAACCCGAACGCAACGAGCAGATCTTCTCGCAAATCGACATGGGCATCCCCAATCGACCGAAGTCTGGAATCTCACTCGGAATCGATCGCAGGACCGCCGCGACGCTTCCTTGCTGAAAGAAGACGTTTGCCCGGAAGCGGCCGAAGCCTTCCAATCCAAAGGAACAGTCGAGTTCCAAGTCTCGGTCCAAGCGCGCGATCTGATCTGCGTTCAGCACACTGGTCGACAATCGACGAGTGTCGTCTGCCGCCAAAGGCTCCGCATCGACCGGCATCAATAGGCCGTGGACACGGATTCGGGGAGGACTTCCAACAGAAATGTGAAGGTCCGATCCGCCCTGTCGCACCATCAGCGACAGAAGTTCATCCATAGTGATCATGCGTTCACTTCTCCGTAGGGGGGTTGTGTTCTTTGCATTGGGGTACGCCTCCCACACCCGGACCGGAGATCGATCACGGGAACTCGCTAGAATTGGAGGTAGCTTCTGTCTCCCATCGGTGTTCGGACGCGCCCAACTGAAGGCAGTACGGCGCTGGTGACTGCAAAAATTTCGAGCCAAAAAAAATCGGCGGGGTCGATGCAGTGCCAGGCACTCCATCAACCCCGCCGATCCAAGTGGCGGAAATTTCTTCGCTACTCTCTTTGGCGCTTACTCCTCCTCAGCCGCGCGCGCCTGCTCCTTCAGCACTCTTTGCTGTTCCGTAGAAGGGACAGCCTGGTAGCTACCGAACCCCATGGAGTAGCTGCCCTCTCCGGAAGTCTGCGACTTCAGGTCTCGGTGGTAGGTTTGCATCGAAGCCAAGGGCACATCGGCCTTGATCACAGTCACCGCACCTCCTTCCTCGCTGGCCTGATCCGTGACATGCCCGCGGCGCTGACTGGTGATATCCGAGAAGATAATTCCGGCATGATCTGCAGGCACGTGGATCTCCACTTTCATCACGGGCTCCAAGAGCACCGGCTTGCCTGCCATGAATCCTTCGCGGAAAGCTCGAGCGCCGGCCATCCTGAAACTGGCCTCATCGGAGTCCACCGCGTGGAACTTGCCGTCATAGAGTTCTAAGTCGACGTCGACGACAACATTGTTCGTCAACACGCCCTCCTTGCAGGCCTGAATGAAGCCCTTCTCCACTGCCGGAATCAAGTTACGCGGAATCGAGCCCCCCACGACTTTGTCCGTGAACTCATTGCCATCCCCACGCGGCCGCGGGATCAAGCGCACATAGCACTCGGCAAATTGTCCTCGTCCGCCAGATTGTTTGCGATGACGATGATGGCCCTCAGCGGGCTTCGTCATGGTTTCGCGATAGGCGATGCGGGGCAGTTTGGTCTCGATTTCAACGCCGAAGCGCCGCTTGAGACGGCTCTCCAAAACCTGCAGGTGCAAGTCACTCATCCCACTGACAACCAATTCGTGCGTGGTGGAGTCCGTGTAGAGCGTCAGGGTCGGATCCTCCTCTACCAATTTGTGCAAGGCCTCGCCAATCTTCTGCTCATCCGCGCGGCTCTTGGGTGTCACGGCCAAGGAGACCATCGGAATACCAGGGGCCGGAGCGGTGACAACTCGTGGCGCCCCTTCTTCGGAGCTGATCGCTTCGCCTACCGCCACATGTTCGACCTTCGAGAAAGCGATGATCGCTCCGGGGCCGGCCGTTTTGATCGCTTCCCGGTTCTTTCCAATCATGCGAAACAAGCCGCCGAGCTTCTCAGGCTTGTGATCGCCGGGGCCGTGGATGAAGTCATGGTCGCCGAGATGTCCACTCCAGATGCGAGCCAAGCAGACCTTGCCCACGTGCGGATCCGATTTGACGTTGAAGACCGTAGCAACGAGCGCCCCGTCTTCGAGCGGAGTGACTTTCTCGCCCGCATCATCTTCGATCTCCGCTTCGGTCGGCGAGGGAGCGAAACGTCGGAAGTAGTTGTAGATCTCCTCGACGCCCAATCCGCTTTCCGGGTTGGCCACCAGGATCGGTATCAAAGCTCCAACCTCGATCGCATGGGGCATCAACTTCTCCAGTTGCTCCTCGCTTAGGAGTTGCGTGTCGAGGTATTCCATTAGGAGCTCCTCGTCGGTGCAGGCGTCCATCACACGATCCATTAGGCGTTGGCGCCATTCCGAGCCTTCGACCTCGTAAGTTCGCTGCACCCCAGTGAAGTCCGCGCCACTCCCATTCGGCAAAAGAACAGGAACGCAAACTTCGCCGATCGCAGAACGCAGCTCCAGCACGAGTTCATCGAAGTCAGCGGTCTCCACATCAAGGTGCGTGATCACAATCGCGCGCGGACGGTGCAAGCTGTGAGCGTTGCGCATCTTCTTACGCAGGTTGAAAGTCACGCCACTTGAACAGCTAGCAACGGCACAAACCAAGTCCGAGGCAAACATCCCACCGGAAGTCTCGGCCACTAGATCCGGATAACCCGGCGTGTCCAAAAACGTCCACAATCGCTCTCCGTGTTCCGCATGCACCACGGCGAGTTGCAGCGTGTGCTTCTTGTCCTGCTCTTCAGGCTCTGTATCGCAGATGCTTGTGCCATCTGCAACACTGCCCTTGCGGGAGGATGCCCCTGTGATATGCGCCAACGCGTCCACAAGGGTGGTCTTGCCAGACGAGGGATGTCCGACGAATGCGATATTCCGAATTGCTTGGATGCCAGTGCTCATCGTTGAATGCTTCGCGCGTGGATTAGAGAACTCCGTCCCGAGTAGCTAACTCAGAACAGACTTGGAGTTGAAAGAAGAACGAGCACACGCGAGCCGGAGCCTGCGAAGCGCGACCTCCATTCTAGCTCTTCTTGAAGGTTCATGGGAAACCACTCCGTAAGGAAGGTTTTCGAGCACGTATAAATGAACCGGAGAGGCGCATTGAAGCGCCTCTCCGGTTCCATTTTTCGGATCGCGAGTTCCCCTCGCGTCGCTCGGGCTACTTACCGCCGTAGACCACGATCTCAACCCGCCGGTTGGCTGACTTCTTCGAAGGATTACTTGGACGGTATTCACCATGGCCGACCACAACGCATTGTTCGTCGGCCACGCCCCAATCTTCGACCAAAGACATCAACACCGCAGTTGCACGTTTCAATGAAAGCTCGCGGTTGTTAGCAAATTTCGACTTTGAAATCGGGTCAGTGTCAGTATGACCTTCGATCGAGTAGACAGAACCAGGATGCTCGCGACGCAGCACCGCGGCTACTGTTTGCAAAGCACTCTTACCTGGACCGGAAAGGGTCGCTTTACCGGAACCAAATGTGATGGACGAGGGGATCGTGATGACCGCTACGCCGTCACGGTAGGCGTAGCCTATACCCAGGTCTTCAAGCCCCGTGTTCGCCGTTTGGGTGAGCGCTTGCTGGGGAATCTTACGCATGCTGGCCTCGCGTAGCTGGGCCCCCATGTTGTCGAGTTCCGCCTGAAGTAGTTGCTTGTCGCGCTTCAAGTTCGCGCGCTCGTCGCGCAACCGAGAAATCTCGGAATCGCGCTCATCAATCGCCTTCTTGTACTGATCCGGGCTAGCGCAGGATGCCATTCCAAGAGTGCCGCAAAAGAGCAGGAGGCCTAGGACCCGCTGCCATCTATCAAGTCGTTTGAACAATGTTGTCGCCTCCGTGGGAGACCACATTGTGCCTCCCCATTTCAAAATCGTGTCTGGAAATTGTCGCGCGCTGCGACCCACTCGATCCCCTCAGGGAGTGTTCCGCAGCAAGAGCGCCAGGACATCATTCCAATACAGGAGCACGATTCCAATCCCCGCGGCAAGATAGGGACCGAATGGGAGATAACGTCCCAGCATCCGGGCCACCGAAATCGCCTTTCTAACCCGCTTAGGGACACCCCGGCGACGTGCACGGCTGCGGATCAAACAGTAATAGCGCACCATATTTCCGATGCCAGCAATGGATGCCAGGACCGAAGCCAGCATCAAAGCCAGGAGTACCCCCCCCGGGCCAAGGAACGCTCCGCCCGCTCCGAGGAGTTTGACGTCCCCAAATCCCATGGCCTCCTTGCCAAAAGCTCGTGCCCCCAGCCAGCTCACAATGAACAGGGAACCCCAGCCGACGCTGAGGCCCGCCAACGAGGCGCAGAAGGAGCCGAGGCGTGAAACGCCTTCAGTGCTGCCTGCGGAAAGCTCCAGCGCAATCCAGCTCTCCGCATGCAACTCGGGCACGGCCAAGGCCAGGAGCGGTCCAACGACCATCCCGCCAATTGAAACCGAATCGGGAATCTCCATGCAATCGAAGTCCACGAAGGTGGCCAAAACTAGCCCCGAGAGGACCAGCGACCAGACCAAGACTAGCGGCCAGTGCTCCAACCCGCCTGCCCTCCAAGCAGCCAAAACCCACAAGCCCGCGGTCAAGGCCTCCACCATGGGGTAGCGACAGGGAATGCCCACCGCGCAATGCCGACACCGGCCGAGCTGAACTAGCCAGGACAAAAGTGGTACGTTTTCGTACCAAGACAAGGTGTGCTCGCACTTGGGGCAACGTGAACGCTTTGGATTGTTGACCGTCACGTTTTCGAGCGGGTAGCGATAGATCGCCACGTTCAAGAACGAACCCACGAAGAGGCCGGTAAGCAGAATCCAGACGTAGAAGAGTTCGGGAGGCATTACTTGGTTTCAGAAGCTCAAGGCTCCCGTGAGAGACGAACGTCGTCAATCAACGGCGGATACCAGAGACCGGGTTTGACTTGGCCAGCGTCGGCGGGATCGACGCGCAGTATGCAGAGAATTCTCAGCGAACTGGATTCGAGCAGATCACTCGGTGAGTCCACCATGCCCCAGTCCTCGATCGGAGAGCCTAACGGCATATCGTGAGGAAGGTAGCGCACGCTGAAGGAACCGTTGCGCGCCTCCCCTTGAACGAGGGCGCCACGCCAGCGCGAGACGCCACCTTCAGGTGGCATCGGGCTGGAGAGCACCGCGTAGGTCAATGAATTGACCAATGGATTCTTGAAGGGAGGATCGAGCACCAGGTCAGCGTGGCTTGCCGTCCGACTGATGTCACCGCCGCCCCCTTCGCCCACTAACCACAATTCGCTGGCTTGAGCTCGAACACGGCCCGTAATTCGGATTCGACCGCCGGCTGCAAGTAATAAGGGTCCTTCGACCTTGATGTCCCCGTCGATCACCAAGTCACCCCCGGCGATGATCACCGTCCAGTTTTGATCTTGCTGGCGTGCACGGAGTAGCCAACCAGAACTCGTCTCGCCGCGCTCGAAGCTGCGAGTGATCGGAACCGCTTCGCCAGATCGGCGCACCAAATTACCGGCGATAGTCATCTTCCCCTGGGCGCGCAGCACGACCAACCCCGCGACCGACAAGAGCGTCGACGTTGTACCCTTCGACACCGTAAGTCCAGTGGCGTGTATGTCCGAGCGAGACTCAGGGCCATCCAAGGAAGTGAAACCGTCTGTGCCCAGCCCTGCGATGCGCGGAAAGCGAATAGTCACCAGTCCGTCGTCCTTCCAGTGCGCGGCGCCATCCACCCCGGGCACCACCAAGGGTGAACGCAGGCCATCGCTTAAGAAGCTCGCCAGAACTTCGGGGCGTTCATCGCCATGCTCAAGCACCATGATCGGACGTCGCTCGCCAGAATGCTCCGGGAACCAAACCTGGTTGCCACCAAAGTCACGTACGGAAACCTTCGGCAAGCGTCCTGGACCACCCATATCTTGCGGCCGCAAGAAGTAGCGGCCTGGTCCTAAAATGCGTCGTGGGCGCAGCTTCAATTCCGCGCCGTATTCGTCTGAATTGGAGGACAGAAGCGGGTCGAGGGGAACCGGTTCCAATAGCCCATCCGCCGGGGCGAGCACAAATTCACCGTCGACCAAAGTCGATGGGTCGAGGGGCTCTGGACAACTAAGCAAGAGCGATTGATTACCGCTCAAGTGATCCTTCTCCAGACGCATGGCAGCGCCCACAGCCGGTGTCCTGTCGTTGAACATCTGCACCCGGGGTTCGCTCAGTTGCGCCGTCTCAAAATAGAAGCGAGCAGACTTGGCTAAGGGCGAACCATCCGCAGACTGGACGCCATCCGGTGCCGGGAAGCCTCGCACCAAGACCTCGTAGCGGGTTCCAGGGAGAAAGCCCCCGTCCGACAAGTCACGCGAGCGTCCCAAGTCAGGTACGAAGCGCACCTGCTGGCCATCGATTTCAAAACGACCGGGAGTCGCCGAGTTACCCGCGAGTGGACGAATCACCAAACTCTCCCGAGTCACCGAGGAACCGTCGACCTCTTCCGAGAAGTGAAAGACCAGCGCCTCGTTCAGGAACACACCGGTTCGTGCCGAAAGCCGCGGCCGCACTTGCTCTAGGAGAAAAGCCGAGCCTTGGTCTGATTCTCCAGACGAGCAGGCACCCACGAAAATCACCAAGGCGCCAAGGTAGAGCTTAGTCGAGAGGCACTTACGGAGAATGGACCTGAACATCACCCGCGCATTGAACCAAGCCCGATGCGTGAGTGCCAGAGCGCTGCGTTGCCAGCCCCGCATCCCACACAGAATGAGACAGCGGCACCGAAGGCAAAGCCCTCGGCGCCGCTGTGAAATCGTTCTCCAAAACCCCTCTCCCCCATGCGGGTCGGGCGGATTGAGATTCCGGTCCGACTCCTAGAAGCGGAACGGCATGCGTAAGAAGTCGACGCTCGGACGCGGCGAGTTCGCACTCAGGGGAGCACCACCTTGGGTGATGTCGAAGGTCACGCGGTAACGCATGAAGCGGATGATGTGGCTGGGGTCAATACCAAGAGCATTCAAATCCTCGCCCGCCAAGTTCGGAACGAATCCAGTCGTCGAGATGTTTGCCTCGTTGTCAGGATCGATCGCCATGAGATCAAAGTCAACCTGCACGTAGGCGTTGGAAGTCAGTGAGTCCTGATCGCCAGCTGTCGAGATGCCTAAGTAACGCGGACGCAATTCGACAGCTCCCGTGGCCCCAGTCAAGCTCGATCCAGAGCTGTCGACAACGAGAACCAGATCGTCCGTCGCCTCGTTGAAAGTCGCGCTAGCGACATAGAACGTCTCCGCTCCAATCACCAAGGCAAAGTTGCGAACGAGGTTCGGATTGAAGAGGTAGATCCCGTCAGAACCGCCAGCGAGGGAAGCAGCGTCCAACAATAACGTGTAGTCGGTCGGATCCGTCACATCGAGGATCGGAGCTGCTGCGGTCAACAGAGCGGGAAGAGAGTCGACGACACCACCCGTGCTTTCGACCCGTCCAGTACCTGTGTCCGTGCCGTCCCAGAGAAATCCGAGGACGCCCAGGGCCTGTGTACCCGGCTGGACCGTAGCATCACCGATTGAGATCCACTTCGACTGTCCAACTGAAGTTGAACCGAAATCGGGCAACAAGTGGTCGTCCCAAGCTTCGTCGACGGCGTTGTACCCGTGGGGCACGGGCTGCACATCGTTACGCAGAGTCTCAACATTGTTGCCGCTGCCCGAATACAGTACGTCGTCCGTCAGGTTACCCACATGGAACTGGACAAGACCCGGTCCACCGTCGCCACCTGCGGCCCGAATGACTTGCGTTTGGCCGTTCACGAATACCTCGTCGTAGCAATCGGAATTCAAGACCACCCAGGGGTTATCGACCCCGTTACCATTATTCGTTCCAATGTGCAGAGCATCCTTCAGAGTCGTGGTTTCCCCTGATGTCGAACCAACGCCACCATTGTTGCCAGCACCAGCTCCACCTTGGCCGCCACGCGCATTGATCGCCAAAGTGTTTTGAGCGGTCAACATCGTCAAGTCAATCCGTCCTGCAGTCTGCAAGATCACGTGACCGCCGGAGCCTCCACCGGAGCCTCCGCCGACACGGTTGACGCCGCTGGTGTTCTCGCCGCCGTTACCAAAGCCACCGATTGCCTCGATGCGGCCAGAGCCTTCAAAGCGAATATCCCCAAGGGCCAATAACGACACTGCACCTGCACCGCCGCCGCCGCCGGCGCCCTTGTCCTGGTGGTTGTTTTGTAGATAGGGAGGCGGGTAGGTGCCGACTTTTTCAGTTACGAAGGTCCCGTCGCCGCCAGCACCGCCGCCGGAGCCGCCGGTGGGACGAGTCAGCTCGCCGCGAATCAATGTCTCCAGCCCCATAACACCTTCGTTCGAGACCTTGATCCCAAAGAAGTCATCTACGCCCGTTGCGCTAATGCCGAAAGGACCGGGGCCAGCATGGCCGCCATAGGGAATGTGATTCCCCTGGGAGGACAAAGCGTTGTCGTGTCCGGGAAAGCCACTCTCCGCGTCCAGACCGAATATCGCTTGATCGAGACAGAGCACAGGACCGGTCATGGTCGAGATCTCAATCTCTTGGTTCTTGCCAAAGACTCCGCCCCCGCCTCCAGCGGCTCGACGGTTGATACCGTTTGCGCCGCTTAGAGTCGTCCAACCGGCCTCGCCGCCCTCGCCACCGAAGCCTGCCGCACCAAAGGCGCCTTGGCCGTTGCCGCCGCGCGGTGTAACCACGCTGGTTAGGAAGCTACCCGTTCCACCTGCACCGCCGCCAGCTTGGCCTGCGCCGCCGGTTTCCGGAATGACAGGGGTGTTCAATGTGAAGACCGATTTGGCGTTGCCACCGTTGACCTTGATCACGCCTTCGATTCGCACAAATCCCGTCGCGACAATCTTGGCCGCGTTGGGGCCCTGAATTCGCAAAGTCGCGCTAGCCGGAACCCAAAGGTTGCGGACGTCGAGACGTCCACCAAGAGCTAGCTGCGTAGTGGTACCCACGAAGTTCGGCCCACCCGTGAAAATGGTCGAGGTGGTGTCGAAGACCACCTCTTGGTTCTCCGGAATCTTGAGGTCGAAGGTGCCGCCGGGACCGCCGGTGCCGTCAAAGCCAAAGGAAGCCTCTAGGCTGCCACCGCCCCAGTCCGCCGCTGGGAAGCCGAGCGAAGAAGTCGCGTCCTGAAAGCGAATGTCCAGGTACTCGTCCAGCACTTCGTCTGCAGTCTCTACCGGCGAACCGCCGCTCATGACCGAGTCGGCCGTCATGTTCATCAACTGATCCACCTGGCTCAAGTTACGATCGCCAACCAGGTCCTCAAACTCGGTCGTCACGACGATGCGCATTGCGCTGCCCTGAGGCAGGATACCCACAGGCGTAATAAGCACGGATGCGCCGGTTCCAACGCAGTTGCTCTCAAGGAACACCTCCGTGGTCATCTCGTTCCAAACAAATCCGTCGGCGGAGAATTCCATCCGCAAACGGTTCGAGTTGATGTTCTCGCTCTTCGGATTCACGGGCTGGTCGAAGCGCACGTGAAAGCCAACTTGGGTGGCGGGGTCGCTGTAGAAATTGTTGCTGACCAAGAATCCAAGGGGTAACGAACCCGAGCCATCCGTGTTCAGTTGGAAGTAGGTGTCAATCTCATCAGCCCCTTGGGAAGTGTTCCCGGCACGGATCAAGCTTCCCGATCCAGGAATAATGAGGGGCAACGCCGGCCCAGGCACGGGATCGAGGAAAATATCCGTCAGCGCGGCCGAGGTCGGAGTGCTGAATGTTCGCGTCCACCCCAAGCTTAGGGGCTTGCCGCCCGTCGAGTACACCGTGTTTGAGCCGCTGCTGACCATCGGCACATTCAATTGGTAGTTCACGCCGCCAGGCTTCAAGCCTGCATCGCTAAAGTCCTCCAATGCCGGGCATACCGGTTGAAAGAGGACCGACTTGGGGTCGCCGGAAACGGCTACAAACTCCCCCACGGCCGGAGCACCACTCAACTCTTGAATACTGATTGTGTTCAAGTTGACCGTGCTAAAATCCACCGCAGCGGTGAACGTCAGCTTGATCGGGCGGTTGATTTGCCAAACCGTGCCGTTCTCGATCGACGTACTCGCAAGTTGGAAGGCGCCGCCGGAGGAACCGATGGCATCCGCAGATGTACTACCGCCGGAACACCCGGCAAGCAGAAGCGGTAGTCCAAGGGTAGGTACCCAGATAAGATTGGTCAGCTTGCGGCCAGCGTTGCAAGTAGGAAAAGTCATATCGTTTCGGTGAGGAGGGGGCCCTTGCGGGGCTCGGACGGAACTTGCCCGGAGGTGTTGACTGATGATTCGCTTGGGTGAGGGTGCCCCACCCCCAAGGGATGGAGCGTACATCGCCCTCTATGAAGAAGATCTGCGCGTGTTGATCGTGATGTTGATCAAACGCGCGATCCATTAATTCGCGTCAGCGTCGAAGTAGGCGAATGCCAAGGAATCGAGTGAGGCCGTTTGTCCAGTAACCGGGTTGGACAGGAATGAAATACGGACCTGAAGCAACTTAGAATTGTTCAACTGCGTGATGTCATTCACCCATTCGCCCGAACCGAAGAGGTTCGGCGATCCGACTCCGTTAGCACCAACCACGGGATCCCCGTAGGCGCCCAAAGCCGCCGAGTCGGTGCCAATGTTGCTCGCGTTGTTGTCGCCGGTAATGTTGACTGCTCCTCGGTAGGCCAAGACCACAGAGGCCCCCGAGGGCTGCAGCGCAGGCTCGATGATCGGCTGCAAGAAAGTAGAGCGAGTGAAGTTCGTATCGAACCAGATCGTGTGAGCCCGGCTGACCCGCGTCACGAGCGCCAGCTCGCCGATGTAGAACGAGTTGTCCACACCGGGGGTCGGTGCTCCGGGGGGGTTACTGGTCGGGTTGTACCCACCATGAGCTGAGCTATCCGTGTCCGGATCCAAGGGCTGAGGTGTCCCACTCGCATCATAACCACCCGTTGAGAAGGCTCGGAAGTTCGGAGTCGGTGACGAGTTGGCCGCCAATGAAATGTCGAAGGAGTTGAGACCCGAGGCCTCATCCGCAGCGTAGCAACGGAATTCCATCAAGAGCGGCAAGCCAACGGTTGCAACATTATCCCTGGTGTAGGTCTTCGCCGTAGTGCCAGTGGCCCCGTTGAGAATAAGGTCTTCTTGCTCCAACAGCGCTCCGAACCCAGAGGGGCCGCCGAGAGCCGTCAGGGCCGTATCACGCCAAGTGTAGTAATGGAATTCTTCAGGCGAGACACCTTGGTCCGTCTGGTTCATGGGGAAGGGCAACATCGAAGTGCCCGAGCTCGCTACGTAGAGGTTAGCCGGGTTGACTGTGTAGCCCTTCGGTTTCTCGTGCACCAAGGTGCCAGGGTCCTTGATCGCGTCAGCGAAGTTGTTCGCGTAGCTGTTGCCCTTCAATCCCGAGTTGGGGTAGATGGGGAATCCGCTACCCGGATCCAAGATCTCGTCCGGTAGGAACCTGGAGTGCGAAAGGATCATCATGAACTCGTCGTAGGTGTCGGTCACAACACTTCCGCCAACGGGCGCCCAGGAGATGCCCTCTACATCCATGTTGAAGTTGGACTCGTCCGAAATCGAGAAGCCCATGTCCACGTAGCGCCAGATCGTCTGAAGCTTCGAACCAAGCTTCGAAAGCGGTGTCTGGACACCAGGAGTGAACTGCGTCATGACTGCAGGCAACGGGTGGTTGCGGTCCGCTGCCACATCGAAGCGACTCACCGGCCGAGGCTTGATGCGCTCGTTGATCGGGTCGTACAAAATCTGGAAGTCGCGCAGCTCGCCGAAATTGTCGCCGTAGAACTCATTGGCCGAGCCGAAGCGCATCACGAAGCCGCCATTGACGCTGCTAGGCGCTGCCGGGTTGATCGTGAAGGAAACTTCGTCCGCCAGGGGGTTCGCGAGCTCGTTTCCAGCCAAGTCCCGCGGTCCCGCAGCTCCACCGCTAATTGCGAGGAAGTACTGTTCGGCCGCGCCCTGGAGGTGGTTGAAAGGATTCTGAGTATGCGAGAAGGAGAAGCTGCGAAGGTCCGCCGAGGGCGCGATCGTTCCGATCACATACTCGTAGGGGTCTGCCTCGCCGAGGACTCGCTTGATCGTCATCGAGTCGAATGGGCGAATTGTCGCCGGGTCCATCGGCTCGCTGAAGCGAATGATGACCTGAGCGTTGGTCGCTATGCCCGTGCTCGGAGCCGTGATCGCGGTCGGTGAGAAGGTTACGAAGCAGTCGGCCACATCGTTGGTGACGTAGGGAGTCTGCAAGCGTCCGGTACCCGCGAGGAGCACGCCGCCAACCGGAGCCAGCACGTCCACCAATACATTGTTGATCACCGAACCGCCGTTACCGGCGAAGACGACCACTGAGCTGACGTTGTTCAGAACGATGACGTCGCCGATCTTCAGGCTGGAAGATTCGCCCGTGGGAATCCCCGGAGCACAACCCACCACGGAGAAAGCCATGGTCGGAATGCGGTAGCGTTGGGGCTCGTTGACGGGATCGGGCTGGGTCGGGGTGCCGCTGACGAAGATAGCCAGGTCACCAAGCAGCGCCGGAGCATCTTCGTCGAGCAAGAAACCGTTGTTGGCATCGCTAGTCTCTGTTCCGCCAGAGCGCAGAGCGCGCACCACGTCGAGAGTTCCAGAACTGGTGCTCGTCGACCCGTTGCTTGAGAAGGAAACCGGGTGGCCCGAGAGGTTGCGAAGAACCTGAGTCTGACCCACAGAGGGGTTCAGGGCAGTCGGAACCCGAAGAACCAAGTTGGAACTCGACAAACCAGTACTCGGCGGCAAACCGATCGTGTTGATCGCGAGCGGCGGGTTCGAAACCTGCGACTGAATCGTGCTCACGGTCGTGCTGATGATGAGACGAGTCGAGTAGAACTCGGCGATCCCATTATTGTCAGCATCGAAGAGGTCGCCGTGGTTCGGGTCGACAATGGTTCGCGAGGTAAAGGTATCCACCGGCGGATAATTCACTCGAACCTTGAGGAGCTCCTGATTGAGCTGACCAGTCGTGGGGTTCACCACACCGCCGCCGGCGAGATCTTTCCATTCGCCGTTTGTGTAATGCGGCTCGAGCAAGTCGTCGAAGCGCATGACAATCGCGGAGTTCCGCGGAACCATAGAGAAGGGAGCCGTTTCGTTGGTGCCCAAACCGTGATCGCTAACCGGAGTCAAGTTCGACTCGAGGAAGACCAAGGCTTCGTTGAAGCGCACGGTCCCCAGCGCAGCAGGAATCAACAGGGT
Organism: Planctomycetota bacterium; assembly: GCA_047639675.1. Classification (GTDB taxonomy): domain Bacteria; phylum Planctomycetota; class UBA1135; order UBA1135; genus JABACD01. Next base: position 33,418 of record JBLIOI010000004.1, on the reverse strand, counting down.
CGTTGCGTCCGTGATGACATTGCGCGTCATCTGGAAGACCATCGAACCACCGATGCTCGGCTGGAACACAGACAGGTCACGAATCGAGTTGCTGATGACAAAATCACGCAGCTTGACTCCGTCACTCGTAGTACCACCATCGGTGGAATCAGCGACACTGACTAAGCGCCCCCAATACGTGGCGACGATTCCCAAATTGCTCTTTTCGCCGCCGAAGTGTGACTCGCCGATCAGAACCGAAGAACCGATCGAGGTGTCCGCCTGAGCGAGGACCTCGCCAGCGTTTTCGGAGATAAGCGGAGCAGGACTTCCACCGCCACAACCGCCCAGAAGGCCAGCCGTGAGGATAGCGCCGCCCATAAGAGCACGACGCGTTGAGGAAAGGCTGCTGTGAGCAGTTATTGAGAGGGATGAGCTGGATTGCATCTTCATGACTTGCCGGTTCATGCTTGAGAGAAAGTCGGGTGCTTCGTTGAGAGCTGCTAGCGCTCACCACCCCCCGGTAGATCCCACCTGGGATCCACATAAGGAGCTTTTGAATATCGGGGATTTCGAGTCCAGGTATTCTCGCGGGCGAACTTCGTGGGTCAAGTCCGAGCCGCGCTGGACTCTAATTATCCCTGTCAATTTCACCTGGGCCCGTCGAAGACGAATTCAGGAGGAAAAGTGAGGCTAACGAGTTGAAAAAGAGTTTGGTGCCAGTCGGGGGATATCGACCAGCAACGTGATCAGGAGAAACACTCCTAGTCACCGCACACCATCAAACTCCATGCCACAAACAGCAAGAAGCCGGAGGCGTGCCCTAAAGCCTATCCTACCAACGACATAGTCGCCTTCACCGATGAGGTTTCAAGACCAACCCAGCTTACTTTCGTGCGACTTCCCCCTGGCATACTCGTCTCCCGTGCGGATGTGCACAAACCGCTCAAATAGGCCTACTAGCTCTGATGGGCGGGCGGCGAGGCCTGATGGGCGCTAAATCCAGCACCTTCAGCCTGAATCTGGTCCCTGAAAAAGACCATTTGTTCCGGAAGAACTTTCCGAAGCTCGCGAGAATCCGGAGCATAGAATTGCTGAGTCGCCAGACATCCAACCACCGCGAAAGGGATTTCCTGGGAGCAGTAGGGGCACGAAGCGCGCAGCGGCACCCTCGAAGCGAGACGGAACCGGACGCCCACGTGGCGATCTTCCGTATGGCAGATACAGCTCAGATTGGCACACACAAGGCCCATTTTTTGCGCAGGCCAAGTCGGTGACTCACCGGGACTTACACCCGCAAGCACATCGGTCTTGCCCAAGAGGGCCGCCAAGATCGCCATACGAATGGGCACACCACGCGCCGCTTGCTTGAAGTAAATCGAGCGCGGGTCCTCATCGATCTCCGATGAAATTTCATCGCGGCGCGGCAAGGGATGCATGACGACCGCGTCGCGCAGTGACTCGGCAGCCAGCTGTCGCTTACCAAGCTGCAAGTACTTAGTCTCGTCGAGTTCCGTGCCGGACGCGAAGCGCTCTGTTTGCGGGCGCGTCATGTAGACCGCATCAACACTGCCAACGCTGAGTCCCTTGGGGTCCGTAAACAAACTCAACTGGTGCGGTTTCTGTGGCGTCAAGTACACGACGTCACTGGTGGCCGCCAAGTCACCGAGGTTCGAGGCTTCGGCTCGGATTGGCTCCACTCCAAACTCTTCGCGCAAACGCTGAACTACGTAATCAGGCAAGTCAAAGCCTGGTTGCGGAACACACACGATGTTCGCACGGAAGCGAGCCAAAGCGTAAGCGAAGGAATGGACGGTTCGGCTGTAACGCAAGTCACCTGCGAAGACCACATCAAGACCGGCGATACGTCCGCGTTCCGTCCACAAGCTGTAAAGGTCGCAAAGGGTTTGCGTCGGATGCTCGTGACTTCCGTCGCCCGCGTTGATCACAGGAACCGACGAAACTTCCGCCGCCAAACGCGCGGCGCCCTCGCTTGAGTGCCGCAAGATCAGGGCGTCGGCATAACCGCAAACGACGCGAAAGGTGTCCGCTAAGGACTCGCCTTTTGAGGCACTAGAAACACCCATATCCGCAGCGGTGATCACTCCCCCACCCAGCCGCAACATAGCGGACTCGAACGAAAGTCGCGTGCGCGTCGAGGGCTCATAGAAGAGCGTCGCAGCGATCCGACCACGACACATGTCGGGCCAATCTCGAATGCCCGCCTCGAAAGCCTTAGCGCTCTCGAACAGCGCTTCCATCTCCGCAAGGGAGAGGTCGTCGGTGGAGATGAGGTGGCGTAGCTTCGGCATTTCTAAGACAGTGGTGCGCTGGACAAGCGCTCCGGTCTTAGGTGTGAACCATAGGTGATTCCGTCTCAGCCATCAACGGCTTGTCGCCAGCCAGACAGCAATAGTCTCGGAAAGGAGTTTCGAATCGAGCCCTTTCCAGCACGCAAGGGCCTCGCAATCTCGACGGTCAAAGAGCACCGCGAGACCCGCAGTCCATGGACTGCTTGGAAGCCCTAGCGCCTCGCACACCACAGCCAAGACCCTTTCGAGTGCTGCCTGAGGTTCGTGCAGGGCGCTGATTCCATCGGCCGATCCGCCCTCCAGATCGCTGAAACTCGCAAGTTCGCGAATTGCTGCGCACTCACTCACTTTCGGTGCTGGCGGCGCGCCTGGCGGGCGCAACCACAAAATCAAATCAGCTTCGAGGGCCGCACGCTGGGCAGCGGAGAATCCGGCGCGCTCCACGAATGTGCCAGGATCCGCCACATCTAGGTCACGCAGCCCTGCGCTATCACAGAGCAAAAGAGGCCAGCCGCCTAATTCAGCTCGCTCCTGAATCAAGTCTCGAGTCGTCCCCTCTTCAGCACTCGTGATCACACGCTCGCCCCCAACCAGCAAGTTGAACAGAGTCGATTTGCCCGCATTGACCGGCCCCATCAAGAGCACGCGCGCTGGCGCAAATAAGAAACGAGCGGAGTACGAACGAGCGAGCAACTCGTCGAGGCGCGCTTCGCGTTCGGTTTCCGAGAGACTCGGCCATGCCTCAAGCTCACGCCGCAGGGCACCCTCCACCTGGTCCAGCAGGATTCGCGCGGCCAGGTCGCTGGTCGTTTGCGTCAAGAGTTCCTGCGCGCGATCTTCTAACGACCGCTCGGCTTCCTCCACAAATTGCAGTCGCGCCAAGAGTGCCTTTACCAACGGCTGACTACCGTGCACATGAACTTCAACGCAATCCCTCGCACGCGCACAAACGAGCGCCTCATCGATCACTTCACCTTCAAGTCGAAGTCGTGCAAAGCGCAACTCCCCCTCCTTCAAGTCCGGCACACCCCAGCTCTCAAGGAACTCGAAGGCACCCTCACCTAAAGCTGCGATGATGCTGACGCCTCCCGAGCCTGACGCGGTCAATTCGACTAAACGCACGCTCATCGAGCTTTGCCCAGCGCGACGTGACGCAATCCGTGATGAACCAACGCGGGACTGTGCTGTACACAGCGGTCGCCGAACAATCCCGGAGGCTTCAGATAGCCTGCCGCGCCTCCCGTTAGCCAAACCGCCGCGTGTTCCAATCCAGCTTCGGAAGCCACCTGCTGGACAAGCTCGCGTGCAGCTCCGCGAAAACCAACGACCACACCAGCCGCCAAGGCGCCGGGAGTATCTTGGCCAAGGGCTGCCACGGAAAGCTCGGGCTTGATCTCAAAGAGCTTCGCGGCGCCGGTGCCCAAGGCGCGCGCCAAGAGCTCCGGTCCAGGCGCAATCGCGCCGCCCATGAACACTCCAACGGCCCCATCACAGCCCAAGGCATCGACCGTCAGTGCTGTCCCCGCATCGACAACAATGGCCGCCTCGGCTCGCTCCGCCCAAGCGCCCTGAGCGGCAAATAATCGGTCGCGACCAATGGTCTCAGTACTTCGACACGCAATGCGCAACTCTGTGTCCGGATTCACCACAACCTTGCGCCCTGCCTCAGTGCAAAGTTCCACAACCTCATCCTGAAGCTCAGCTGCCGCCACGCTTGAGATGGCTATGGTCTCGACCACTTCAGCGCCTCGGGGTTGCAGATACTTCTCCAACTCCTCGCGCCAGGCAGCTCCCCACTCGATGCGGGAGAATTCCTGCACGGCTCCCCAACGCAGCAACTTGGCGGCGCTGTTTCCGAGATCAAGGGTGAGGATAATTCCCGACATAAGAGGAGCAGCTCCCGAAGGAGCTGCGTAGCGAACTTCAGAACCAGTCGGATTTACTCCGACTGACTCTCGAAGGTCATTGTCCGTTCTTGGCCTTTGTTCTCAACGATGACGATCCACTTGGAGAACTTGTCCTTGTTGTTCTTCACGAAAGAAATCGCCTCGGAACTACTCGTCACAGGATGACCGTTGATGGACTTGATGATGTCTCCAGTCTGTCCACCGTGGCCCGCAATTTTACCGCCGGGCTTGACCTCTTTGAGTTCGATGCCGTCGTACTTGCCAAGCTTGCTGTTGTAATGCCGACCGTGACGAACTTCACGCGCAATGATGCCTCCGAAGTCTTCGGCAAAATCGCGCGCGTCCTCTGTTCCGATCCTCCACTGGTCTGTATCGATCATCGTCGTGTGCTCGGGACGCCAGGAATTCTCGTCAACCTGCGCCACATCCTCTTTGGGACGGAACACTTCCGGCTTCGCGCCCGAGACGACGTAGATTTCCGCCATCGGATCGAACTCGATGCTAAAGACCGACTCGTCCTCGCGCTCAACGTCGTCGAAGCTAAACACGATTTCGTTTTCCAAGATTGCCTTGACTGTTACGAAGCCGAGGGGCTTGGGGAGCTTATCCCCGACGCGAATCTCGTAGGGAAAGCCTTCCGGCTTCGGCTCCACCTTAGACTCGGGTGTGAACTGAACGGATGCGATTCCTCTATCGGAGCTGCCCAAGTCTTCGAATATCACGACGACCTGAATCAGCGGCGCGATGCTGGCGAAAGTCGGTTCGGGCTCACTCTCAACAAGATCGGGAACCTCCTCAATCACCACCTTCGGCGGGCGCCCGGTCCAGTCGAGCAGATTCGGAAGGGCCCGGTTGCGCGGGTCAAAGTAGAATGCGCGCTCGATCGAATCGCGATCCACCAGGCTCGCCTTGGGCCCCACGGGGATCACGGCGCTCATGAGGATCTCCGCGGCTTCCGGTTCGCTGATACGGCGCTCCTGAACCCACCCTCCGGATCGGATACGGAATTCGTAGACGTAGTAGCCGATTCCGGCGGTCACGCTGGCGGAGACTAGCCAGGTGAACAGCTTGATTTGATTGATGTTCATCAGTGCCCTGAAAATTGGCTAGTTCTAGGAAGCAGACCTAGCGCAGCGGCCATGCTAGCTGTTGGAAGGAGGATATCGCAAGGCTCGGGACCCTGGACGCTTGGCTGCTGGTCAACTTCCAGCAATTTAGGCGAAAATCCGCCCAGATCTCAGCTGCCGCCCGCCATACGCAGGCCAGCACCCCCCTCGTCCAGGGGCGGCTTCTTACGGGTTCCAGTAGGCTGTTTGATTCCGCCGGTAACGCCACCCGTCGGGCGACCGTGACTGGCGGTGATTCCGCGCAGAGCCAGAACCAGCTCATCGGGGCGGTCACTTGAGGCGAGAGCTTCTTGAAGCTCGACGCGGTGATTCACAACTAAGTTGCGCAAGCACTCATTGAAGGAGATCAAGCCATCCTCGCTCCCCTGTTCGATAACACGACAGAGTTCCGCCGTGTTGCCCTCGGCTAGAAGTTCGCGCACATGGGGCGTCGAGACCAATAGCTCGAAGGCCGGGACCATGCCCTCCCCGTTAGATTCGGGCAAGAGCCGCTGGCTCAAGACTCCAGCCAAGTTGTCCGAAAGCCGCGAACGAACTTGCTGGTGTTGTTCCGGCGCAAAGAAGCTCAGGATTCGGTCAACGGTCTGAGCCGCGTTGACCGTGTGCAAAGTGCTTAGGACCAAGTGACCGGTTTCGGTCGCGTCCAAAGCAGAGATGACCGTTTCCGCGTCCCGCATCTCGCCGATCAGAATGACATCAGGACTTTGGCGCAGTGCGTGACGCAGTCCATCTTGGAAATCCATGCAGTCGGTCCCGATCTCGCGCTGACTGATAACGCAGCGCTGCTCCTTGAAGATCAGCTCAACGGGATCTTCCAAGGTCACAATGTGACGTTCGACCGTTGTGTTCATGTGCTGAATCATTCCGCCCAAGGTAGTCGACTTGCCGGAACCGGCAATACCGGTAACGAGCATTAGACCGCGCTTGCGCATGGCGAGCTTCTTCAGCTCATCCATAGGTAAGCCGAGCTCCGAGATGTCCGGCGCTTCATCATTGATGCGCCGAATCACAACCGCCGGCTCGCCCATCTGCTTGTACGCGTTGAGGCGAAAGCGTCCCAATCCATCTAAGTGCAAGGCCGCATCGACGGAGCCTGTCTCGCGCCAAGTGTCCATGCGCTTCGAACCCATCACTCCCTCGAGCACTTCGAGGAGCGGTCCGGGACCGGGAACTCGCCCCGGCAGAAAGTGAATTTTCCCCGAGACACGGCGTGAGGGTCGCGCCCCTGCGCGCAAGATCAAGTCGCTCGCCTGGGCCTTCACCATTCCCGCGAGCCACTCTTCGATCTGGTGCCGGGGGCTGGCTGTCGTTGCCGGAGCCGCCTCGGATCCGATATCCAACACGCCAGCGGGCGCGCTATCATCGGTGAGGTTCTCTGCGCCAAGCTTCTGAACGGGAGGGCGGTCGATCGTCGCCTTCTTTATCGCCGTCTTTTGCACAACCTGCTCCTCACAGAGTGCCGGAGCGTTGATCGGTTGTTCGCCGAGAGCCGGGACGGGCGGAACGCCATCCGGGGAACCATTCTCACCCTCTCGCCCTCCACCCTGCTCATCGAAGAGGCGGGCGAGACGCTTGGCATTAACGGGTTGATCGAAGTCCTGCGGGGATTCGGTCATGAGGATATCTCTCTAGGTGCGATTGCGGGGTCGAAGAGACCCTGCCCGGACAAGGAAACGCCCCTCCTGGGGAGTCTTCGTCCTAATCGACCCCCGAGAGCCGCCAGCTTGAGCTGGACCGAATCACCCTCAATAGAACGAGCGTCGGGTCCTGGTCCTCAGAAACCCTCGGGCCGGACGGCCAGGTGAGCCTCTCCGAGGACTTCTTGCAGGCCCTCGTGGCGCATCGATGAGATTCGGAGGGCACTTTGCCCCGCCGCAGCTTCTAATTCCGCAACACGCTCCAGATCGTCATCGGACTCAAACTTAGTCGCGACCACGATTCGCTTCTTCTCGATCAGCTCCGGAGAAAACTCTCGAAGCTCTCCATCGATTACCCGAAAGGCCTCGCCAGGAGGTGTGTTAGCGCCGGCCGAAACGTCAACCAAGTGCAAGAGGGCACGACAGCGCTCCACGTGCTTTAGGAAGCGGTGGCCGAGGCCTTGACCTTGGGCGGCCCCGCTGATCAGTCCCGGCAAGTCCGCAATACATATGGTGACCCCAGTGCCAACCTCCGCAATCCCGACCTGCGGGTCGAGGGTCGTGAAGGGATAGTCGGCGACTTTCGGTCGCGCCTCGGTGACCACAGAGAGAAAAGTGCTTTTGCCAGCGTTAGGCAAGCCCAACAGTCCCACATCGGCGAATAGCTTCAGCTCAAGGCGCACAGCCCGATCTTCACCCTCGGTGCCTACGGTTGCCTTGCGCGGAACTTGGCGCACCGCGTTTGCAAAGTGAATGTTCCCACGACCGCCGCGGCCACCTTGGGCCACAATGATGCTCGCTCCTTCCGCGTCGAGGTCGAAGAGCATGTTGTCCCGGTCGCGATCGAATACGACCGTGCCGATCGGAACGTGAAGGACCATATCTGCGCCATTGCGCCCCGAGCACTTTTGAGTACCCCCGGGACGTCCCTTGTCCGCAACGTAGCGGAATTGGCGTCCGAGACGCAGGAGCGACGACTCCCGGGAAGTAGCGATCAGCAAGATGGAGCCTCCATCGCCACCATCGCCACCGTCAGGGCCCCCTCGGGGCTCACCTTTTTCCCGGCGGAAAGAGATCAATCCGTCCCCGCCCTTACCGGCACTTACTTCGATTGTGGCTTCGTCACGAAACATGGCAATTTTTCAGGGTGGTGAACTGCATCTGGGGTATCCCAACGCAGCTCACCACCCTGTCTGTGTTATTGGTTCTCGCTTCGAATGAAGGCGAGTGCAGCCCCTAGTTTCTGAACGAAACCGGCTACTGCGCTAGGTCGACGTGAACTCGACGTCCCGTCTGGTAACGGACATGTCCGTCAACCAAGGAGAAGATCGTGTAGTCCTTGCCAAGACCGACATTCTTGCCGGGCTTGAAGCGTGTGCCACACTGGCGAATGATGATCGTGCCCGGCGTGACTGCCTCGCCACCATAGCGCTTTACGCCGCGGTATTGGGGGTTTGAGTCGCGACCGTTACGGGTCGATCCTTGTCCTTTTTTGTGTGCCATAAATTAAGTTTAGCGGTCTAGCAGGGGTGCAGAGCTGGGAGCCTGACGCCTATGCGTTGATGGCCTATGCGTTAATGGAAGTGATCCGCACGCGCGTGTAGCGCTGGCGATGACCGCGCTTGACGCGGACATTCTTGCGGCGCTTGAAGCGCAGGGAGATGATTTTCTCACCCTTCTCCATGCCGAGAACCTCGGCCACGACGGAAGCACCGGCCACGGTCGGCTTGCCGACACTGACGGTACCCTCGTTCCCGATCAAGAACACCTCGTCAAAGGTGAGCTGGTCTCCGGGCGAAGTGTCTTTTTTGAGGTCGAGCAAGATGATTTCACCTTGTCGAACGGTGGTCTGCTGACCTGAATCGTTGATGATTGCGTACAAAGTAGTCCTCCCATAATTTCCGCGGCCGCAGGAGGCGGCTAGCGCAATTGGGGCGAAGAGTCTAGCCAGACAGGTCCCTCTCGCAAAGGCCCTGTCCGGCAAAATCGTAGATGCCTTAACGTTTTCTGCGTCCGCCGGGACGAACTTCACGCCCATCGGCCCGCAGATAGCGCAAAACGCTGTCCTCAATCTGATCCGGGACGGATCTCAGATCGAGCTTGCGGCCGGAGCTCTCTTCCATCGCCGCCAATTCCTTGCTGCGCGACTTCTTGAGATACTCGATCGTCTCGGGATGAGCCTTGACCTCGACCTGAGAGAAGCCCTTGAGCGTCAATGCTGATCCTAGGCGACGCAAGATAGCTGAGGCGCGGGACGCCTCGGTGCGGGTCCGAGCCATTCCACGGCAAGCCGTGCAGGGCCGGAAGAGCTTCTTGCTGATGCCAGGGCCGAGGCGCTGGCGAGTCATCTCGAGCAACCCGAACTGTGAGATGCGCCCCAGCTTGGAGCGCGCCCGGTCGTCGGCGAAACAAGACCGGAAGGCCGTTTCCACCGCACGGCGATTCGAGTTCTTCATCATGTCGATGAAGTCACAGACGATGATGCCACCCAAGTCGCGCAAACGAATTTGGCGCGCAATCTCAGGAACCGCTTCCATGTTGGTCTTGTGAGCAATCTCCTCGAAGTCGTGGCTCGACGTACGCGTCTTGCCCGAGTTCACATCGATCGCCACCAGAGCTTCCGCTTGATCGAAGACGACCGAACCGCCCGACGGCAATTCAATACGGCGCGAGAAGATCTTCTCGAAATCTTGCTCGATGCCCATGGTATGGAACAGGGGTCTGTCCCCATCATGCATCACGATCCGGTCTATCTGCTCGGGCATTAGCTGCTCAGCAAACTCGCGAATCTCCTGGTAGATCTCCTCATCGTCAACGATCACAGATTCGGTTTCTGGTCCGAATAGATCGCGCACGGTGCGGATTGCGACGTCCGACTCTTGGTAGAGCGCCGAGCTTCCTTGCCCAGAATCCAAACGTTTCGCTAAGCGAGTCCACGCACTCAACAGGTAGTCGAGGTCGCGCTTGATCTCAACCTTGGTACGCCCCATCGTCGCGGTACGCGCGATGATGCCCATACCATCCGGCACGTCCAATCCGTCGAGAATGCGCTTGAGTCGCTTACGTTCCTTACTGTCCTCAATCTTGCGGCTCACACCACGGTGAGTAATCGAAGGCATCAACACCAGGTAGCGTCCAGGGATAGACAGATAAGTGGTCAGGGTAGGACCCTTGTCACCGATGGCGTCCTTTGTGATTTGCACAACAACCTTTTGCCCGACCTTGAAGAGATCATCGATCGGACGTCGCGGCCGAGCGCGGAAGCGTGGTTGGCGCGGCTTGCCCTTGGTGCCGGCCTTGGCCCCACGAGCAGCCTTTGAGGAGCCGCGCTTGCGACGCCCCTTAGAACTGCGCTCCGAATTCTTATCGTCATCAGTGGACTCATCCTCGTGGTCCTCACCCTCGTCGTCATGATCGCCGTCGTCATGATCGTCGGAGTCTTCCTCGCTTAGCTCCTCGCTCTCCGAAGACTGACTCGAACTCGAATCCCAATCCTCCGGATCGATCGACGTAGAGAGCAGCTTAAGCAATGAGCCTTTACTGTCGGCATAGGTCGGCAAGACATCAGATGTGTGCAGGAAACCGTTGCGTCCGCGACCAAAGTCAACGAATGCGGCGCCAATCGAAGCCTCTATGTTGACGATGCGTCCACGATAGATGTCGTTGACCAGGGACATGTCGCTGCCGACCGTCATCTGGAAATCGAGGATCTTCTCGTCCCGCACGACGGCGACGCGCATCTCTTCGGTATCGCAGGCATTGACCAAGATCTTGCGGTCCGGAACAATTGCAGGCTTGGAACGCGTGCGCTTTTCAGGCTCCTCACTCGCTTCGACACGCGACCGGCCGCGCTTTTTGCGACTGCCACGCTTGCCGCCGAGGTCTTCACCATTGAGCAGTTCAGCCTCGTCGGGCAGATCGGGGAGCTCCGGCAAGTCATCCTCCTCACCCGGAATCATCTCGACTACCGCCGCTGAAGGCTGTTCGTCAGAGGAGTCCACCTTGCGCTTGCGATTACGGCCACCGCGCGTTCCACGCCTACGTCGCTTGGGCTTCTCGTCATCTTCGTCATGACTAGCGCTTTGACTGCGATCTTGCTCGCCGCTCTCTTCGTCAGAACCTGTTTCTTCTTCGTCGCGACTGCGACTGGAACGCCGCTTGCCAGGCGCGCTGCGCTTGCGCCTACGAGAGCGCGGAGAACGGTCACCATCAGCGCCTTGTTCTGTAGAATCGCTGGAAGCCACAGGCTCCTCGCGTGCAACATCCTCGGAGCCTTCGGCTTCGGAATCGGCACTCTCTGAAGCGGAAGGTCGACGGGATCGGCCACGTCCACCGCGAGCTGATCGCTTGCGACGCGGCTTACTCTCTTGAGTGTCCTCATCATCCCTACGTGAGGTTTCGGGAGCTTCACCGGACTCTTCTTGCTGGTCAGTGCCCGACTCATCAGAACGTCCACGGGTGCGGCGCCCCCCACGAGAACCTCGAGTCTTAGCGCGACCACCACCGTCGCCGTCAGGATCAGAATCACGCGTGGGCGATTCGCTCACCTCGCGTTGACTGCTGTCATCTTCTTGGGCTGCAGGCGAACGCCGCGAACGGGTTCGACGACGCGGAGCCTCAGTCTCTCCGCGGGGAGATTCGGTTCGAGACTCTTGAGCCTCGCTATCCGGCGCAGGGCTATTTGCGCGAGACCTTCTGCGGCGCGTGCGCGGCGCATTGGCTTCTGTCGCGGAGCTCATTTCTGTCGCGGAGCTCGTTTCTGTCGCGGAGCTCGTTTCTCTCGCCGGAGCCGCCGTCGCCTCAGGCTCTTCGCTGTGAGCCGCCCGCTTTCGCGTGCTCTTCCGAGCCGTTTTCCGAGCGGCCTTCTTCCTGGCGGCCTTGGGGGCCGCCGTCTCGGAAGCGCCACTACGGCGAGCTGTTGACTTCCGCTTTGTGCCAGAGGAAGCGGAATTGTCATTTGTGGTGGAACCAATGAAGGCTCCAAATCCCGGGGCCTTGTTGGCCTCCGAGTCATTCGTTTGGGTCATGTCAGTGAGCTTTAACGCCCTCGATTGGGCGCCGCACCTGTGAACCTGTTCTGTAGCGCACGAACCTCTCGCTGAGAAGATCGCTTGGTGCAGCACCTTGCGGCGCGCAATCGACGATCTTCTCGTTTGTGGCAAAGCCGCAAACCGCGATCAGAGCCCTCGGGAGCAGCTCGGGGAGAGACACAGGAGCCACATGGCTGACGGTGAACTCCCAGGCGCGCAGCACCAGGGGTCGGGCGCTCTCCAGAGAAAAACCCGAAAGTGGGCTTCTTGGGAACGTCAGGAACGGATTTAGGTTGTCTCGACGAGGAAAATCCCCGCCGCGGGGAAGCGGCCAGCGGCCACCTTGATCTGATTAATGGAGCGCGGTTTGCGCGTTTGAGGAATCGCGAGTCCTGCCATCTGGCAGCTCTCGAAACACCATGCTTGCTTATCGACGCTGGAATGGGAATCCCCAAGCCGGAAATCTGTCAGAAAGCTCTACATAGACCGAACTTGGGTCACCCTGGGATAGCCCATCAGGGCTCTTCAGAGTAGGACGAAGCGAATGCGCGGCCCCCAAAAGCGTTGTCTGCATTGAATCTGGACCACAAAACCCTGACTTTCTAGATGCCCGACGATTTCAATTACCACGAGACACAGAAAGAAGAAGCCTTAGAGACTGCCTGGGTTCAGTATGGAATTCGACCGGCACTAACGATGGAAAGCTCACGAGCGAGGAGTTCTGCCGTTGGATCGCTGGCCTAAGCCAATCTCTAGAAGCCAGATACAGCCCGCCTCTGGCGATCCGTTCCACACCAAGGCCATGCAGTCTCTGTAGGGAAGGCTGTCAGTACTCCGCCGTAACTGAGACGGGGCCCTTGCAGCAGAAGATCCTTGGGTGCGACCACCTGTGCGAGTTGGGAGCCACAGAGAAGTTTCACCCACCTCCCCCAACTCAGCAAAACGCAAGCAGCCCCCGAGAGCCACGCGTGGCTTTCGGGGGCTGCTCGCTCTGAATGTAGAGCTTACTCTTCCGGAGCTTCCTCAGTTTCGTCGCTGACCACTAGAGCTTCAATCTCATCGGACAGCTTGGTACGACGACGTTGCAACTCGTTTTGCAGGATCATCTCTTGGTCCTCGCGCGAGTGCACGATCGACGGAGTCAGGAAGACCATCAAGCTGCGCTTGTCCATGACGTGCTCCTTGTACTGGAAGAGTTGGCCGATCAACGGAATTCGCCAAAGGCCAGGAACCCGCGTCTCGGTTTCCACTTCTGAGTCCGTTGTCAAGCCGCCGATCACTGCCGTCTGCCCCGAATCAAGCATCATTGTAGTCACGATGGTTGAAGAGCGAGTACGAGGCAAGGCGATCGAGCCTTCGAGGCCAGAAGCACCCAAGGTGAAGACATCGAAACCGGGGGGCGCCAAGACCGAGTTGCCAGTACCTGAAAGGCTGGTTTCCTTGGGAATGACTTCCATCATGATCCGGTCTGTACCGGGAATCACATTGGGACGAAGCATGAGTTGGAATCCAACCTCAACGGGTGAATTCGATGCCTCGGAGATCGAGAGCTGCAAACCACCAGCCTGACCTTGCTCTGACTTCGCCTCTGCGTAGCGGATTGTCTCGCCAACGAAAATCGTTGCCGGACGACCATCGAGCGCCACAATCTTCGGAGCTTGAATCACTTCTGAAGAAGTGTCGCGCTGCAAGAGTCGCAAGGTTGCGATCACCGAGGTGAAGTCGAGCGCTCCGAACACTGTTCCGGGAACGAATGTAGAGCCGTCGTTGAAGTTGCTGCCTGCCGAGGAGTCACTAGTGTAGTAAGGACCCTCGCCAGTGTGGTTGGCGATGAAAAGATCTTCAAAGCCGCCGCCGCCCGGGTTGAACGGGAAAGTGATCGGGATGGAGCCGCCACTTAGCGAAACTGAAGGCCCGCTGTCACCGTAGTCCACACCCAAGTTTAGGATGTCACCGTTGGTTGTCGTTATGAATTTGACGTCGACGAAAACCTGCAAAGGCTCAACATCCAGAGAGTGGATGATAGAAGCGATCTGCTCGTGGGCTTGCTGTGTGTCACGAATGAGGACAACATTTTGGTCCTCAATGTAATCGAGGTCGCCTGCCGTCGAGAGCGCTTTGCTCAAAGCGCGCAGAACAGTGAAGTGCTCGAAAACGTCGTCACTGGGCGGCTTCTCGCCACCTTCAACGAACTCTGACTTGATGATCGGGACGTAAGCCGAGCGGGGACGCAAGAAACGTAGTTGATAGCTACGCGTCACTAGTTGGTCCTGAAGCAGCAATGGGTCCACGACGCGCAGCACACCGGCCGCTTCTTCGACAACCGTATAGCCGCGAGTCTTGGCCACTACGTCCAGTGCAACTCGCCACGGAACTCCGGAGAAGTTCACTGTTAGCGTCCCCAAGACTTCGGGTGCGATGACGATGTTCGCACCACTGATCTTAGCGATAGCGCCAATCACCTTGCGGATGTCTCCATCCTCGAAGATGAATTCCACAGTGGGTGGCTTGGTCACAATCAAGATGCCATTCTTACGCTCCTCAACCACGCAGCCGATCTTCTCAGCAGCGATCTCAAGGGCGACACGCCAGTGGACATCGTCCAATTGGATGCTTCGAATAACAGCGGTCGAGACGATTTCGTCCTCTCGATCGATGATCTCGATATTGGCACCTGAGCGTTCGCGCAGGTGCTGAATAACGTCTTCCAACGTTCGCTCAGCCAGGTTCAAAGAGACCCGGGCTTCACGGTTGGCAATTTGTGCCGAAACGGTGGGCAGAGCGATCCCCAGGAGGGCAACGGCTGCTAAAACGACTTTCTTCATCAGGACTCTATGTAGTCAACTTGAGGTCAACACGAGGGAACAAGCAAACGGTGCTAGAAACTTAGAAACGCCGGGCGAGCACCACGCCGCGGTAAATGAATTCGATCTCGTCAGTTCTGATCGCGTTGATAAACAAGTTGTTGTCGAGCATGTCGCCGACAGACAGCGACTGGCCATTGATCAGCGCGACGGCGGGAACTCCCTCCATGATCGCGACACCACCCACTAAGATTTCGATTTGCTCGAAGTCTCGGACGATGCGTGCGACCATCGCTTTCTTGCGCAGACGATCAATGAATGGTTTTCGTAGGGGATCGCTCTCGATGTAAGCAAGTTGATCATCAACTAGCCGGAAAGCGTCGATCGCCAAGCTGTACTCCTCGCGGTCGAAGTGACGGTTCATCGCTTGGAGCACTTCACGTAGCCTCTCCACCGAGGGGCCAACGGTCGTGATAATGCCGCCCATACCATCACGAAGTTCCGTCATTGCATCGATCACTTCGATCTGCAAACGGCGGTGCGAGGGGAGATAAGTGATGGCACCTTCGGCCTCAACTCGGCGGACTTCTTCTTCGAGATACGCGAGTGACTCTTCCAGCTCAGCGCTGGCCATCATTTCCTCGATCACGTTTTGTGAGTCGCGAACCTTGGTCCAGATCGTGTCCGCTTCTTCAATCTGCTCGACCAAATTTTGAACGATTTCCATCTGTTCAGGAACGGAGAGGACGCTGCCTCCCTCCACCGGAACGCGGGGATCAACAAAGGGGTCACGCCGGCCACGAGCACCACGATAGGTGAAGCTCTGCAGCTCGAGATCCTGACGACGGCGATTGATCTCGCCGACCATCAGATCGCGCTTACGATCATAGCCTTCGATTTTAACAATCGAACTCTCAGAGTCCGGCTCATAAACGAAGGTTTGGATGTCAACGCTGACGCGGTGAGATGCAAAGCCGCTCTCTTCAACAGACTGACGCTTAGCGGCGGTGATCTGAAAACTAGGCACGCGCATGAAGCGGTGGTGAGTCTCAACAAGGCTGAAGAACTCAAGCAATTGGAACGCGTCCGAGTCGATGGTGAAGGCTGTCGTCACCTCGCGGAAGTCGGTCTTGTCATCCTTCGCACGCTTAGGAGATGTTTTAGCCTTCAATCCGGTGATACGCACACCCGAATCTTGCGTGAAGCCTTGGATGGTCCGCGTCCAATTATTCATCTCCGCGTTGTCGGGGAGAATGTTACGAATCACGGTCGACATCTCGCGCTGCACGATGACTTCGCGCTCGAGCGAACTCGTGCCTTCAATCAACTTGTGAGAGGAAGCAACCGTTGCGCGCAAAGTTTCGATTTCCTGGCGCTTAAGCTCGATGTTGTCCATTTCGGCTGAGATGCCCCAGCCTGCAAGTCCGGTCGCAAGCGCGCCGCCGCCCAAGACACCGATCCACGTTTTCTTTTCCTTATTCACTGCTCGACCCCTCCATCCTTGAGCTCAATCGTCAACGGAAAGGCCCACACAACGGCGGGCATCAGCTCAGCGTCGGTGAGCGTCTCAGACCCCTGGGGTGATCCGGGAGAATGAAAGTCTTCGATGAAAGTTGAGCCTTCGATGTCGTCTAGAAAGTTGGCCACCTGGCCAAAGTTGTCCGATCCGGAGTGGCCACTCCCGATCAAGTTGCCCGCCTTTCCTCTGCCGCCGCCTACGCCTTGAGTGACGTTAAGGTTGTCGAACCAAACGAGGTGACGATCCCCGTCCCCGCCCTGGTTGACAACGTCGATGAACTCATCGACTTTGCGGGTCCAAGAAATACGGCTGTCTGTGATCTGTGCCAAGGTCTCCTCACGCTTACGGTGCTGAGAACTCTCCACGTCGAGAGCCTTGTGATAGGCAACCTGCGGACGCAAGCCGTCATCTTCGGTTTCGAGGACGGATAGCTCGCTGCTTACGCTGGCTGCGACTCCGTAGGCAAGCCACCCGTAGTAGGCGGCAAGCGACGAACTCACGGTAACGACGCCCGCTACAGCCAACATCAATTTGATCGGAGTCTTCGCCTTGCGGCGATACTCTTCCGGAAGGAGGTTAATGCGAATCATGCTGCACGCACTCTCGATGCGAGACCAAGCGCCACGACCAACGTGGGCGCCCAAGCCTCAAGTTCCTCGACGTCCACTCGACTTGCATCGATGCGGAGGCCCTCGAGGGGATTCCAGGTCCGCGCACGGCGCGCGGTTGCTTGTTCGATGTATCCGGGAACGCCCGGCGCAAGTACGCCGCCGCCAGAGAGAAGGATTTCGTCCACGGTAATGCCCGCGTGATGCTCGACGTAATCCAGGGAGAGCGAGATTTCACTAACCAAGTCCTCCAGCACAGGAGCGATGGCGCTATTCACCTCAGCTTCCTGACTTTCACTTGCGCGCTTAATCGCCTCAGCCTCGAAGGGCTCAACGGACAAGCGGCGCGCGACGGCTTGGGTCATGTCCCTACCGCCGATGTTGATCTCGCGCCCGAAACAAGTTTCGCCGCCGTAGATCACGTTGATTGACGTGCGAACGGAGCCGACGTCGACCAGCGCGATTCCGCGCTTCTCTCCATCTTCTTCGCCGGGCATGACGCCGCATAGCTCCCAGGCATTCGCGATCGCAAACAAGTCGATGTCGATCGCTGCATGCGCTAAACCGCGACTCTGAATCAACTGAGCCTGCTCTTCGATCTGATCCGTTTTGCAAGCCGCCAGCAACACGGTCATCTGATCTTCGCTGCCCTCTGTGTTGTCGTCGTCAATCGCTGACGTCGTACTTTCAAGGCCTTGGCAGTCCATCACGACTTCGTCCAATTCGAACGGCAAGTACTTGTCGGTCTCAAAACGGATAGCTTGCTTCAGCTCCGTGTTCGACATGCGCATCATCGGTACATAGCGCACCACGACCGATTGTCCTGCGACCGAAGTCACGACTCGCTTCGAACGAAATCGGCCCTCGCGGAAAGCCGAGTCAATGGCTTCGGCGTGAGTTCCGCCCGGGGGAATCTCGATTCTTGAGAATCCAGTTACGACCGGTTCGGGACCATCAAGGGAGAGTTCGACCGCCTTCACGACAGAACTGCCCAAGTCCAAACCTACGATGCTCTTTGCTTTACGAAACACAGTGCTGCGCGCCTCCGGGGTGTTATGTGAGCCAACCGCACGCCCGTAAGTTGGACGGAGACTGAGCTCACTCAGGGACACGTTTCGGGTTTGGAGGCCGGATGGGTTTAGCCCGTTTGCCTATTCCGCCCCTCATTGGGAACGCACGAGACTCCCCCGAGAGCGCCCTAAGGGGCGTATTGCCGGTTATCTGGGGGTCGGCCAGGACGAATCCGATACGGGAGCCTTAACGGGCCCCGGTGAAACGCCTAGCGCCCCTCGTCAAATCCGCCTTCGACGAGACCTGTAAGGGCGGCGAGCAGCTCGCTCGCGTCCGTCCCTTCCGCCGAAAAATGCAACTCTGTTCCACAGGTTGCCCCCAGAGTGATCAACTCCAGGATGGAACGCCCATTGACGGTGCGATCCTTGCAAGTAATCCGTAACTCACTCTGATGTTCGAGCGCAACAGCCACGAGCGCCCCGCAGGGCCGGGCATGTAACCCTTCGGGGTTCACGATCTTCACCGTTTTTTCAAAAGCCACGAACGACACCTCTTGAACCTAGGCCGAAGCCGTTTAGGCCCGCTCAAACAGCGGACATTTCCTTCAAGAGATCGACGAGTTCGGTCTTGGTCTTCGCCACCTTGGCGAAGCGGCGGAAGTCCTCTTCCCGTGAGAGTCGCGCAATCCAGCTCATCATCTCCAGATGCTGGGTCGGATCGTGCTCATCCCCGGCGCGCTCCGGACGTAGGACCGTAAAGAGGATGTGCACAGGCTCGCCATCGCTCGCAGTCCATTCCACCCCTTCCTTATGCACGGAAAGGGTACAGACGACCTTCGTCAACCCCGGAAGCTTGACATGCGGGATCGCCACGGTCATCCCGACTCCGGTTGAGGCTAATTCTTCGCGCTCGACCAGGGTTCGCAAGGCTGACTCGGAAAGGCCATCCTCGAGGAGGCCAGACTTGACCATGTTGTTAACGATCTCGGTCAAGATGCCCTCCTTTTGGGACGCCTTCAGATCGACGGAACAACTCTTGGGTTTGAACTGCTTCCAGTAGCTCATAGGACAGGGCAGGATTCCTTGCGTGGGGTCTTGGGCCAACGCTAGCTCAGAGATTCGAACGGGGTTCGAATTCTTGGGGGGATTGGTGCCACAGCCGCCGATGCGCCCGTGTGCACACAGAGCCTACCAAAGCCAGCGACCAGGGTCCGAGATTCTCTTAGCCCAGCCCCACCCCCAGTCAAGGGAAGGGGGCCCAGACCGGCAAAAACGCCGATCTGGGCCCCCGATACTGTTTTGCCCTAATCTGTAAATTGAGGGCGACCGGCGCTATTCGCCGGTTCTCGAAGGTCGTCGCCTTTCGACTGTTCGTTTATCTCTCGAGCGCTTGAGTTGGCGCGTCATGCGACTCAGAGCCTCATCGAGAGCGTGCATCACCCCCTCTGCATGGACATCCGAGACAAGCACGGGGCCATGAGGGACTGAAGCAACAATTTCGACTCGGTGACCACCGGCCTGGCGTTCCAGGTGAGCCTTCAGGGAGACCTTATCGCTACAGAACCGAAACAGGTTTCCCAGTTTCTCCTCCGCGATAGTCCTGATTTCCGATGAGTAGTCGTTGTGGTGAATAGACACTTGGGTGCTCATGCATACCTCCGTTGCGTTGCAGTGAACTTGCTCGATGATCCACGACAAGTGGGATCATCGAAAGGCCCCTCCCGTGTGTGTAAGCACGGGGACGACGTCTCATGAGAGTTTTCTGGAGAGCGATCATCAAGGAGCAATAAATACAGCATGTTTCGAAACCTGCTAACGGTCAAGGCACTCCGCAGTAGATTGCGCCGTACCCCTCCCTAGATAGCTCAAAACGGTCCTGAACCAACCCCTTTTCGGCCTGGGCAATATCTCAACTCAAGATCAAGGCCGAAAAGCGCTTCGGCATAATTGGGAACCTAGGTCTAAAAGATGCCCGGCGAAGTCGGAACATCACTCTCGTCTTCAACGAAAATCGGTTCGGGGTACATCACGCGCAACAAGTAGAGCCCCCCAGCCGCAGCCGTGGGCCCCACCGCGCCGCGGTCACCGGTCTCTAGCACGCGGCTAATACTGTCTCGATCCAAACGGCCACGACCGACATCAATCAAGGTGCCGGCGATGGCGCGCACCATATTGTAGAGAAAGCCATCCGCTTCGATTACGAAGGCTAGGCGCTCGCGGCGCTTGATCCAGCGCAACTTACGCACGCAACGAACAGTGCTCTTCGGGTCCGAACCGACGCTCGATAACCCGCGAAAATCGTGTTCGCCGATCAGACAATTCCCGGCGTACTGCATCGCTTCGAAATCCAGGGACAAGCAGGTCCAAGCAGAATAGCGTTCGGCGAATGACGGTCGAAAACGTGTGGTCGCGAGGAAGTACGCGTAACGCTTAGCGACAGCGGAGAAGCGCGCATGGAAATCATCGGCGCAGGTCTCCAGACGGTTGACGACGATCGAATCTGGAAGGTGGGCATTCAACGCGTGACGCAAGCGATCGTTAGTCAAGCGCGTACTGACATGAAGGCTCGCCACTTGCCTTTTGGCATGCACACCGCTATCGGTGCGACCCGACCCGTGCACGGTAACCCGCTCGCCGAGCACCATAACCGCCGCATCCTCGATTGCCTCTTGGACTGATCCAAAGCCCTCTTGGCGTTGCCAGCCAAAGAACTCGGCACCGTCGTAGGCGACTTGAATTCGAATATTGCGCATCTCGCCGGGAAGGATAGCGATTGCGCGCCGAATCGTCAGCTGAACTTCCGCCGGCGATAGGAGCTGGCGATTCCCAGCTGGCGACGATGCTTGGCAACTGTCCGCCTGGCAACCTGGTGACCGCGGCGCGCGAGCTCTTCGGCAACCGCATCGTCGGAGAGCGGCTCACTCGAGTCTTCACCCTCAAAGATTGACCGTACGATCGCGCTCAGGTCGTCGCGAGCCGGTGCAGATCCGGAGCCGGTCGCCACCTGGAAGAAGTGCCGCAGGGGAAGAATGCCCCAGGGTGTTTGAACGTACTTGCCGCTTACCGCCCGAGAAATGGTGCTAACGTGCAATTCGAGCACGTCGGCGATCTCCCCCATCCGGAATGCGACGAGGTGGCCCGGGCCCTCTTCGAGGAAGGCTCGTTGGCGATCAAAGACCTCGTTCGCCACGCGCAGAAGCGTGGCGCCACGCTGCGCGACAGCGTCCACCACCCAGGTCGCGCGCTCGACCTTTTCGCGTGCCCACTTGCGCACGTTCGTTGTATTATTCTTGTCCTTGGAGAGTTCGACAATTTCCGAGTCGATCGAAACTGTCGGCAAATTCGAGCGCTCAAGGCGCAGCGCCCAGCTTCCGTCGGGTTCGCGCTCAATCATCAGATCCGGCCTCAGAACAGGCGTTTGCGTTGCGCAGAGTTCCGCTCCCGGCTTTGGGTTAAGCCCGCGCAACTGCCCCATGAGAGTTCCGAGTTCTTCGATTTCGATTCCCAGTTCACGGGCGATCGAGGGCAAGCGGTTAGCCACCATGTCATCCAAGAACTCTTCGATCAGGCGACATAGACTGGCGTAGTCCGAGCCTCCCTCGTCGAGCTGCAACAACAAGGCTTCAACCATATTGCGTCCGCCAATGCCTCTGGGTTCGACTTTCTGCAGAGCAGCGATTGCCAGGCCGAGGGACACGTAGTCGACCTCTAATCCCGCCTTCCCTGCTAAAACGATGAGTTCCTCATCACTCTGAGAGAGGTAGCCACTCTCATCTAGGCAACTGACCAAGAATTGCACCCAGCGGCGCACCTCGGGATCCAGGTCGAGCAATCCGATCTGCTCGCCGAGGCTCTCGGCAAGCCCTTGGTCACGATCAGGATGGTTGCGCAACATCTCATCGTGGCGATCCGTGGCATCCCATGATTGACGTGGGCCGTCCTGCGTTCGCGTCGGCACCTCCACGCGAAGCGCTTCATTCGACTCCGCAGCCTCGTTCAGCCAGCCCTCCAAATCCTGAGCAGGGATCTGCAGAATCTCGATCGATTGCAGCAAACGCGGCTGCAACAGCATTTGCTGTTCAGCCCGGAGCTGGAGCCCCGGTTGAAAATTAGATGAGGACATGGCTTGGACGCCAGTCGTATCGGCGCTTGCCGCGATCTGGTGAAGCCGTTGGGAGCCTGTCCTCAGTTAGGGCACCCCATGGGCCTATTTTGGCTTATTCTGGCCCGATAGAGGGACGAATCGCCCTCGGGGAAGAGTTTAAGCGTCCCGCCGGCGACCGATCCGCCGGCGACCTTCGAGGGCATCCTCGAGGATCCCCTTGTGCAGATACTCGATCGAACTGCCCGCGGGCAGTCCGCGCGCCAGGCGAGAAATCACGGGCACCTCATCCACCAGAGCGTTTTCTAGGGCCTCGACCACCGCCAGCCCGGTCGCTTCGCCCTCCGAATCGGGATCTGTGGCGATGATGACCTCGCGCACCTTACCCGTGCGCACGCGCGTCACTAGAGCGCCGATCCCGAGATGAAATAGCTCGGTTCCCTCCGCCGGATTGAGCGCCCCCATCAAAACGTGATAGCGCCCCTTGAATACATTCGCGCGTTCCATCGCCTCCACATGTCGCGGCTCTTCCACGATGGCAATCAAGCTCTCGTCGCGGGACTCGTCCGAACAAACAGGGCAAGGATCGAGCTCTGTCACATTGGAGCAGATTCCGCAACGACGAGTCTCTCGTGCAGCGCGCTCGATGGCGGGCGCCAAGGAGCGTGCTTCGGGGTCGCGCAAGACGTGGAAAGCCAATCGCTCCGCAGTCACGCGTCCAACGCCGGGAAAGCGCTCAAACGCTTCGATCAACGCTTCGAGGGGTTTGGGGTAGGCCACGTGGTCGAATCTTCGATTTAGAACATGCCGGGCAAGTTCAAGCCGCCAGTGACTGCCCCCAAGCGTTCCTTGCGCAAGCGCTCCGCTTGGCCGAGACCATCGCGCAGAGCGGCGAGCACCAGGTCCTCGATCATCGAGGCATCACCTGACTCCATCGCCTTTTCACCGATGTGAATCGACTGAACATCGCCGTTGCCATCAACCTTAGCGCTGACAACGCCACCACCACCCGTACCGAGCAGCACTTCCGTCTTCAGCTTCTCGCGCGCTTCGTCGAGCTTGCGTTGCATTTCTTGGGCCTGCTTTAGCAGGTTGCCCATCTCACCAAAGGATCCACTCATAGGTCGTTCTCTTAAATCTCTGCCGGTCGTTCCAGTTAGTCTTCGATTCTACCGCCAAAACGCTTGGCCACATCCGACGTGAATGAGTCTTTCGAGCCCGGCGCCAACTGAGCTCCGTCTTCCAAGCGAACCTCGACGGGCTCGCCCAAGAGGTCCGAGAAAATCTTCGAGCACAGGCGTATGTTGCGAGCGTCTTGAATCAGCGGGCGGTCCGCTTGTCGCAACCTCTCGAAGCGTACGAGGGCCAATCCGTTGCGCAGATCGATCAGCTTGCCGTGGGCATCTAGGATGCCCGCCAAAGCGCTGGCGTGAACGCGCAGTTCTTCGACAAAGCGCTTCCAGGCTTCGCCACGGCTGGATTTGACAGCACCCGAAAAGGCCGGTTGCTGGCGCCGGGGCTGCTCTGGAGCAGGGGTGCTCGCCTGGGGCCGCGGAGCGGGTGCCGCCGGAGCCGGACGAGGTGCCGCCGCTTGCGGCGGGGGCCCAGCATGCGGCTGCAGCACCCGTGCGTCTGGAGCTGCTAACGGAGGTGCAGCTCCTGCTAATCGTCCCTCCAAAGCGAGCAAGCGCTTGGTCATCTCGTGCAATGGAACCGTTGCTGCGGGACGCGCGAGTTGTAGCAGGGTCAGTTCAAGAATAATGCGTGACTGACTCGGCAATAAGCGCATCGACTCGCGCGCGTGCAGCAAGTCTTCGAGCATCAATTCGACACGATCGGCGCCGACCTCGCGGGCGATTCGAACCATCTCGCTGCGCACTTCGGGCGGCGCTTCGAAAAGAGGATTGTTCTCGCCGCAATGCGCAGCGAGCAACGCGCCGCGCAAGTATTCCATGATCGAATCGAGCAGTTCTGACTCGGCACCTTCCGCCGCTGCCATCTCGGTCAAGAGCGCGCCCTTGTCGCTGGCAACGATGGCGCTAATCAGACGCTGGATCCCTGCGCGGTCGACTCCCGCCGATAAGCGCTGTGTGTCCAGAACAGTCGGATTGTCGCCGACCAATGCCAGCAATTGATCTGCAAGCGAAAGAGCATCGCGCATACCGCCTCGAGCCCGACGCGCGATCGCGGAACAAACTCCTTCCTCAGCTTCGACTCCCTCGAGACTGAAAACTTCCTTCAGGCGCGCCTCGATCGAGTCCTCACTGAGGGCCGAAAGTTTCAGCACCTGACAACGAGAGAGAATCGTGTCCGGCAACTTGTGCGGTTCCGTTGTCGCAAATAGAAACTTGACGTGCGCCGGCGGCTCTTCAAGAGTTTTCAGGAGCGCGTTGAACGCCGCCTTCGAGAGCATGTGCACCTCATCGATGATGTACACCTTGTGGCGCGCACGCAGCGGTGCGTAGGCGGCTTGGTCGCGTAGATCACGCACATTGTCCACCCCAGTATTCGAAGCGGCATCGATCTCAATGATGTCGGCTTCCCCCCCCCCGTCCGCCCCAAGGCAACGGTCGCATTCACCGCAAGGAGTAATGGTCGGCCCCTTTTCACAATTGAGGGCCTTAGCGAAAATACGCGCCGTGGTCGTCTTGCCCGTTCCACGCGGACCACAGAAGAGATAAGCGTGCGCCACGCGCCCTTCCTTGATGGCGCCTTCCAAAGTGCTCGTCACGACTTCTTGGCCGGTGACTTCGGAAAAGGTATGGGGGCGGTACTTACGCGCTAGGACCAGGTAGGACATGGGTTCAGTTTAGCGCGAACTTGGGCGCTCCCATAACGAGACCCGGCAAAACGCGAGCCCGCCGAAGGGTTCGGGCATCCCGCGCATAAATCGATGTCCTTAGGGCTGCTCCGTTCCCGGCCTGACCCGGTTCAAACTCGATCCATCGCAAGAGACCGAACCCATCGCCGGGCT
Organism: Planctomycetota bacterium; assembly: GCA_047639675.1. Classification (GTDB taxonomy): domain Bacteria; phylum Planctomycetota; class UBA1135; order UBA1135; genus JABACD01. Next base: position 8,409 of record JBLIOI010000004.1, on the reverse strand, counting down.
CGCTGCTGCTTGCCCCTCCAGCCAGCAATAAATGCGGTGGAGAGGTCCAACGAGCTCCTCGCGCATTAGAGCGCGAAGAGTTTCGTCGGTAGGTGGCGGAGAGGGAGGGATTTGAACCCTCGGTACCATTGCTGACACACACGCTTTCCAAGCGTGCTCCTTAAGCCACTCGGACACCTCTCCTGATCTTGAAACCGAGGACGGGTCTTATGCAACCACGTCGGGAAAATGGCGGAGAGGGGGGGATTTGAACCCCCGGTGCAGTTGCCTACACGCTGGTTTTCGAAACCAGTCCATTCAGCCGCTCTGGCACCTCTCCGCGCATGCCGCGCGCGGAAAGCGTGCCACATGAGCTCCCGGCGGACCGTTTAGGCCCCGCCTCGCTTACTTTTAAAGAACGTCCGGAGGAGTTCCGCCGATTCATCGGCTAGCACTCCTTCGGTGATTGTTGCTTGATGGTTGAGTCGTTCGTCCGAAAGCACAGCGCCCAATGAGGCGCATCCTCCAAACTTAGGATCCCGCGTTGCCCAAACCACTCTGCCCATGCGCGCATGGGAAAGTGCACCTGCGCACATAAAGCAAGGCTCCAAGGTCGAATAGCACGTGGCCCCCACTAACCGTTGAACGCCCATGGTTTGTGCCGCGTGCCGAATGGCGAGGATTTCTGCGTGAGCGGTTGGATCGATCAGCGTGCGAGTCTGGTTGTGACCACGGCCAATGATTTCACCGTCGAGAACGATGATCGCGCCGATAGGAACCTCGTCGAGATCCCCTGCAGCTCTAGCCTCTTCGAAGGCGAGGCGCATGAAACGCAGATCGTCCGGATCGGAACCTTGCACAGGATTTGGGTGCGGAATCTTGAAACTCAGAGAGCGGAGCCGGGCGCGGACACCGCAGAGTTCTTTACAGGGCTTCCTGACGTGCCTCCTGGCTCGTCGCTGCGCCCCAGATCTCGGCCAGTCACACCCCGCATTGAAAGTGGTACACCCGACAGGATTCGAACCTGTAACCTCCTGATCCGTAGTCAGGTGCTCTATCCAGTTGAGCCACGGGTGCCTTTGAGGGGGGAGGTTGTAGCCCCGTGGATGGGGTGTGTCAAGCGCCCCTCACCGGGAGTTTCACGCTAGTTTCACAAGCCCCCCCTACTCCCATGGGGATCCAGCGACTCACGAACACAAGAGCGGCGCGCCGCAGCTGAAATGACGCTCTCCATAAAGTAGGCTGGTCGAATGTCAGCGCCCAACACAATCCAGCACCTCGTTTCCCTCCAAGACATCTCCGATACCGCCCTAGGTGCGATTTTGGACCTATCGAGCGATTTGAAGCGCGCCAGCTCCGCTCCCAGCCTAGCCGGCCGAAGCGCGGGCCTGTTGTTCTTCCGGGGCTCGCTGCGCACCCGAACATCCTTCGAGGCCGCAGTCCAGCAGCTCGGCGGTCATAGCATCAACCTGAACGCCGCTTCGGACTTTTGGGAATTGGAGGCGCGCGAGGGTTCGGTGATGGACGGCCGCGCGCCGGAACACATTAAGGATGCCGCCGCAGTCTTGTCGCGCTACCTCGATGTTCTCGCCATCCGGCCCGCTCTGGCGGGGACCTCTTGGGCCGAAGACCGCCGCGACGAGAGCATCTGTGCCTGGGCCGAACACGCACAGGTTCCTGTGATCAACATGGAAAGCGCTCTGTGGCACCCGCTTCAAGCCCTCGCCGACATAATGACGATGCGCGAGAGCTTGGGCGAACTCGATGGCAAGCAACTCACCGTGAGCTGGACTCACTCCCCTTCGAGCGCCAGCCCCGCGGTGGTGCACTCGCTAATCATGGCTGCCTTGCGTCAGGGCATGAACGTCAACATCACGCACCCGACGGGCTACGCCCTCGACGAAGAAGTGATGTCGGTCGCCTCAGATTTAGCCTCGACCAAGGGGCGCGCACTCAACACAACACAAGATCAGAAGGAAGCCACAGCTGGTTCGCACATCGTGTACGCCCGCTCGTGGAGTTCAATCTCGGACTACGGAAACCCGACGCTCGCCGCCAGCCATCGCGCGCGTACTCAGGATTGGACCGTAGACGAAAGTCTATTGAAGCTAGGAAGCAACGCCAAGTTGATGCACGCTATGCCCGTGCGGCGCAACTTGGAGGTGCCCGATGCAGTGCTCGATGGCGAGCGCAGCTTGATCTACGAACAGGCCGAAAACAGGCTACATTCGCAGAAAGCGCTGCTAATGAAGCTATTGAGCTAAACAGTCTCAGAGCTTTCCTTCGCCTCCCCCACCGCACTTCTGCGCCGCACACACTGTCATGAGCACTCCGGATTTCGTCCACCTGCACGTCCACTCCGAGTACAGTCTACTCGACGGTGCCAACCGCATTACGGACCTGCTCGACGCCTGCGTCGAGGACGGCCAACCGGCCTTGGCGTTGACGGACCACGGCAACATGTTCGGCGCCATCGAGCTTTATCAAAAAGCAACCGCGCGCAACATCACCCCGGTCATTGGCTGCGAGGTCTACATCGCCCAGAAGTCGCGCTTTGAACCGCACAGCAAAAAGAACGGCAACGGTTACAACCACCTGACCTTGCTGGCGCGGAACGAAACCGGTTATCGCAACTTGATGCAGCTCGCGACGAAGGCCTACCTCGAAGGCATGCACTTCCGTCCGCGCATCGACCGCGAATTGCTAGCGGAACACGCGGAAGGATTGAACTGCCTCTCGGGCTGCTTGGCGGGCGAGCTCAACCAGATGTTCCTGCGCGGCAAGGAGGCCGAAGCGGAAGCGCGCGCCATGGAGCTGCGCGACCTCTTTGGTCCGGAGCATTTCTGGCTAGAATTGCAGCGCAACGGCATCGACGATCAGAATAGCGCCAATCTCTCCATGCATCGTTTGCACCAGCGGACAGGCATTCCGCTGATCGCGACCAACGACATCCACTACCTCCGCCACGAGGATTGCGAGGCGCAAGATGTGCTCCTCTGCATCAACACTGGCGCCAAGAAGGCCGACGAAAAGCGCTTCCGCTTCGACACGCAAGATCTCTTCTTCCGCACCCGTGCGGAGATGGGCGAGCTATTTAGCGATATGCCGGAAGCCGTCAAAGCCACCATGGATGTGGCCGACCAAACTCACGTGGAAATTGAGTTCGGCAAGTATCACCTGCCGATTTTCACTGCAGATACGGGCGAGGAACAGGACGTCATCTTCGTGCGCTTGCTCGAAGAGGGCTTGATGCGCAAGTATGGCCCGTCCAATCAGATTGCACGCGACAGGCTCGAATACGAAAAGCGAGTCATCAAAGAGCTGGGCTTCGTCTCCTACTTCTTGATTGTTTGGGACCTGATCCTCTGGGCACGCAACAACGGTATTCCCGTTGGCCCGGGACGCGGTTCGGCGGCGGGCTCGATGGTGGCTTACCTGCTCGACATCACCTTGGTTTGCCCGCTCAAGTACGGGCTGATCTTTGAGCGCTTTCTGAACAGCGCGCGTGTGTCGATGCCCGACATCGACATCGACTTCTGCAAAGAAGGTCGTGAACGCGTGATGGAGTACACGCGGGTCAGATACGGCTCGGAGAATGTGGCGCAGATCGCGACCTTTGGAACGATGGCTTCGCGCACGGTGGTACGCGACGTTGGGCGCGTGCTCGAGATCCCGCTTAAGGATGTCGACATGATCGCCAAGAAGATCCCCCAGGGCCCTGGCGCTCCCACCTTGGCTAAGTCACTGCAGATTGATCCGGACCTGCAAGCCTTCCAAGAACGCGATGAGCTAAAAGAGCTATTCAAGCTCTGCTTGCCTCTTGAAGGCCTTGCACGGCACATGTCGACCCACGCGGCGGGTGTCGTGATCGCTGACAAGCCGATCCACACCTACACGCCCCTGGCGCTGAACGGCGATGACATTGTGACCCAGTGGCCCGCGCCGCAGCTCGAGGAGCTCGGGCTGCTTAAGATGGACTATCTGGGTTTGCGCACGCTCACCATTCTTTCGCGCGGATTGGAGAACATCCGCAAACAAGGCATGGAAGCGCCGGACCTCGACAACATTCCGCTCGACGATAAGAAGACCTTTGAGCTTCTGATGAGCGGCGAAACCCAAGGTATCTTCCAACTCGAATCGGAAGGCATGCGCAAGTTGATCGCGCGCCTCAAGCCCGACTGTTTTGAGGATGTGATTGCTATCTTGGCACTCTACCGACCGGGCCCGCTTGAGTCAGGCATGGTCGACATGTTCGTGGCTCGCAAGCACGGGGAAGAGGAAGTCGTCTACCCGCACGAGTCTCTCGAAGATCTCCTGCGTGAAACTTACGGCTGCATCGTCTACCAAGAACAGGTCATGCTGATGTCCAGCACCCTGGCCAACTTCTCGCTGAACGAAGCAGACAATTTGCGCAAGGCAATGGGCAAGAAGAAGCCCGAGATCATGCAGGCGTTCTCCGCCCAATTCCTCGAAGGCGCCGTCAAGAACGGTTGCGACCCGGGCGTGGCCAAGGACACGTGGGACAATATCATCAAGTTCGGTGGCTACGGCTTCAACAAGTCGCACTCGACGGCCTATGCCCTCGTCACCTACCAAACCGCCTACCTCAAGGCTCACTTCCGCTCCTGCTTCCTGGCCGGCAACCTATCCTGCGAGATGGGCGACTCCGACAAGGTCAAGGAGCTGCTCGACGACGCGCGCAACTCTGGCATCGAGGTGCGCTTGCCCGACATCGAAAAGTCGAACTGGGAATTCGAAGTCGAGGGCGAGTCGATTCGCTTCGGACTTGGCGCCATCAAGGGCACCGGGCAAAAGGCGATCGAAGCTCTACTGGTCGGCCGCGACAAACTGCTGAATGATGGCAAACGCAGCACGCTCCACGAGCTCTGCCAAGAAGTCACGCCCGCCGACATCGGCAAGGGCGCGATGGAAGGTCTAGTCAAAGCAGGCACCTTCGATTCCGGGGGCCACAACCGTGGCGCCGTGCTCGCTGGCATCGAGTCTGCCTTCGCCGACGGCAATCGCGCCGCCAAGGACCGTAAGGCCGGCCAAGCTAACCTCTTTGGGGCTGGCCCGGCCCCTGCCTCGGCCGAGAAGGTCAGCGACGGTATCGACGAACGCAAAGCCTTCGACAAGGCCGACACGCTCAAAGCCGAGTTTGAAGTCCTGGGCTTCTACCTCAGCGGTCACCCGCTCGAAGAGCGCGCAGGACTGATCTCGATGCTCTCCAGCTGCGGCACCGATCGATTGGCAGGCATGGGCGGCGCCAGCAACGTCTCCTTGGCGGGCATGATCATGGGCCTCTCCGAAGCCATCGTGAAGTCCGGCCGCATGGCTGGCCAAAAGATGGCCCGCTTCCGCCTCGAAGACCTCAACGGTCATGTCAACGTGACCTGCTTCCCCAAGACCTACGCCGAAATCAAAGATAGCCTGGCGGAAGGCGCCGTCGCCGTCATCCGCGGTAAGGTCGAAGCGGACTCTGAAGAGCCCGCCATGATCCTCGACGAAGTCATGACCCTCGAAGAAGCCCTCGCGCGCTTCCAAGGCGGCCTATTGATCAACCTCGAGCCGGAAGACAAGGGCTTGATGGGCGATTTGCAAGAGATGCTCGAACGCCACAAGGGCAAACAGCCGCTCTACTTCCAAATCACCGGCACCGACGGCACCAGCCGCCGCGTGCGAGCGGGCAACGAGTTCATGGTGTCGATTACCAATGAACTAGCGACCGAGGTCGATCGCATCTTGGGCAATGGCCGCGTGCACATGGCGCGGGTTTAGCAGTCCTGCCCACCGATGCGGAAAGCGCTCACTCCTCGTCCTCCTCCACAATCTTGCCCACGTTATAGCCGATCGCATCGAGTAACTCCGTAGTGGCGGAGCCTCCGCCAATGCTGATGCGCCCGCCCTTCTGCTCGATCTGATTCGCCAAGTTGTCGAGCACAAGGGTCTTGAGCCGCTCGGCGAGTTCGCGGTTCTCGGCCGACAGGTCGCGCGTCTCAAGCGGATCCTCCAGCACATCGTAGAGTCGATACTGACCACCGACAGGAGCATCCTCGAGCTCAACACCATAGTCCGAACCCAGGGGTGCGTAGTGCAGGACCCAGCGACCGTCGCGAACACCGTATAGCGGTTGGCGTCCACCACGGTAGTTCCAGGTGCCGTGGGTCGTCGCGAAGAACACGGGGCGCGCTTCGATGGTCGTAGGGTTCGAAAGATCAATAGGGTCCGGAACCGAAGACATCTCTGTACCGCCGAACCCCGCCAGGGTCGCGGCCAAGTGTCGATTGGAAACTGGCGTCTCGCAAATTTGGTTCTCGGGGATGCCTGGGCCAGCGATGACTAGCGGAACACGTACGAGTTCATTATGAATCGACTGACCATGCGTCAGGCCGCCGTGTTCCAACCAGGCCTCGCCGTGATCACTGGTGAAGGCCACAAGGGTATCGTCGCTCAAACCAAGCTCGTAAAGGTAGTCCACCAACTCGCCCAAGTAGGCGTCGCCGGTCGCGACGCAAGCGTCGTACATGCCGGATAGGTACTCGATATGGCCCTCCGGGAAAATTGCCGGCCGCGGATTCCCTTCTTCATCCAAGGCTCCGCCTCGGAGGGCGATCCCCTTGTACTCGTGGTGGACCTCCTGAATGTCAGGGAAGTCTGCGGGCTTCGAAGTAGCGAAGCGCTCTTCGTGCTCAGCGTGTGGCGCATAGGGCAGATGCGGATCCACCAGATGTAAGTACAGGAAGAAGCGCGTGCCTCGGTTGGCGAGCAACCAGCTCTTCACTTCCTCCATGACCTGATCTGTCTTGATGAACTTGCGCTCCGTCTCTCTGAAGTGCTCGAATCCCTGACTGAAGTTCTTCCGGACGCTTACGAGCGGATTGCAGGCAAAGGCACCGGTGGTGTAGCCGCGGGCCTGCAAGGCTTCCGCTATGGTCTCGTTGTGGCCGACCAGATAGCAGGTTGAGTCGTCCGTCACCCCGTGCGCCTCCGGTAGCAGTCCCGTCAAGATCGAGGCGGTCGAGGGCCAAGTCCAGCTAGAGGAGGAGTGCGCGTTGACGTAGCTGAGCCCGCGTTCCGCTAGTGCCGACAAAGCGGGCGTCGTCTGCCTATCGTAACCGTAGGTCGAGGAGCGATCGGCTCGCATCGTGTCCTGGACAATCAGCACGATGGAAGGCGCGTCCTCTCTCGCCAGCTGGCGGTCACGCCGCACGACCTTTTCCAGGGTCATCTCTCCGAACCCGACCTGGTAGGGCGCGAGTTGAATTAGCTTCGATGCCTCGATGCCTCGCACCCCAACACGCACGGTGATGCGGTCGCCGGGCTCGAAATTCAAGTCATCCTCCTCATCCGGTCGCAGCCAGGTTCGGTGCTCCTTGTACTTGCCCTTCTGATACTCGCGGTAGTCCAGCGTTGAAGTCTGAAATACAGTCTTGCCGTTCCGCGCGACCTCGAATACGAAGCGAAAGCCCTCCTGTCCAAGTAGTGCTTCTCGCCGTTTGAGCATGTCCCCGGAGTCAATCGAAGCATCCGCGCCAGCTACGACCCTGAGGCGCACGGGCCCATCTTCCTCCCTAACCGTGAATTGAATTTCACAGGGTGGCGGCATGATGATCGCGGGTAACTCCCCTCCATCCGCCCGGTGATCTGCTGTCGGCGTGATGATGCCCGCTGTCGGCGCTCCATCGGGGTGGTGGTAGCGAACCTTCCACTCGCGCTCCTCAAGGATCAACTCGCGCGTGATCTCGATGGTTTGCATCACAGGTGATTCGCTGTTCAAGACGGCCCCAACGCCGCTTCGCAAGCCAACGATCACCAAGCCGATCGATACCACGCTGATCGAGCGACCGAAGGGGATGGTCGGTTCCCGCCTTGCACTCACAGCCACGAGCCCCGTCAAGATGAGCGCTGAGAGTAATGGCAGAGCCATCATCCCGAAGGTTCCTGGCCCATCGGTGGCCGAGCCCGCCAGGGTCAGGAGCGCCTGTGAATTCTCCCCCCCCAAGTCCTCGAAAGTCAGGTAAGCAAGTAGCCCCGCTGCGCCAAGAGTACCTATCAGCCACGAAGCCCTGGTTCTTCCTAGCCAGGCCCAGATCCAGAAACCGGCGAGGGCACCGAGCAATACCATGCCCAAAAGCTCCTCCCCAAAAGCCCCGAAGACCTGCCACTGGAGGAGCTCACGCTCCGCCTCTGACCGAATGGATCGCTCCATCACCAGGATCGAGCTAAGCCGAATCAGGCTCAATAGGACGCCGCAGAGACCACCCATGGCTAGGGCGCTGGGAAGAGTCTTGAAGCGCAAACGAAGCGACGAGTCGGTCATAAGGGAATTGTAATAGGTGGGCCAACTTTGGCCAGCGAAAGCAAGCAATACGGAGTCAGTCACTTTTCTCTACACAACGACCTCTGGTTAGGCGAGGCCTTACCAGAGGT
>JBLIOI010000003.1:0-88060 GCA_047639675.1 Planctomycetota bacterium | reverse complement strand
ATAAATAGAATTCCGTTGGCTTGATCTTCTAGCACCTTGAGCTTCTTGGCGACAAAGCGTGCCGTCGGTGCCTGAACGATCACGGTTCCAGCGATGACGGCGAAGGTCATGCTCATCACCATTCGCCCGCCGGGCTGGCCTTTCGCTTCAAGTATGAGAGCGAACAGCGAAGAGACCGCAGCGGCGACGATGCCGCGAGGAGCAATCCATGACAAGAATAGCTTCTCGTTCAAGGTCAACTCTGTCCCTATGGTGCACACGAAAATAGTGACTGGGCGCACCACGAAGATGATCGCCAAAACCAGGATGATTCCGTTCAAGCCCAAGTCCCACAATCCCGATAGCTCCAAGTCAGCCGACAGCAACACGAAGACGATCGAGACCATCATGAGGGTTAGCTGTCCCTTGAACTCTTCGACTTGTTCAAGTCCGGGAGGATGCATCGCGCCGAGCAAGAAACCGGCCAGCGTGACGGTCAAAACTCCTGACTCACCGATGATCGTCTCGGACAAGGCGTACAAGCCAATCGCTCCGGCGACCACCGCCAAGTTGCGCAAGTCGCGGGCGAGGATGTTGGGGCGCTTGAGCGCAGCGTAAAGAGCGAGGGCGCCGCCACCGCCGAGAACTGCACCAAGAGCCAAGCGCTGGAAGAAGGCGAAGAACACCTGGCCAGTTCCCGTGTGCTCCGACTCCACCAGGAACTCAAGCACAAGAACGGCGAGCAAAGCACCGATCGGATCCACCAAGATCGCTTCGCCGCGCAAGACATCGCTAACCCTTTGACGAGGCTTGACCGTGTGCAGCAAGGGTTGGATGACGGTCGGTCCGGTGACGATTACGAGTGCCCCAAACAGAATCGAAAGGCCCCAACCCAACTCGGGAAATAGCAAGTTGGCCAGGAGCGAACAACCCGCCCAGGTGATCAGCGCTCCGACCGTGACGAGGTTGCGAATGGTGCGGCCGGCCGATTTGAAGGCCGAGGGCTTCAGCGACATGCCCCCCTCGAACAGAATGATGGCCACTGCAAATCCGACGAGTACTCGTAGGAAACTCCCCAGGGAGCTGGGATCGATCACTCCCAAAGCACTGGGGCCCAGCAAGATGCCCGTAATGAGCAGGGGGAGAATCGCGGGGACACGCAATCGGCGCGCGATCACTTGACCACAAACTCCTGCGACGATGGCGATGGCGGCTGTAGTGACCTGCGGATCGTTGTGCATTGGCGCAGGGTAGCGTCGAGACGGGCGCACACCAAGCGAGCAGTGACTCGCAGCCGTTCGTTGCGTAGGATCCGCGCATGACGCGCCGCATCCTCTTCGTGACCCAACAGTTGCCGTGGCCCAAGGACTCGGGCGGAAACATCCGCACCTATTTCATGTTGGAAGCCCTGGCGCGTGAATTCGAGGTGGTTCTGTGCTCGACCACGGATGGATCTGCCAAGGCTAAGGAGGGGGAGAGGGTGCTAGGCGAGCTGTGCCACTCCCTGCGGCTAGTTCCTGACGATAAGCAACACAGCAGCCTTGGCATGGCCATCGGCGTCCTCCGCAGCTTGCTGAGTGGGGTGCCGGCGGTCTTGCTCCACAACGAGAACCCCGCCTTGAAGAGCGCTGTTGTCGAGGAGTTGCAGCGTGGCAACTTTGATTCCGTCCACATCAATCACCTGGACACTTCGCTCTACTTCGATTTCGCCAACTCGCCGCCGTGTGTGATCGATACGCACAATTTGCTGTTCGAGTACTACACGCGCCGAGCAGATGTGGAGAAGAGCGTCTTGCGGCGTTGGGTTTGCCGGCGCGAGGGGCGCCTACTTGCCACCCAAGAACCGGAGATCCTCCGGGGCGCTAGTCGTGTCCTTGTTTGCTCGGAAGCGGAACAGGCTAGCTTAGAAGCTCTTGGCGGAAATCTAACCGCGGTCGTTGTTCCCAATGGAGTGGATTGCGCGCAGTTCAAACCCAAGGACACTGCGCCCAGCGGAGCAGGCTGCGACCTGGTTTTCGTCGGAGATTTAGCCTACGGCCCCAATCAAGATGCGGCGTTGCGCTTCATCAAAGAGATCTTGCCGCTGGTGCAATGCACCGAACCCAGGGCTCGCTTCCTCGCGGTGGGCAAGAATCCGCCGACTGAGCTGATCGAAATCGGTGCTCGACGCGATGACGTGACGGTGACTGGATTCGTGGATGACGTCAGTGACTGGGTTCATCCGGCCGCAGTCTACGTCGTTCCAATTCGTTACGGATCGGGCACGCGTCTAAAAGTTCTGGAGGCCTTTGCTCTTGGCAAAGCTACGGTTTCTACGTCTATAGGCGCTGAGGGAATCGCAACGCGTGAAGGCGTTGATATCCTGTTGCGCGACGATCCAGAAGAGATGTCGCAAGCTATCTTGAGCTTGCTGGCGGACCGAGACTTAGCTGCGCGGATGGGCCTGGCCGCCCGCCAGGCAGTTGAAGGAAACTATGACTGGAAGAGCATCGGTGAAGTACTAGTGGGCGTTCACCGTGACATCGCCGCGCCGTCTACTTAACCGCGCTTTCCCACAGATCGCGTGGCGTGCAGTCCAGATCCTGCGATGCACCATTGACGCCACGTGATTTCATCGTATCCAAGAAGCTCTTCGGATTATTGAACTCATTCAGGGTGTGGTGAGTCATATTTCCGTAGGCAGCGTAAGACCACATCTTATTTTCTTGCTGTGTATCCGCAGAGTGGTTGCGATTGCTGACGCGTTGATTCTTGCCTCCCGAACGCACTTCAAAGTACATGGGAGGCTTGGGGGTTAGGAAGTAGGCACTCGCTGCTCCAATTTTGCCGAGGCCCCCAAAGCGGATGCATTCATAGGTGACTAGCTGTTGGTGGAAAGTCTTGCAAAAGGGCGCTACAAGAGGTTTGGTGAGCCCGCCGCCCTTCTTGGCAACCCAAGGCGGCGTGTTGTTGGAAGACGTGATGCCGTAGCGATCTGACAGGCCGCGTACCAACTGACGTAGTCCTTCTTCCCAAGGCTCAATCTCTTCCGGTGGAAAGTGTGGACGGCACCAACGCAAGAGTCGTAGCCAATGCGCGAGACCACGATCGCCTCCGCTTGATTCGGGACCGTCGACAGTTTCGATTTTCTTCCAAAGCGGGTAGAGCAGCGGGCTGTCCTGGCGCGCTCCCGGGTGCAGGATGTCGTCACCGTTCTTATCCTTGCCTACAACTCGCGTCAGGCTTTGGGCCATCTTGAAGTCCGTGAGTACCGCGCGCAGACACTCCACAGCAAACACGTCCCAAAGAGCGATGGCTGCGGCTCCGCTGGTTCCACGGCTAAGGTGCGTGTAATCTGCAAATGAGTATCCAGCAAGGGTCTCCGCATAGGGGCACCAATTGTCAAGTTCGTACCTGAACTCCCGTGGATCGTGCTTGAGAGTGCGACCCATCCAATACGGTCGGTGCAATTCAAGCGGCGTGAAATCATCCGCCAACAGCCAAATCGGTCGTTGGAAATCGAGCATCATCTCCGCCTCACGATTCTTTCGGCCGGCTGCACAAGCGAGCCAATCTTCGGGTCCGCCGTGAAAGGGACCAATCCCCCAACCGCCGTGCGAGTCGTCGAGCCCACGGTTTTGCCAGAAGAAGTTGTAGGGGCCAATGTCGATCGGGCGCCCGCTGATGTGGCGAAAGGGGAAGGCTGTCCGTTCGTTCGTGTCCTTTTTGGTGGCCTCGATAGCCCACTCGGGAAGGGGCTTGTTTTCGTGGACATAACGCCACTCGCGCAGGACGGCTTCCTGGTAGCCCGTCGACCAACGTCGTAAGAGCGCTCCACGAGGAAGGATCACATGCTTGCCGCTGATTTCCTCACGCCGCTTGCCATCGACATCGATTGCATAATTTTCGAAGTAACGCGGTCCAGCGTCCACGAAGCCATTAATGGCGGCGACGGTAGTGCGCGTGGCGTCCACACCGGCGAATTGCTCGAACCAGACGATGAAGGCCACATCATCGAAACGATGTGTGATCTTGGCGTGGCGGCTCTTGTCCGTTTCTACCCAGTCAGCCTCTACAGCTTGGAACTCAAAGGAAACCTCGCCCGCTTTACCGCGCGGGTCCCAGTGCAATTCGACGTCCGGTACCGCCGGCCAAGGATCCTTGTCCTCTACCGAAGAAATGCCGCTCTCGGCGCCCAGGACTAGGAATAGCGGGAGAAGTAAGGGTAGGGTCATCGAGTCGCGTGAGAAGTAGATTGCAGTGCCTGAGCTTGAACAGGCGAAGGGCGTCCGGGTTCCTCTATCCGTCGCTACGGTTGATCCCGACTCGAACTCGTTGGTAGTCCCGTGGCGTCAAATTGAGCATCTGTGTCGAAAAGCGGCCGACTGTGTTGATGAGCGAGTACTGTAAGCGACTCCACACGGGAATCCCGTCAGCACCCCAAATGTTCGGGAAGTCATAGCCCCACTCCTTACTGAGTGGGCCGTAAACGTTACGCATGTGCTTGCGCAAGTCTTCGGGGTAGGCGCTGAAAAAGTCACGCGAACGGCCGGCGGTTACGTTGGCCGCGGGTAAGTCGCGTACAGGTTCGATGCCAACGGCGCGCAGGAAATTGTGGAAGTCCTCGTCGAGACTTTCAAAGCGAATTACATAGTCGTATTGGCGCCGGCCCCAGTTGTATTGGCTAATGCTCGGCCGTGAGCCACTGTGAAAGTGGCGCAGGTAAGCACCAAAGTCTCCGCCTGTCTTCTCGATAAAGGCAAAGCGCTCGCGATCTGCTTCGGTGACCCAGCCGCCGTTCTTTTCGAAGCGCTCGGGATCGGTGAAGGCGCCCTTGTGATTGTTGACGAGCTTCGTGAAGTAGCTGAGCAGGCGATCGAGGGGGTGGCGGACACCCGCCGCGACTCGATAGCTCTTCTGGTCCGCCGTGGCGACACGCAAGAATTCAGAGAGATGCGAGTGCTTGCCGAGAATTTCCTCGCCCCCGTAAGACGCGCACAACTCTCGCGCGATGGCGGTGGTGCCGGTCAGGGGGACTTCGATGAAGACGAATCGGTGCTCGTGGCTGATGATCATGTGGGCGAAATGCGGGAGGCGGTTGGCTCACAGTATCGCCCAGACGCTCACGAGGGCTTCAGTCTACGCGGAATCCCTCCTGCTTAATTGGGCCGCCAAGCACCCCCCTGCGTAAGAAAACGACCGAACGAACGCCGAAAATTAGAGAGTTCTTAGGAAGTTGCGTATTGGGCACAGGCCGCCAGAAGCACCTGCCGAGAGGGCTCGTTGTAAGGCAGTCAGGCGCCGGTTGGGACCGGAATCTACCTGGCAGCCATTCGTTGGGATTGGGGCGGACGGGTGATTGTGGGACATTTGGAGATAAAGGGAACGGGAAAGGGGGACTCCGTAGGCGCGGGAAGGGCGCTTGCAGGCATCGCATTTGCACTACTTATTAGTGGGTGCTCCGGCGGAGGAGGGGGATCTTCTGACAAGGGTTCGTCGCCCCCTGACATGGGGTCAGGATTCACCAACGACTTCCAGACCGGAGACGTGGTCGGTGAATTTGAGATGGAAGCGCCTGGCGTGAGCACCTACTTCCTCCATGGAACCCTGCCGCTTCCGGCAGAGATCTACTTCGACCACACGACAGCCTCGCCCTTCGCCGTGCGCGATCAGGACGGTGTTGTTGTCGCTGCTCAGATCGAGATCGTTAGTCGCTATCCAAAGGCGAGTGATGGTGCAGACGTTGTCGAACTGATCGCTGAGGTAGCAAGGCCTGCGGGTGTGAATTCCGGTGATCGGCTGGTCTATGAAGTCCTCTGGAATCCGAACACGCCAGTAGCGCATAGGATAGACAGCGCTGTGCAAGCGATGTTGAACACTTCGGACGCGCTAATCTTGCGTACCACGGATGTCTTCGGACACTCTTACGAAGCGGACCTCTTGAGCGACCTGCAAACAAACAATGTTTCGGATCTGCGCACCATGCGTGATGGAACTTACGCTCGCCAAGTTCGTACTCACGAGAACTTGACGCCGGTCACTCCGGTCGCCGGCTCCACGGGAACTCTTCCGCACATGATGGGCGTGCACAGTTACATCACGACCTGGAAGGACGCTGGCTACATCACGATCGACTTACGTGTGCACAACGGACACCAAGGACTCGACTCGGAAACGGATGAAGACGACTCGATGGGGAAGGTCTACTTCAACGAGATTGAACTCGTTGTTCCCGACGGCTGGATTCTGCGCCAAGCCTTCGAGACCCAAACCTTTGGAATAAAATACAACGAAGGCGTCACGGATGTCTATCCGATCCTGGAGCCGGTGGGTGGCGGTGATCTGCACGTGATGCGCATTCAGGATCAATTCCATCGTCGTTTGGTGCTTTCCAAAGCCGGCTGGAATGCGAATGCGCTGTCGGCCGTGCGCGAAGAGGGTTTAGCCTTCTGCCGCGACGGAATTAGCGCAGACGACTTTCGCTTCCTCTCATGGTGGAATCCGGTCTCGGCGCGCTACGCCACGAATAACCTGCCCTTGCCGGACCTTGGCTTTCTGGAGACGCCGAGTCAGTCGCGTACCCAGGTCGAAAATGAATTCTCCGGCGTCGTCTCGGCTTTCGAAGCAGGAACGACCGGACCCTGGCCCATGACCTACGGAGCTCAGGGTTGGGCACACCCGTGGGGACCGAAGAGTGGCGGGTATCAGGGCGGCAGTGAAATTAACTTTTGGGATGGAGTTCGTACCGCTTACGGCCGCTCAGTAGATGGCTATCGCTTGTTTCAAACCATTCACCGTATGTATTCCGAACGCCATCCGACGGCGCTCTACGATCGCTATGGCGACGCGTATAGCATGGAAGATTGGATCTACGCGGGACCGGATGGACCTGTCCTGCCGAACTGGATGCTTTTGATTCCTTGGGCGGCACTTGGCGATCCGCATGGGTTTCTCTTGGCTCCCACGTTCCAAGTCACGGCGGTTGCGAATCAGGACCGAACGCCTGCTTACGAGGGCACCTTGGCCGGGTTCGAACACATCGATACGGAGCACTTGATCCGCTACACGCGCAACACCAAAGCTCTAGTTTGGTTAGGTAACGATTCGCTCGCCAAGGACGACCTGATGTTGCAAGCCGAGCTTTGCCGGGCGACTTACACCAAGCTCCCGCAAAACAACTTCGGTGCGGGCATCAGTACAGGGTTGCTTCGTGATTGGGAGTACATCCAGACGAATCCTGGCGATGGCTTTGACCTCAACCGTGGTGACGGTTGGGTGATGGATACCGTTTCGGCTTACTACTCAGTGGCAGAGCCGGCTTGGCGAACCAAGGCGCGCCCGTGGTTTGACGATGTGATCGACTTGGTAGAGATGGGGCAGTCCACTTGTTCTGGAACCATCATGTCCAAGCCGAACACCGCGCACTTCGGCGGGCAATACCGAATCTTGCAATCGATCAGCGAGAGCATCTTGGAGTTTGCTCTGTGGGGAATGCGCAGCAGCGTATTGGACGGCGATGATGCCGCCTCTGCTGGGCGCTTGAACGAGGTCATTAAGAAGTCGGCCTATGCGATGATCTCTCCACGCGTATGGTCCATTTCTAATTCTGCGCCGCACTTTTACACAGCCCTCGGACCTTACGATCAGGGCCAACCTTCGTTCTGTGGCTACGTTCCGCCCGATGGCCACGAAAGCTACGACAACTGGCAGACTTGGAACGTGTTCTCCTATGGCTACATCTTGACCGGGGACCAACAGTTCTTGACCAAGGCGGGGCAAATGGCGGGTGGGACGTTGACCGTGGAAAACGTACTCGGCAACGGCAATGTCGGTAAGGTCGAGACCCGCGCAGGGATCATTGGTGTGTTGCAGAGTCTCGAATAGCGCCAGGGCCGGAAGGTGGCGGAGATTGCGCGGGCTCGGTACCGCGGTCTTACGGCTCTGGCGGGGTGCGTGAGTGAGCGTGGTGTTTGGCGAGCGGAAGAGTTTCCCGATCGCGATACCCTGGTCGTTGAACTTGTGCGTCAGAGTGAACCGCTCTTGCAGTTGCGTGCGAAGCTTGTGCTCGAAGAAGTAGACGACGGCTTGGCGATCACCATTGAATTCAAGGACGTTCCCGTTGGGGAATATGAACTGAGTCTCTTCAATCTCGGTTCGTGGCATTGGGAGCCGCGTTCGTCGTAGAACTCGACGAAGTTCCTGAATCCGTGGAGGTTAGCTACAAGGACTGGGTGCTTGAGAACGACCCCTTTAACCCGCGGCCCGGGACCACGCCGGAATTGCGTGGGCATGTTTCGCCCTTGATCTTGCGTGAGACGGAGTAGCATCACTATTATCGTGGCGTGCCTACAATGAACAACATGGAGCGCTTTTCGCTCACGCGTGGACCTTCTTCGGACTCAAGGACTGACTTTGAGGATGACGTTCGTGCGGGGCTGACCCGCGAAGTCAAGGAGCTTGGATGTCGCCATCTCTATGATGAGCGTGGTTCACAGCTCTTTGATGAGATTTGCGTGCAGCCCGAATACTACCCCACTCGGGTAGAGGCGAAGATTCTCGAACAGATTGCGCCAAAGCTGGCCCGTAGATTTGGCAAGCGGCCGCGTTTGATCGAGCTTGGTGCAGGCAGTTCGACGAAGACGCGTTTCTTGATCGATGCCTTGATCAGAGAGCACAGCAAGCTGATCTTCGAACCGATCGACATTTCACCCACAGCTATAGAAGAGGGTTGCGCCGAACTCCTTGCTAGCTTTCCAGACCTTGAAGTGAGGGCGATTGCTGCTGAGTACGTCACCGGTCTGAAACTGCTCGCACAGGCTGGTGATGCACGCGAAGACCCGTGGCTGATCTCCTGGCTGGGATCGAGTATCGGTAACTTTCACCGCGTGGATGCGGCGTCGTTCCTTTCCGAGTTGCGCAAGCAGCTATCGCCAGGAGATGGACTACTAGTGGGCATCGACATGCGCAAAGAGAAGGCTGTACTGGAAGCTGCATATGACGATGCGGCGGGCGTAACGGGGCTCTTCATGGGTAATTTACTTGTACGCATCAACGCTGAGCTAGGCGGCGAGTTTGATCCTGAAGGCTTCGGCTATCGTGCGCACTACAACGAAGAGCTTGGCCGTGTTGAGATGTCGCTAAGCAGCAAGCATGCCTGCAAGGTAGCGATTCGCGACTTGGATCTCGTTGTTGATTTCGAAGTCGGCGAGGCCATTCATATGGAAAACTCCTACAAGTACTCCCCGCTTGAGATCGAGAGTTTAGCGACCATGTCCGGGTTGCGTGTCGCAGAACTCTGGAGCGACGAACAAGGTAGGTTCAGCGAAGTCCTCTTCGAGCTCTGATGGACATGTACGAAATCAAGATGGGCTTTCCCGCGCGCAACGCGTTGGGGACTGACTTGATGATTTGGCTGGATGAGCAGCTGACCTTGGCGGGGGACCAGCCCGTTCTGCTGACGGGTTCGGGTGATGCTTTTTGTGCGGGACTCAATCTGAAAGAGCTCGCCGCGACATCCACCCAAGATATGCCGACCTTTCTCGGCCGTATCGATGACTTTGCTTCGAGGCTATTCGATCATCCCGAGCCGACAGTGGCTTGGATCAACGGCCACGCGATAGCTGGCGGTTGCGTTCTCGCCCTGTGCTGTGATTACCGCGTGGTTCAGCGCTCGCCTAAAACACGCATGGGTCTGAATGAGGTGGCGCTCGGTGCCTGCTTCCCTCCACGCGTCTTGAGTATCGTGAAAGCCCGCTTGTCAGCGGCGCACGTGCACGAGGTCCTGCTCGGGGCGCAACTTTATGACGTGGACCACGCTCTGCGCTTGGGCTTGGTAGACGAAGTGGCAGACGATGCCGAAGCTCGCTCCAAGGATTGGCTGGAAAAACTCGCCGCCCACCCACGGCAGACCTACCACCAAACCAAGCGGCAACTCCGGACCTCTGTCACTGAAATGAGCGAAAAGCAGCGCCGCCGCTTCCTGGAGGTTGAAATTCCCATTTGGACCTCCGCTGAGATGCGCCAGCGCGTACTCGCGATTCTGGGCCGCTGAACTTCAGGAATCGGGGTTTTCGGTGCCAAAACCTACCCCTAGAGCCTGTTCCTGGCCCTCGTGTAATAAAGCGGCGATCTCTGCAATAGTCCCAGCCGGATTCGGACTAATCTACCCGCTAACACCCAAGCACGAATCAGCATATGAGCCCTCTCCTGGAGTCCCCCGAACCAGGTACTGAGGCTAGGTAACCGCGCAAGACCGTCCCAAAGGCGATACCGGGACGAGCGGTTATTCGATTCTCCCTACTCTCAATCGCGCTCAATCCACGACCTATATCTACATGGAAGCAGGCACAAACGCGCCGACCATTGGCAAGCCCAAGAAGATCAACTGGCTCAACCTGTTGTTCATCTCCGGAACTCACGTACTCGCGATCCTGACAATTGTCTGGATGGTGATGGTGAACTTCTCTTGGTGGACCGTTGGGCTTGGAGTTCTCTGGCATCTATGCGCCAGCATTGCGATTACCGGCGGCTACCATCGCTTGTTCGCTCACCGCGCGTACAAAGCAAGCTGGCCCGTGCGATTGTTCTACCTCTCATTCGGCGCAGCTGGGTTACAGAACTCGGCGCTGAAGTGGTCAGCGGATCACCGCGTGCATCACCGCGAAGTGGACACCAAGAAGGACCCGTACAATATTCAAAAGGGTTTCTGGTGGGCGCACATCCTCTGGGTCTTCTACATGGAGCCCGGCCGTCCGATTGTAGGTGTCGACGATCTCAAGAGGGACAAGCTGGTGATGTTCCAGCACAACTACTACATGCGCCTTGGCACGGTGGTCGGTGTGATCACTCCTTTCCTCCTCGGCTTTCTCTGGGGCGATCCGATTGGTGCTGTGTTGACCTGCGGCTTCTTGCGCCTAGCGATCCAGTACCATGTGACCTTCTCGATCAACTCCTTCACCCACATGTTCGGCAAGCAGCCTTATTCGGTGGACAATTCATCGCGAGATAGTTTGATCTCCGCGGTGATCACGATGGGCGAGGGTTATCACAACTACCACCACCGTTTCCAAGCGGACTATCGCAACGGTATTCGTTGGTATCACTTCGATCCGACCAAGTGGTTTGTCTTCAGTCTCTCCAAGGTTGGTCTCACAAGTGATCTGCGTGCCACAACACGCGAGAAGATCGAACGAGCTCGCGCGAGCGTCATAGCTCAGAAGAACGCGGCCAAGCTTTCGCTAGCTGATAAGTCGACCTCGGCGGCCCAGAGTCTCTCTGGCCGTGCTGAATCGGCGAAACAAGCCTTCGCCGAGGGCTCGGCATCCGCCAAGCAAGCCTTCGCCGAGGGATCCGCATCCGCCAAGCTAGCCTTCGCCGAAACGTCAGCATCTGCCAAGCTAGCCTTCGCCGAAACGTCAGCATCTGCCAAGCAGGCCCTGTCTGACACGGCGGACTCAGCCAACGCCCTGGCACACAACCTGCTCGACCCGAGTCTGCGAGTCGCCCCTGTCCTGGCCGACGATCCGCCGCGGAACAAACAGCGCTAGTTCCAGGCTACATAGAGAAGGAGGGAAGCAAGGCGACTAGTAAGTCGCCCTGCTTCCCTCCTTCTCTAATTGCGCGCTCTAACTACTGCGCGAAGACAGCGTCAGCTTGCTTCTTGAGATCGCCCTTCTCGAACATTTCGAGGACGACATCGCTGCCGCCGATGAACTCGCCGTTGAGGAAGACTTGCGGAGTGGTGGGCCACTCGCTGAAGGCGACGAGGGAAGGACGGATGTCCGGGTCCTCGAAAATGTTGATCACTTCAAAGGGGTGACCGAGCATTTCGAGAATGGTGAAGGCGCGCGCTGAGAAGCCGCACTGGGGTTGATCGCGGGTGCCTTTGGCGAAGACGACGAGTTTGTTGTCGCCTACGATTTCAGCGACCTTTTCTTTGTTCCACATGATTGTTGGGAGCGGGGTGTTGGGGTGTTCGGTTCGGAAGGGGAATGCGCAGCTCTACGGCGTGTGCGTTTTGATATCGAGAGCGTGGATGGCATCCGTGAGATGGTCGCCCACGGCTGCGTGCACCAGCTTGTGCTGCTTGATCAAGCTAAGACCTTCAAATTGGGTCGAGGTGACATCAACTCCAAAGTGGTCGGAGGTGCCAGTGAGGTCGACGACCTTGATTTCCCCGTCGGGGAAATAGTCGCTCAGGAGCTTCTGGACGTTGGCAACGGTCAGCATGAAATGGGCTGGGTTATGCGTGTCGGGGGTCGGGAATCTATACTCTGCCCTCTACGTTAGGTTTGGCTGGAGTTCCGTCAAGAAGAGACGGCCGCTCTCCGCCAAGGAACTTCATTTCTAGGCCAATTTTTGCCAATGGTCAGCGAGCGCCTCATGGACCGATTACTCTTGCGACTCACCGGATTGAACGGGTTTTTGGCCGTGGCGATGGGGGCTTTCGGGGCCCACGGGCTGAAAGGCATGCTTGAGAGCCACGAGGATGCTCTCTTACGGCTGAGTTGGTGGGAGACGGCCTCCCATTACCATTTGAGCCACGCATTGGCCCTAGGGCTCTGTGCTTGGCTCTCAGGGGCTGTTGGCGGCCGATCGCGGGCTGCGGGATATTGCTTTCAGATCGGGATCCTACTTTTTAGTGGCAGCCTTTACCTCATGACCCTCACGGGCCTGCGCGCCCTGGGCATGGTGACGCCGATTGGCGGGCTTTTCTTACTGGCGGGCTGGGCTTTGATTTTTTTTACAGCGGGGAACTCTCGACCCAAAAGCGAGTGACGCGGTAGCCTTGGGGGACTCCCGTACAATCGTTCTAGACTCACGAGGTATTTCCTAATGCGCATTCCCAAGCATGTCGGTCTCGCCGCTGGCTTAACAGCACTGCTATCAGCGGCTGGCTGCGGTGGTGGGGGCGGAGGCGGCGGAACATCCGTTATCGCTCCGCCCGCAGGCCCCGAATTAGGTGAATCGATGCCCGGTCTCACCATCGAAGAACAAGCCGCCTTTGATCGCGGCCGCAAAGTGTTTAGCCGCAGGTTCAAGCCGAGCGAAGGCTTGGGTCCGTTCTACAACGCGACATCGTGCGTATCTTGTCATAGTTCACCGGTCGCCGGTGGTGGATCGAAGCTCTACCGCAACTTCTACATCTGCTTGCTCTACCCGCTGGGCTTCCAAGTGAAGATGAACGACTTGCCGAGCCCGGTCATCCCGGCCTTCGGCAGCGGCGCTTGGGGCGAGATTATTCCGGCGCACGCGGGTGCGACCTTCACGCTCGAAGGCGAACGAGTTCGCCTACCGGACCCGGATGCGCTTCCTTACGAGGTGACTGTTGCCCAGCGCAACGCGATTCCGATCTTCGGTACAGGCATGTTTGAGTTCATCACTAACGAGACGATCATCGGCAACTCAGATCCGCACGATATCAATAGCGACGGCATCAGTGGGCGCTACAACACTGACGACGGCTTGGTCGGGCGCTTCGGAGTGAAAGCTCAAGTGAACAACTTGGAGGTCTTTACTCGTGCGCCGCTGCAGAACCAGATGGGCGTCACGAGCGATCCCTTCCTCGGTAAAGCTTCTGAAGTGAGCTCCAGCATGGCGCCGTTCCAGGGAACGACCAATCCGAACGCTCCCACGACGGACAATGATGGCGTCCCGGATCCGGAGATCAGTCATGACGATCTGGGCGATCTGATCGCGTTTACGCGCTTTCTCGCGCCGCCCACACCGAAGGAGTTCACGCCCGCAGCTCTGAACGGCGAGGCGCAGTTCGAAACGATTGGCTGCACAGCTTGCCACATCCCGAGCTTGCCTTCGACGCGTGGTCCGGTGAATGCTTATAGCGACCTTCTGCTGCACGCCATGGGCACTGAACTGGCGGACGGTTTGAATTTCGGAACCCCGCAATTCTCAACCATCGATACCCACACGAATGGTCATGAATACCGCACCCAACCCCTGTGGGGCGTCTCGATGGCGGCTCCCTTCTTGCACGATGGTCGCGCGGAAACCTTGGAGCAAGCGATCGAAATGCACGGCGGTGAGGCTCAAGCTTCACGTGACGCTTTTGTCGGCCTGACCGAGGTGGAACGCGCCGAGATCATCGAATTCCTGGAGAAGCTCTAATGAAGTTCAATCGCATCACAATGCCCTTGGGGCTTCTTGGGCTCGTTTCCTACGGCATGGTCACTACGGCCTTCTTGGCCCCGCCCCAGGCTCAACTGAGCGGCCCGACGAACTCCACCAAGCTTGGCGGACCGATCGGTGGCTTGAGCGCGCAAGAGGTCGGAATGTTCAACCGCGGCCTCGAAGTCTTCGATCGCGACTTTCATCGTTCGACGGGGCTGGGTGCTCCGGGAATGAACTCGGATAGTTGTCGCGGCTGTCACCAAGATCCTGTGATAGGCGGTGCTGGCGGCCTTGAGCTCAACGTTTCGCGTTTTGCTAATGACAACGGTGGCGCTGGACCTTTCACCAACTTGGAAGGTGGACAGGGTCTCAGCAAGCTGTTCCCGCCCTTCGTTCCCTTCCGTGAAGAGTGCAGCTTGGGTGCGGATGTGTTCGAACAACGCCAAACGCCTTCGACTCTTGGCTTGGGTCTCGTCAGTGAAATTCCCGATGACGTGATCACTGCCAATGAAGACATTGCGGACTCAAACCTCGACGGAGTCTTTGGTGTAGCCAGGCGTATCAATGTGAACGGTCACATTGAGATCGGCAAGTTTGGCTGGAAGGCTCAGTTGCCTCTAGTCACCGACTTTGGTCGCGATGCGATGCTCGGCGAGTGTGGTATCACAACACCCGACGATAGTCGCAGCTTGACGCCCAACGGCGACAGCGATGAAGTCATGGATCCCGAGTTGTCCTTCCGCGACTTCGAGGACCTGAAAATGTTCATGCGTCTGATCGCAGCTCCCGAACGCAAGGGATCCACCGCACCAGAAGTGGCTGCTGGCGAGATTCTCTTCGAGCAAGTCGGGTGCGCCGTGTGTCACATTCCCACGTTGGCAGGACCGCAGGGTCCCGTGAACTTGTACTCGAACTTGCTCCTACACAACGTGATGCCCACAGACTTCCGCGGCATGAGTGAAGACGGCGCAGGTGTTGGCATGTATCGAACTGCGCCTCTTTGGGGCATTAGCGATACGGCGCCCTACATGCATGACGGTCGCGGCGAAGATCTTGACGGAGCCATTCGTGCACACTTCTCTGAAGGTGACAGCGCACGGGTTTCCTATGAGGGCTTGACGCCCGAGCAGCAAGCCGAACTGATCGCTTTCTTGGAAGACCTGTAGTTGCAGCTACAGCTTTCCAGGAACAGAGTATTGAGGCGCCCCATTCGAAGAGTCGGTGGGGCGCTTCTTCTTGTCTCGGCGTGCGCCTGCGGCTCGGGCGAAGAGTCGCAACCAGCGAAACTAACTTCAGCCCTGGTTCCCAGCTTTACCGTGCGCGGCCGGTTGAGCGGCCCGCCCTCCCTGCGCGTGCGTATCGACGATAGCGACTCTCCCTTGGCTCCAGGAGTCTTGGCGGAGTGTGTTCGAGAAGCAGTGACGACTTGGAATGCTACCGGTCTCGTGGAACTCTCGGAATCGACTGGGAGCGAGGACTTCGATGTGCTCTACGCATGGCGCCGCGGGGCCCACGACAATTGCATCGCGTTCGGATACGACACGAGCGTCGCCCACGCCGGGCCCGTGTCAGAGCAGAGCTTTGTGCACATCGATGCCGATCGTGGGTGGTCCAAGACAGGCGCGGATGGCTTGCCTCTCGCACAGGTCGTCTTGCATGAGCTTGGCCATGTGTTCGGCCTCGGTCACAGTCTGGATGAGGCTGCCGTTATGCACGCGAACTACGATGCACGGCGCGACGAGCCAGCACTTTCGGACCTCGCGGGCTTAGCTTCTCTGTACGGCGGATTGGATGGTGGGCCGGGGGATCTCTTTCTCACCAAGAAGAGCGGGGTCGAGCGTGCGTCCTTAGTTCGACGAATCGCTCCGGTCGAACACACGGGATTCGCATTGTGGGATGTGAACGATAATGGACGTGATGAACTGCTCGTGTGGCGCACAGACCCAGCGAGCTACGGACGCCTGATGATCTATCACTTCGACTCGGAGCTGCGCTTGGAGTCAACGAGCGGCCCGCTGCTCGACTGTGTCGTGCCCACGGCCAGCGTTGTGTTTGGCGAGGACAGCGCGGGTGAGGGAGTCTTGCTTTCTATTCTCGCGGAGGCGCGCTATAGCGCGCGGCGCTTCCAAGAAGGCGTGTATCCAAAACCGCTACCTCATGGGACTCCGCTTGCGTTGA
The DNA here is from genome assembly GCA_047639675.1 of Planctomycetota bacterium. Classification (GTDB taxonomy): domain Bacteria; phylum Planctomycetota; class UBA1135; order UBA1135; genus JABACD01. The sequence continues at coordinate 71,797 of JBLIOI010000003.1, read as the reverse complement.
AGGCGGGCTTTGCCGATCTAGACGGGGATGGAGTCTTGGACGTCTTGCCGCTCGAATGGGAGAGTCAGCTCGCGCCAAATTCTCAAACTGGAGATTTGGACGGCGATGGGAGCCTCGAGAAGGTCGCGACTTTCTAACGCAACAGACGTGTCCTTGCTGGTGATCTATGGGCTGCGAGTCGGGCGGGTGTTGTAGTTTTCGTTTCGACTCAGCAAAGCACTAGCCGCAAGATCCCAACCCTATCGCTGGCAACTTGCACAGGCATGTGACGAGGCTACTGGGTTTCTCGGTGAGGCCTGACTCTTGGCTGGAGAGGCCGCAGACGCGAAGGCGACACCGTATTCGCTAACCCGGAAAGATCGGCAAGTCAGGGAAGCGACTTGGTTCGGGCTGTTTGAGTGGCGGGGGAGGCGGGAGGTCGTAGCCAAAGACTTCGCACATGTGTTTGACGAGCAGGACTTCGACGAGTGTTGTTCCCGGCGGCATTTCGCTGTGATCACACATGCGCGTCATCACATTTGGGCTCAAACCGCAGGGGGAGAAGCCTTGGAAAGCTGTGAGGTCCGTGAAGACGTTGAGGGCCAAACCATGCCAAGTTGTCCAGCGGCGCACGGCCACACCGATCGACGCAATCTTCTGCTCGCCAACCCACACGCCAGTTAAGTCCGGAACGCGATGACCTTCGATATCGAACTCGGACAGCACACCGATCACGACTTGCTCCAAGTCGCGAAGGTACTTGTGCAAGTCGCGCTTACCCTCCGGCAGCGAGCGGATCGGATAAGCGACGACTTGACCGGGGCCGTGATAGGTCGCTTCGCCGCCACGGGAGACTTCCACGGTCGGAACGCCAGTCGCCGGAAGATCTTCCTTTGGCGTTTTTCGGCCTAAGGTGATGATCGGCTCGTGCTCGGTGAGGAGTAGCACATCGCTGGTTTCGCCAGCAATGCGCGCACTGAGCACTTCCTCTTGGATGCGGAGCGCATCGGCGAAGTTAGAGCGGCCGAGGCGCCGCACTTCCAAGAGGGTGCCTTCGGTCATTAGGGCTTTTGGAAGATGTGGAGCGCCATCTTATGCACGGACTCGGCGGCTTCCATCATCGCTTCGGGAAGCGTCGGGTGCGCGTGGATCGTACGGCTGATGTCCTCGGCGGTGGCGCCCATCTCGATCCCGAGGGCAGCCTCTGCGATCAACTCAGTGACTTCCGGGCCAACCATATGTACGCCGAGCAGCTCATCGGTTTCGGCGTCTGCAATGACCTTCACGAAGCCTTCGGTTTCCATCAAGCTCATGGCGCGACCGGAAGCTGCGAAGGGGAACTTGCCTACGCTGAACTTCACGCCGCGTTCGGTGAGTTGTTCTTCGCTCTCGCCAACCGAAGCCATTTCAGGCGCGGTGAAGATAACGGCAGGGACGCAGCGCACGTCGTAGCGGTCGGGCTTGCCCGCGATCACTGCTGCTGCAACGACACCTTCCTTACTGCCCTTGTGTGCGAGCATCGGTTGTCCGGCGATATCGCCGATGGCGTAGATGTTCGGCACGCTGGTGCGCATCTGATCGTTGGTTTGGAGGAAGCCGCGTTCATCTGTCTTGAGGCCAGCCTTCTCCAAATCCAAGCCTTCGGAGTAGGGGCGACGTCCAACGGTGGAGAGGATTTGATCGCACTCGACCGTGTCCTCTTTGCCGCCCTTCTTGACGCGCACTTCGAATTTCTTGCCCTTCTTCTCGTAACCGAGCGCAAAGGTCTCGGTCATCAACTTAATCTTGCGCTTCTTGAGCGAGCGTTCGATGACCTTGACACAATCGCGGTCTTGGCCGGGAAGGGCGCCAGGGGTAGCTTCGAGCACGGTGACCTTGCTGCCGAGATTGCTGTACATGAAGCCGAGTTCGAGGCCAATGTAGCCGCCGCCGATTACGACGAGGTGTTCGGGCAGCTTCTTGGGCGCCAAAGCACCGGTCGAAGACCAAACGTTCTTCTCGTCGAACTCAAAGCCGGGAATCTCGATCGGGATTGAGCCGGTAGCGATAACGATGTCGTCGCACTTGATCTTGGTCTTGCCATCGGGACCGTCGACCTGAACCGTGTTCTTGTCGAGCAGTTTGGCGGTTCCCTTGATCACCTTGCACTTGTGGTTTTTGAGGAGACCCGCGACGCCGCCGGTAAGTTTGCCGACGATGCCAGCCTTCCATTCGACGAGCTGATCGACCTTGACCTTGGCCTCGCCCACCACGATGCCCATCTGGTGCGCTTCTTTGATGCGCTCCTTCAAGGAACCAGCGGCGATCATCGCCTTGGAAGGGATGCAGCCGACATTGAGGCAAGTACCGCCAACTTCATCGCGTTCGATGACGGTGACTTCTTGACCGTATTGGGCCAGACGGATCGCGCAGACATAACCGGCGGGGCCGGCACCAATGATGACGACTTTGCGAGGAGAACTCATGAGGGAGCGGTGGCTTCTAAGAAGCGAAGGGGTGGAGAGGGATCGTGGCTAGAGAGGGAAGGCGCCGTCACCGGGACGGGCTTCGCCATAGCGTTTTTCGATTCGCAGGAATTCGTTGTATTGATGGCGCAGGTGCGCTGGAAGTTCAGCGTAGACATCCTCGACAAGTGTGCGCCAAGACATCGGCGGGACCACTTCTTGAGTGTGGATGGCTGCGTCGATCTCCGTATTCAGTTCTTCAGTGATCTTGGCCGCATCGCCCTTCTTCAAAATGCCCTTGGAGAGCAAGTAGGACTCGTAACGCGCCAGCGGATCGCGGGCGGTCCAGGGTGCGACCTCTTCGTCCGTGCGGTACTTGCTCGGATCATCGGAGCTTGAGTGGCCGCCCATGCGATAGGTGTTGAGGACGACGAGTCCCGGACCACCTCCGGAGCGTGCGCGCTCGACCGCTAAGCGCATCGCTTCGCGGCAGGCGATCACATCGTTGCCGTCTACGTCCACGCCGGGCATTCCGTAGGCTTTGGCCTTTACGGCGAAATTCGCCGCAGCAGTTTGCTTACGGGCCGGAACCGAGATGGCCCAGCCGTTGTTGACCAAGACGAAGACGCAGGGGGCCTTCCAAACTGCGGCGAAATTCATACCGCTGTGGAAGCCGTTGGAGCTTGAAGCGCCGTCTCCGAAGTAGATCGCATGAACTTCGTCGAGTCCACGTTGCTTGGCCGCGAAGGCCGCGCCCACGCCGTGAGGAATCTGAGTTCCGATCACACTCGACCAGCTCGGGTAATTGGAGCCCTTGTGCTGGAAATGGTTGCACATCTGGCGACCCTTGGCCGTGTCGTTCGCATTGCAGTACATCTGCGCCACGTACTCCGACAGAGGCAAGCCGCGCATAACGGCGGCCGCTCCTTCACGTAGGCCAGACCACAGCCAATCGCGCTTTTCCAGAGCCGAAGCCGAACCGATCATGGCGGCTTCTTGGCCCGTGGAGGTTCCCACGAAGCCTACGCGACCGGCACGCTGCAAATTGAGCATACGCTCGTCTAGGCAACGCACCCGCGTCATGCTCACGAACAGATCCCGTAGCTCTTTTTTCGAGAGCTTCGGGAAGTCGTCGACCACCTTCCCTTGCGGGTCGATGATTTGGAACAGTTCGTTTTTGGACACGGTCGCAGTCGGGCTCATAGGGCCAGGAGGCCGGGCGTTTCGAGGAGGACACGGATCCAAGCGAGGAAGCGCGCGCCGTCGGCACCGTCCGCAAGACGGTGGTCAACGCTGCAAGAGAAGTTCATGAACTGACGGATCGCGATCTCGTCGCCGTCCGGTGTGCTAATCACTCCGGGCTTCTTCATCAAGCGGTGCACGCCCATGATGGCGATGTCCGGGAAGTTGATGATTGGTGTCGCAAGCGTGCCGCCAATGTTTCCCGCGTTGGTGATGGTGAAGGTGCTGCCCGAAAGCTCTTCGGGCTTGACCTTACCGTCGCGGGTGCGCGCGGCGAGTTCGCCGAGCTCTTCAGCGAGCTGCAAGATACCCTTATTCTGCACGTCCTTGATCACCGGAACGATCAAGCCGTTGGGCGTGTCCGTTGCGATGCCCAGATTGACGTAGTTGCAGTTCACGATTTCATTGGCGCCCTCATCGAGGTGGCCGTTGAGCATCGGAAACTTCATCAAGCCATTCGCCACGGCCTTCATGATGAAGGGCATGTAGGTGACCTTGATCTCTTGCTGAGCACCGATGTGCTTGGCGGTGGCGCGCAACTCGACCAAATCCGTAACGTCGACTTCTTCAACGATGGTGAAGTGCACCGCTGTGAAGGCGGAGCGCGTCATCGCTTCAGCAATTTTGCGACGCACGCCGCGGAAGGGTTTGCGTGTTTCGCCGCCAGCGTTTACAGCCATGGCGGCCGCAGGCGCGCTGCTTGCGAGCCCGCCGCTACCTTGGAAAGCTTCTACATCCGTACGACGTACAACGCCGTTACGGCCAGTACCGGTTACGAGGCCCAAGTCCACGCCCAACTCGCGTGCGACGCGTCTGGCGCTAGGAACCGCGAGGACCTTGCTGTTGCTGGAAATAACCGGTGCTGTGGCGATCGCGACAGGTGCTGCAGTTGCAGCAGCGGGCGCAGCTACTGCCGCAACCTTTTCCTTCTTCGCTGGCGCAGCGGCGCTAGCTCCGTCCGTGACTATGGTGAAGATCACGGTGCCCACCGGAACTACATCGCCCGCTTGGGCGAGGATCTCGCCCATCTTGCCCGGTGCCGGGGAGGGGATTTCGACCGTTGCTTTGTCGGTCATGACCTCGACGATGTTTTGGAACTCGGCAATGTCATCGCCGGTCTTGACGAGCCACTGGACGATCTCGCCCTCGGCAACGCCTTCTCCAATGTCGGGGAGTTTGAATTCTAGAACCATTTCAGTTGTGCTGTTCGTTGTCTTTATGAGCGAAAGGCTCAGTAAGCGTGGATCTCTTCGATGGCGTCCAAGATGCGACGTTCATCGGGCATGTAGTGATGCTCGAGAGTGTTCGGGAAGGGCGTGTCAAAGCCCGTGACGCGCTTGATCGGCGCTTCCATGTATTCGATGACGTTCTCCGCAATCATTGCGGAGACTTCGGCGCCATAACCGCAGAAGCGCGGAGCCTCGTGAACGATGACGACGCGGCCGGTGCGTTTGGCGTGTTCCAAAACGCCCACCTCGTCGAGGGGTAGCAAAGTGCGCAAGTCGACGATGTTGACGTCGATGCCTTTTTCGGCGGCCGCCTTGGCGGCTTTCTCCGTTGCACTGACCATAGCGCCATAGCAGAAGACTGTGACGTCTTCACCTTCGCGCACGGATCGCAGGGTCGAAAGATCTACCGTGTACTCGCCGTCCGGAACTTCTCCTTTGAGGGTGCGGTAAAGCGCCTTGGGCTCCATGAACAGGACCGGATCGGGATCCTTGATGGCCGCTATCAGGAGTCCCTTCGCATCGTAGGGAGTGGAAGGGATAACCACCTTCAATCCGGGCGTGTGGCAGAAGTACGCCTCACCCGACTGGCTGTGGTAAAGACCACCGCGGATACCGCCGCCATAGGGCGTGCGAATCACCATCGGCACCGTGTACTGACCACCGGAGCGATAGCGCATCTTGGCGGCTTCCGAAACGATTTGGTCGAAAGCGGGGTAGATGAAGTCCTGGAACTGAATCTCTGCGACGGGGCGCAGACCATTCATGGCCATGCCGATTGCGGCTCCGACGATACCGTCTTCCGAAAGCGGAGTATCAAAGCAGCGTTGCTCGCCGAACTCTGAAGTGAGGTTTTCCGTTGCCAGGAAAACGCCGCCCTTGGGACCAACGTCCTCGCCGAAGCACAGAACGCTAGGATCGTTCTGCATCGCGGTACGTAGACCTTCGTTGACGGCTTTGAGTAGTGTGATATTTGCCATGGTGATGCGCGCGCCTCTTGCGGCGCGCAGCTAGGAACTCGTGGACTTGGTGCGGTAGATGGTGTTTAGAGCGGGAACTCGCCGTCGCCGGCGTTGGCGTCGCCCTTGCGTTTGGCGAGGTCGAAAGCTTGTGCGCCTTGACGGCGGATGTGCTCGGGAATCTCTTCGTAGACGTCGCTAAAGATTTCTTCGAGTTTCGGCGGGGCAATGCTCGCAGCGGTCTTGCCTGCTGCGAGGGTGAGTTCGGCGACTTCCTCTTTGATCTCGGCGAACTTCTTCTTAGTCAGCACCTTCATTTTCAAGAGTGCGCGTTCGAGAATGTCGATCGGGTCACGCTTGGCCCAGGCGGCCATGATATCAGCAGGTACGTACTTGGTCGGGTCGTCGGCGGTGGAGTGCCCGCCCATGCGGAAAGTGACGCACTCGATCAATGTCGGGCCGTCGCCGCGGCGTGCGCGCTCGACAGCTTCAACGGTTGCTTGACGCACAGCGAAGACATCGTTGCCGTCTACCTTTACACCCGGGACGCCGTAGGCGATGCCCTTGATCGCGTAGCTCTCGGAGGCCGTTTGCCCTTCACTGGGGCAAGAGATGGCGTAGCCGTTGTTCTGGCACAGGAAGACGACAGGTGCTTTCCACACGCCGGCGAAATTGAGTGCCGAGTGAAAGCCAGCGCTCGAAGTGCCGCCGTCGCCGAAGCTCGCCATGCAGACCTTGTCTTCGCCGCGTTGTTGGAAGGCGTAGGCCGCGCCGACTGCTTGAATGATTTGCGTACCGATCGGCGACGAAATCGAAACCAAGCGGATCGGATCATCGAAGCTGAAGTGCACGGGCATCTGGCGACCCTTGCTGGTGTCCGAACCGTTGCCGAACATGTTGTGCATCATCTCCACGGGCTCGACATCGTGATAAAGCGGCACACCGAAGTCGCGATAGCTCGGGAAGAACATGTCATCCTTGCGGAAGGCGCTGGCCGCTCCGACGGATGTAGCTTCGACTCCCTTGTTGGGAATCGAGAAACCGATCTGTCCCGAACGCTGCAAGTTCATGCAAGCGGTATCGAAAGCACGGGTCAGAACCATTGCACGATATAGGTGCACGAGTTCTTTCTTGGAAAGGCCTGTGTCGTGGCCGGGGGCGGCGCCGTCCGCCTCGATGACGGAGAGCAATTCGCTGGTACTCATAAGTGTGCAGCTAGTTGGGTGAGAATCGTGCGCCGCGCTTTAGGAAGCGGGCTGCGATACTTGGCGACGTTCGTGCACAAGGCGTTCGGCGAAGAACTCGCCAGCCTTGTAGCTCGATCGGACGAGGGGACCTGATGCGGTGTAAAGGAAGCCGAGTTCTGTGCCGAGTTGTTTGTACTCGAGGAAGCGCTCGGGAGTTACGTACTCCAGGACCGGTGCGTGGTTGGGAGAAGGGCGCAGATACTGACCAATCGTCAAAAACTCGACGCCTGCTTCTCGCAGGCCTTCAAGCGCTTCGACGATTTCGGTGTGGGACTCTCCGAGTCCGAGCATCAGCGATGATTTGGTGAAGATATCCGGCGCGAGTTTCTTGGACTCGCGCAAAGTGTCCAGCGAATGTTCAAAGGAACAGCGCGGATCGCGGATCTTGCGTTGCAGTCGGTCGACGACTTCGACGTTGTGGGCGAGCACATCGGGGCGGGCTGCGACCAGTGTCGCGAGGTTTGGTCCCGTGTAGTCAGGTATGAGCGTTTCGATCACAGTACGCGGCGAACGCTCGCGAATCTCGCGCACGCAGGAGGCGTAGTGGCCCGAGCCACCGTCTGACAGGTCATCGCGATCGACGCTGGTGATCACGACGTAGCCCGTGCGCAACTCGGCGACGGCTTCCGCAACCTTGCGCGGCTCATCAGGATCGGGCGCGGCGGCTTTGTCGACGGTCTTGACTGCGCAAAACCGGCAACGGCGTGTGCACTCATCTCCAAGCACCATCAAGGTCAAGGTCGCGTGATCGCCTTTCCAGCACTCGCCGATGTTGGGGCAACGCGCTTCCTCGCAAACCGTGTGGAGTCCGAGTTTCTGCGTCATCTCCTTGAGCCGTACAAACTCTTCGCCAGTCGGCAGGGGCACTTTCAGCCACGAAGGCTTACGCCCGCCGTGGGCTGTGGTCGCCGGGTCCGGACGCAATTTTCGCGCAGACGGTGCGGTGGAGGGTGATTTGAGGTCTTCGGAGGGCATGGGCGGTTTCATTGGATCGCGCAGCATAACAAATAGAGAGGGTCGCCGTCTCCGCCAGAGAGCCTCGCTAGGGGCGGAAACTGGCCTTAGTCCGGAGTATTCACGAGTCCATTCGCCTGCAGTCCTAACAAGTCGGCTTTGTCTCGTTCTCCTCTTTTGGCGGCACTTTTCGGATTCTGGCGTCCAGGACCACCGTTGCGGTCGTCTAAGGGGCCAAAATCCGCAAAGCACCGTCAGGAAAGGAGTTGGACCTCTTGGCAAACCGGTTCAAGAACACCCAAGGCTAATACTTCACATAAGAAGAGGCATGGCGTTCCACGAACTCTGGGAATTCTTCCGGATGCAGGCAGGCGGCCAGAATTTCTATGGACTCGACCAAACGCGGCCCGGGTCGGTTGAAAAAGGCATTGCCATCAGCGATCCAAACCCGGCCGTCGCGCAAGGCGGGCCAATCGAGACCTTCGAAAAGCTGGTCGAGAACCGCTCGCTCGGAGAAGGTGCGTTCGAGCTTGAATCCACAGGGCTTGATTAGGACCGCGTCGGGCGCCGGATCGAGGGCAGCGAGCTGCTCTTTGGATAAGGTGGGGGCGTGGTCGCCGGTTGTAGTGACCAGCGCTTCGCCGCCCGCGGCATCCACCAATTCGGGCATCCAAGTGCCGCCGACCATCACCGGATCGATCCATTCAATAGTCAGGACCTTGGGGCGCGAGGAGAGGGCAGCGGCGCGCTCCTTGATCTTCAGGCGGCGCTCTTCAAGCTGCGCAACTTCATAGGCGCCGCGTTCAGGATTCCCGAAGGCCTCCGCGACTTTCTGCACGTCATCCATGACCTCCGACCAACGAGTCGGATGCAAGTTGACGATGCGTGTGTTCGGCAACAACTCGTTGCAAGCACGCTTCACGTCCTCGTAGGAAACCGCGCAAACGTCACACAGATCCTGAGTAACGATGATATCGGGCTTGACCTCTTGCAGCTTCTGCGTGTCGATGTCGTAGACCGCGAGGGCTGTTCCCATCAAGGCGCGCACGTCCTGATCGATCTTCAGCGAACTCGGAGAGAAGTCGACCTTGCTGGAAGTGAGTACAGGAGCTTGCGTGACCCCAGCGGGGAAATCGCACTCATGCGAAATCCCAACCAGGTTCGCTTCACCGCCGAGTAAACAGACAATTTCGGTGGCGGAAGGCAGCAGGCTAACTACACGCAGATCAGCCGCAGGGTTTTCTAGTTTGGCGCTCATGGCGCCACTCTAGCGCAGTCTTAGATCGGCTCGACGGTAATGTCGCCATTCACCGAGCAAAGGCACACAAGACGAGCGTTCGGCTTGTCAGTGGTGAGTTCGAGCATTTCGACTTCGTCCTCGTCAGCTTCGGGGACGGATCCAGCCTCACCGATGATGACGGAAGTGCAAGTTCCACAGGCGCCGGTCGTGCAACCAAAGTCCACCGGGGTGTCGTTGGATTGACAAAAGTCGAGCAAAGAGGTGCCGGCGGGAACGTCAAAGCTCGTGCCAGCGGAGGGAAAGGTGATCTTGGGCATGATTCGGGAGGGGATCAAAAATGCGCTGATGCTCGCAATGTGCGAGCCAGCCGGGTGGTAGCTTCGGCCTCGTGAGGCGGTCACTGGTTTATCGATTGCGAAGACTACGGCAAGCTCTCGGCTTCTGACAATGGCGCGAATAAGCGAAACTGAGAACTCCACTGCATACAAGAGCAATAGATCCATATCTCTGCTACTTGCTTGTTCGGTTGGCTCCTCCTAATCCCAATAATTGAACGAATGGAAATCGTCCTTCTCTACCCCGAGATTCCCCACAACTCTGGATGCGCCGCACGACTGGCTGCTGCAACCGGACTGCGTTTGCACTTGGTCGAACCCTTGGGTTATTCCCTTGAGGATCGCTACCTGAAGCGCGCAGGGCTCGACTATTGGCCGATGGTGGACTTGCACGTGCACAAGGATTGGAAAGTGGCGCAGGGAGAGCTTGCGAAGACCTCGGACAGGCCCCTGGCCGAGCGTCTGAAATTGTTCTCGGCGCGGGGAGGTCAGTCGCTGTTCGACACCAAGTTCGAGAGTGATGACGTCCTGCTTTTTGGCCAGGAGGGCAAGGGCTTACCCAAAAACCTGCTCGAGGCCCATCAGGACTCATGCGTTTACATTCCCATTCGAGAGGGCATCCGCAGCTTGAACTTGGCCAACGTTGTCTGTTTGGGCGTTTATACCGCCCTGGACCGCTGTGGAAGAGGGATGCCGCAGAACGACGGCACCTATGTTTCGCACCCGCAGGCGGGGGACGACATACTGCCTGCGGACATCATTCATCCGACTCCCTGAGAAACCGGAGCGGCCAGGGCGCCTATCTGCTGCAGGCCGCCTTTATTTTATGGAACTCTACTTTTGTGATCTTTGCCAGGAGGCGGTGCCGCGTAGCGACATCGATTCCAAAAAAGCTTTTGTCAATGACGACCGTGTCGTCTGCGTCTCATGCAATACGGCAATGGGGGGCAAACTTTTGCCCGAGATGAAGGCCAATAGTGGTGCGCCTAGGCGGCCGCGGGCGCTCATCACTCCGGGGATTGGTGCGGCACTGGCCTCCGTTTCGATCGTTCTTACCATCGTTGCTGTGGTCTCGTTGCTCTACCGAGTTGAAGGGCTTTCGCACTCCATCAGGGAGGAAATCGCAGCGGTCGACACACGGATTGAGAAGGTACATCAACGTCAACTCGGAACCCGCGAGGGCATGGTCGGCGGAGCGAAGCGCATTGCTGAGGATGCTGTCTACGCAGAGCTCAAACGATTTGACGAGTTCGAGCGACATCTCGGCGAGTTGCGTGAAGCGCTAGGTGAAGGCCAAGTTGAGCAGAATGGTGGGGACCTGGAAGCGTCCGCGCCGGTAGAAATAGAACTGCTGTTCAGCGCTGGTGACATGGTAAGCAAGATTGACGACGTGGAAAAAGAGTTGCTGTTTCTCCAGGCGCGCGTGTTCGAGATCTTGGAAGAAGATTTAGCGGAGGCGAAGGGCGAGACCCCGATCCTTGAAAAGACTCTGATTCCAAGCGCCAATGTCGGTCAACTTGTCATTCAGTTGAAGAGTGAAGACCCGGTCGAAAGAGTGACTGCGCTCTTTGCCCTAGCTGTGGTTGAGGAGCAAGGAGTTGTTCGCCACATCACGCCGCTCTTAGAGGATCAAGACGCGTACATTCGCACGCTCTCGGCCCGGATCTTGGAGAGCATGAACGCTCGCTCGGCGGTCCAGGACTTGATTGAGCTTCTCAACGACACTGACGCTGGAGCCCGTGAATCAGCGATTAGTGCCCTTCGAGCGATTACTAGCCAGCAGTTTGCCTTTGATCCCCGCGGTCCTGGGACCGAGCGATTTGCTGGCGTGAAGCGTTGGGAAGAGTGGTGGTCTCTGAACTGGAAAGGCTTCCTGTACAGCGAGGAATAGGCTCTGCCTAATGCCGGACGGTGTCGCCGACACGGATCGTTCCAGCTTGGATAACTTCGGCATAGACGCCGAATTGGGCTTCGGAAAAAGCAGCGAGATATTTAAGCACCCGGGCGTCACTGCCCAGGTCTGCTTGAGGCATCCCGGTCATGCAGCAGCGTTCGGTGAAGGCGCTGATACGCAGCCTGACTTCTTCGCCGATGCGTAATTCCTGGCCGAGCCATTCACGTTCCACTTGAGACTCGCCTTCTGCGTCAATGACCAGGTTTGGGCGAAAGCGGCGTGCATCCGCTGGACCCTCGCCCAGCCCCGTGCCCAGCCAGCGCAAGGCAGCAGTCGTGAGCAAGTGAACGGGTCCTGCGTCCAAGTGTTCGACTTCGTCTTCACGTGCGAGAGAAACGGGGAGGCCTAACTCTTGCGCGAGGCGGCCATCCATACTGGAGTCATCGCCGCGCAGCGTGCGAGCGCCCGGGAAGGTGACGATTGGAACGTCCCCGTCATAGCTCGAGCTGAATTTAAACAAGCCTTCGATGCGTTGAAAGCGCGTGGAGTCCTTGCCGCTTCCCAGCTTGCCCTCGGGGGTGCGTACCGCGAAAAGCCGATCGCCGACCACTCCGCGTGAATTGAGTGCAAGCTCGTCGCAAGGCCCGCCGAGCATTGACTTCACCGGATGGCGCCAGAGGGCTGAAATCCGGCCAAGCGCTTGGGAAGGAGCTTCTGATTGATTCATTGAGATTTGGAGGTCATGGCACAGACGCTATCATCTCCCCATGGACGACTTCTACTGCGAGGAAGTGTTGAGCGGAAGGATCAAGGTAGACGTGGTGAAAGAAACCGAGACGGTTTTAGCTTTCCACCATACGCGGCCCTTTTGGCCGGTACACATCGTGGCCATTCCCAAGGAGCATGTTCCTTCCTTGGTCGATCTCGGTGAGAACGCAGTGACGGTCTTGCACGAGCTGCTCGACGTCGTTCGGGCCGTGGCTAAGGAAGTGATGCAGACGCATGGAGCTGCTCGGGTCTTGACGAATCTCGGTGAGTATCAAGATTCCAAGCACCTGCACTTCCACATCTCATTTGGGGAGCCGCAGGTTTGATGATTGAGTTTGAGCACGCTGGTGTGACCTACGCCGAAGGAGGCGATGGTAGGGCGGTAGTCGCTGTGCGCGATCTGAACCTGTCGGTAGAGAAGGGCGAAACGGTTTGCTTGATCGGTCCGAGCGGCTCGGGCAAAACAAGTACCCTGCGCCTGGTCAATCGTATGACAGAGCTGAGTTCTGGGCGCGTGCTTGTCGAAGGTGAGGACAACTTGGTTGGTGATCCGATTCGACTACGAAGGAGAATCGGGTATGTCATCCAAAGCGGTGGGCTCTTCCCTCACATGACGGTTCGCCAGAACGTGGGAATCTTGTGCGGTCTAGAAGAATGGTCGGCGTCAGCGACTCGTGAGCGAGTCGATGAATTACTGGAACTCGTTCGCCTCGATCCGAAGGAATTTGGTGATCGCCTCCCCAGCCAGCTTTCTGGAGGCCAAAGGCAGAGAGTGGGAGTCGCGCGATCCCTTGCCCTCGATCCAGCGATCCTTCTGATGGATGAACCTTTTAGCGCCTTGGACCCCATGACTCGTTCGGACTTACAGAATGAGTTTCTTGAGCTCTGCCGAACGGTGGGGAAAACGATCTTGCTCGTTACTCATAACCTGCGCGAGGCCTTTCTCCTTGGCGACCGTGTAGCGCTCTTGATCGACGGTGAATTGGCGTGTGTCGGGACACAGGCGGAACTTTCCGCCAATCCCGGATCACCAGAAGTGGCTCGCTACTTGGAGTTGGAAGATGCTGCGCAATAAGTTTTGCCGTGTCTTGGTGCTCGTCCTGGCGTTTCTTTTGGCAGGCGCAGGGCGTGCGCAAGAGCAAGTAGTTATTGGCAGCAAGAACTTCACCGAGTCACGCATCCTCGGGGAGTTAATGGCGCTACTGATCGAGGAACACACGGCGTTGGAAGTTGAGCATCGCAGTGGACTCGGTGGGACCTTGGTTTGTTTCGCGGCCCTCGAAGCAGGCGAGATCGACGTCTATCCTGAATACACAGGCACGGGCTGGTCTGCGATCTTGAAGAGAGAGGGCGGAATAGGCGACTCACTTTCGACCTTCTTGCAAGTCGAAGAAGAGTTTCGTTCGCGCTATGGCATCGAATGGTTGCAACCCTTTGGCTTGAACAACACCTACGCCTTGGCCATGAACGCCGAGCGTGCAACTGAACTTGGCGTGCGATCTATCTCCGATTTGATCCCGCATGCCAGCAAGTTGCGGGCCGGTTTCAGCCATGAATTTGTTGAGCGTAGCGATGGCTACGCAGGGCTGTCTCCTTTCTATGGCCTCAAGCTGGGCAAGGTCAATGGTATGGAACACGGCCTCGCCTACGAGGCGATGGCTGCAGGCGAGATTGACCTGATCGACGCTTATTCGACGGATGGCAAGCTCTTGCGCTATTCCTTGACGGTCCTCGCTGATGATCGCGGCTTCTTTCCCCCGTACAATGCAGCGCCAATCGTGCGTGCTGAGGCGCTCTCGCGCTATCCGAAATTACGCGCCACACTGCAGCGCGCTGCCTTTCAAATTTCCGACGAAGAGATGACGACGCTGAACTATGAGGTTGAAGTCGACCGACGTGAATTCCGAGATGTCGCGCGCGACTTTCTCAACTCGAAGGGCCTGATTGCAAAGTCGCTTGAGTCGCAGGGTACGGTTGAGCAGAGTCTAGTTGGCTACTTCGCAAGTCGATGGAGTGAGACCTTGCGCTTGGTTGTTGAGCACCTCCAACTCACAATTATTTCTGTATTGCTCGCCGCCCTCTTTGCAATCCCTTTGGGGATCTGGATCACGACGAACTCCGTCGCGCGGCGCCTGAGCCTGGGGCTCGCGAGCATTATGCAGACCGTTCCGAGCCTTGCGCTTCTGGCCATGATGATCGCTGTGCCTGGACTTGGCCTCTCGGTGCGTTCAGCAATTGTTGCACTCTTCCTCTATGCCATACTCCCAATCCTGCGCAACACCTGCGCTGGTATCGAAGCAGTTGATCCTGACCTCGTCGACGCCGCGAAGGGTATGGGCCTGTCAAGGCTGCAAGTCCTCCTCAAGATTCAGCTTCCACTAGCCACGCGCACCATCATGGCAGGCATTCGAACGGCAACGGTCATCAGCATCGGTGTCGCTACTCTCGCGGCATTCATTGGCGCCGGCGGATTGGGCGAGCCCATTGTTACAGGCCTCTACCTGAACGACTCCCGGCTCATCTTGTCGGGCGCCGTACCGGCAGCGATCCTGGCCCTCTTCGCGGACTTCATGTTGTCGCGAATTGAGCGCTACCTAGCGGTACGTGGCTGATCTCAGGCCAAGAAGAGAGCCTCTAGCGCGGTCGAGAGGGCGAACTTATTTGCGCCCTGATAGATAATCTGCGCCCGGAAAAGAATCGCAGGGTTTCGTGTCCGCGCCTCGATATGCCTCCGCTTCCAGTAGTGAAGACGCGCCGCTCCCCATGAAAAGGGCGGCCCGAGATTCGCACTGTAGCATTCAACAAGAGGTATCCCCATGGAAGTCCGTCTCGCAACTGCGCCATCAGAAAGGCAAGCCGTTTATGAGTTCCGCTATCGAATCTACGTCGGGCTTGAGGGCCGTACGCAGATTAACGCGGACCATCAAAGGCGCCAAGTGCGCGAACCACTTGACGATCATGGAATGGTCTTTGCCGCGTTTGACCGGGGGCGGGTTATCGGGACGCTGCGCTCCAACTTGTTGGCTGATGGCCCCTTGGGGAATTACGACTCCCTCTATGGACTCGACCAACTTTCGGCCCAGGAACGCCAGCAAATTTCCATCACTACCAAGTTGATGGTGGAGCCTGACCGTCGTGGTGGGGCGTGTGCGATGCGCCTTTCGCAGCTCACCTTTCGGTTGGGTTTGGAGCGTGGGGTCCAAATGGACTTCATTGACTCGCGGGATCACACCCTGCCGTTCTTTGACCGTCTCGGATATCGGGTTCTCCGCTCAGATCTTGTGCATCCCGAGTATGGCTTGGCGACTTTGCTTCGCCTTGACCTGCACGACACTGAACACCTTGCGTCAGTGGGCTCACCCTTCCTTTCCACCCTCAAAGAAAAACTCGCCGCATGAATTCCTTCGATCCCGTCAGCAGAATGAACGCCGAGTTCAAGCTCGCCTTCGACGCCTTCCTGGCGCGCCCGGCCGTGGCACGCTTCGTCACTGGGAATGCTTCGCTCGCCGAATACGGCTCCTACATGCGTCAGGTGTTTCACCAAACACGAGAAAATCCCCAGGCACAAGCGCATGCCACCGCTTACTTCCGCGGATCTCAAAGGAAGTGCATCAAGGCCTTCCTGAAGCACGCAGTGTCGGAACTAAGCCACGACATGCTAGCGCTGAACGACTTGAAGAATCTAGAGATTCCGATGTCCAACTTAGTGGACCAGATTCCCAGTGAACAGCCCTTGCCTGAGACTTCAGCCCTGATCGCCTTCGCCTACTATCAGATGCAGTACCTGGATCCTGTTGGATACCTAGGTTGTGTGTACTTCCTCGAGTTCATGCCGACCTCGATCGGGGCTGACGCGCAAGGCGCACTCGACAAGATGGGGGTACCTGCGGGTGCACGCTCGTTCATCGCCGATCACGTGGCGATCGATGTAGCGCACAACAAACTGATGGAAAGCTACTTGCGTGAGCTGGTGCCGACTGAAAAGGAACTCGCCGTTGTGGCGGCGGCTATGCGTGTCACCGGGCGGTTATACGCCAACATGATCGAGGCGGCTTTCGAGGCGGCAGCGCAGGAAGGACTAGAGCCTTTGGTCAACACGGAGTGTGATCAGGAACTGACTTACTCCCAGCTCCTCTATTCGTAGCGCAGGTCCGCGCCTCAGTCTTCTTCCTTGCCGGGGGCTGAGGCGGGGCGAGCGATGGGGTAGGAGGGCTGGGCGAAAAACGATCGCGCGAACACCCCATCGCTAAGTAGCGCTCGCAAGGTCGCCAACTTGGCGGTACTTGATGTGACCAAGCTCGCCGGTGATGCGATAGTCGCCGATCCGTTCCGGCATTGCGTTGTTGTCCGGGTTCATGCTGTGGTTTTTCTTCGCACCCTAAGGCTGATGTTGCTCAGAACTCAAGTGATAGACATCCAAGGACCCTTTCGCTGCTTCTCTCAATGTCGTGTCGATCTTCACGCGGTACTCTTCGTTGAACTCTGCTAGCTCAGCTTCGTTTCTCGGGGAAAGCACCACGATGTGATTCTCTCTCATCCACAGGCCCAGGTCTTCGTGTGATCAGCGCTTCTCGTTCAAGCGCTTCAGGATTTCTTCTCGTAGCTGTTTGGGACCCGGAGATTCGGGCACAGCTACGATTAGGCGGTTGGCGGCATCTAGAGCTTGTTCGAAGTCATCGATGCCGAGGTAGAAAGTGCTAAGCGCGTAGATGAAGTCAGGCTCGTCGGGTTGGAGCTTGGATGCAGTGATTAGGGCGATCTCGGCTTCCGAGTTTCGACCGAGTTGCGAGTAAGCCAGGCCAAGGTTGTATTGCACACGTGGACGATTGGGCATGAACCTAGCGGCCTTTGCCAAGGCCTCAGTGCTCGCTTCGAGCTGACCCGTGCCAGCGAGGAGCAGGCCGAGCGAGTAGTTCAGCTCGCCTTCCTCGGGGAACTGGGCGATTGCTTTACGCAGGAGCGCTTCTGCTTCGGCGGCTTTCCCTTCCGTACTCAACAGGCTGGCCAAATTAAAGACAGCAGGCAAGAAGCCTGAATCGAGGGTTAGAGCCTTCTTGTACGCAGCTCTGGCAAATGACTTCTTCCCACGCCGTTCGTGGATCACACCCAAATTCAGGTGAGCGAAAGGGGAGTCAGCGTTGGCGAGTTGAGCGGCTTCGAACTCTGCGAAGGCTGCCTCGAAGAGCTTCGTTTGGGCTTCATCCAATTGCTTTTCAGCTTCGCCCGCGAGCACGTGCGCTGTCTCAATGCGTATTGCTCGGCACGGATCGTCGAGATACTCGGGGAGCAAGGCGACGAGCAATTGTGGCGGTCCGTCGAGCAGCAAGGCGAGGGCGGATAGGCGTAGTTGGGTTCCGGACCCCTCGTCACCGAGCAGCGCCATGGCGGCTTGCATTGCGACTTGAGTGCCTGCTGGCAATTGTTCCGTTGCGCTGGCGCGCACGATGGTTGGTTGTTCTCTATCAAAGGGCAGGGCCATCAGCGCTTCGATGGCCGAACGTTCGCCCGTCATTGTCGCGGCCAGAGCGGTTCCATAATGCGCCGCCGGTTCCTTCCCATACCACTCGGTGATCTTATTCGACGCCCAACTTGCGCTTTCAGTCTCGTGGCAACCGTTGCAGGCATTGGGTGTACCGATTGACTCCGTTAGATCCGGTCTCGGCACTCGTAGACTGTGGTCACGCCGCGGATCGATGACCATGTAGGTCGTCTCCGGCATGTGGCAGTTGACGCACCGGGCACCCTCCGAGTCGATCGGATGAAAGTGGTGCGAGGGATCCGCGTAGGCCTTCTGTAGCAAGGTGGGAAAGCGATCCGTTGGCGCTTGCTCCGAGTGGCACTGCAAACAGGTAGAATCGCCAGGCAACCACAGATCGAGAGAGTGGGGGTCGTGGCAATCGATGCAACTGACGCCCTTCTCGTGCATCTTGCTTTGCTGGAATGAACCCATCACGTAGACCTCTTCGCGAATTTGACCATCCAGGTGGTAGAGGTCCGGGGTCAGCGTCGAGATGCGATAGTCATCCTCGAAGCTCGCTCCGATCTCATGACTGCTGCTCAGTGCTGTACGGCGCGAGTGACAGGCTGCGCAAGAATTCAGGACCCCAGCGGGGTCGGCCTTCTTCAAGTCAACCACAAGCCCAGAGTCGCTGTAGTCGGGCCGGCCGTCGCTCGCGGCCCATTCGCGCGCTAGGTCGACGTGCCCGCTGGCGGGTCCGTGACAAGACTCGCAGCCTACGTTGATTTCCTTCCAGGTACTGGAGTAGGTGTCTGTAGCGATGTCGTAGTTCTTCTCGAAGAACGTGGAGTGGCAATCGGCGCACTGCAAGTTCCAACTCTGAAAGCGCCCAGTCCAGTGATACTCATCGTCCGGCGCGACATCAGTTTCGGGGAAGAGATCGAACCAGCGCTTTTGATTGATGTCCCAGGCGATGTCGAGACATTGGTAGCGACCGCCAGGGAACTCGACCAGGTACTGTTGAAGTGGATCCGCGCCGAAGGTGTAGACCACTTTGAAGTCGTTCGGTTCTCCATCGGGACCCTCAGTCTTCACCCAGTACTCTGCGCCCTTGCGAAAGAAGTGGGCCGTCCGCTTTCCTTCTTCAAAGGTGACATCAGCAAAGTCGCCGAGAACGGTTTCCGCACCCACTTCCTGCATGGCGAGATCGTGATGCGATCCGCGCCAACGGCCGAACTGATCCGCGTGGCATTCTGCACAGCTTTGGCTGGAAACGAACTGGGGGGAGCCTGGATTCCCTGAAGCGCTAAGCTCCGAAGGTGAACTCGCCCCGTCGCATGCGACGAGGCAAGTGAGTAATAAAAGTTGAGTTGCGCGCATCATGATTGCGCACCATCCTAGTCGATCTAGTACCCGAAGACAGCTTCCAGTCCGTTCGATAAGGCGTGTCCGCCGGGATGAGCGATATCTGGAATGACCGCTTGAAAGCGGAAGGGCAAACCGAGGAAGGCAGGGTTGTTAGGTAGGGGTAATGTGCGCGTGCCGGTGCCATCAAATTGGACCGGGAAGCTAAAGCTACGCACCACAACATCCACGAGCTGAATCCCGCCAAACAACGGTAGGTTTCCACGCTGGCGACCCGCCAAGATCCAGCCGGTTCCGCTTGAGATCAGTCCACCTGAAATATCAAATTGGATTGTGGTTCCGATGTTCGGCGGCGTTTCAGAGGCCAATGACAGGACATTGACCGGGCTTGCGTTCTCATCGTAGACCTCCCAAGTTCCGTTCGTGCCGATCGGAATCGCGTAGTCCCAAATCCCTCGACCGTAGGTTCCAAAACGCATGGCGGCTTCACTCGTGGAGAGTCCAGGAACCGCTTCGATTGACCAGTAAGTCGTCAGGGGGGTGAAGCTCTGCATGATGTTCTCCCAGAGCTCGGTGGTCGAATCCCAATGCCAAGCGCCCGCTTCGGCTGCAGCGTAGACATCGCCGGACCCGTCCGACGAGTAGGCCAGGTCATACACCAAGGTGGACGGCAGGCCATTCGACATCTCGTGCCAGGTCGCACCGCCATCACTTGTGCGTCGCACAGCCCCGTTTGAGTATCCCGATCCGCCAATGAAGGCTTCGAGCTCGTCCTCTGGATTGACCGCGACTGTGTTGCCGTAGAAATAGTGGCTATCCGGCCCGTCGCCCACAGCCAAGGCCCAATTCACACCATGATCGGTCGAGCTGTACAGGCGACCTCGGTTGTTGACCGCATAGACGCGATTGGAGTTCGTCGGTGCGAAGGCCATCGCCGAAAGGTAACTGGCGCTGCCATCGCTAAAGGTCTCATTTGAGTGAACGGTGTTTGTCCAGCTAGCCGTAGAAACCTGCGTGTAGCGAAAGAGCTGGTCGCCAAGAAAGAAGAAGGCGCCATTGCTTGTCGGGTCCGCGACTACCGGAGGCAGCCACAAGTGATCTGCGCCAGGGGGGAACTCAGTCGTTCGAATCACAGGATTCGTTTCGCCATCTTGAATCAAGATGAAGCCCGGATACGTGGAGTAGACGAGGTCGTGCGTTCCGTCCGAACTCGTCAAGTGTCCGTAGTCGCCGCTGATCAATTGATCGAAGTTGGTCGAGGGTCCGGGGCCAGTCGAGGGCTGGAAGATCCCTCGTTGGTAGCCTTGGTCTTGGGAGCCCGCACTGATGTGTGTGTTGTCCGCGCTCGAAGTGTGTGTCGAGTAGTACTGGCTAACTCCGAGGCCACTCAGGCACAGGTTGTTGACGGTTTGCGTTCCGTCCGTGCTGAGATAAATGCCGCCGTCGGTGCAGAAGTACCAGAGATCGCTGATCCCAGGAGTGCTGGGGTTGGGGAAGCAATTGATACCTTGAAGATCCGCGTGCAGCTTGTGCGCTGGGTCGCCATAGTACGCGCCCCAGGTGTTGATTTTGCTGAAGTTCGCGCCGCCATTCGTCGAACGGCGGGCTTCCACTCCACCGTAGGAGACCAGGTTCGGGTTGCTCGAAGAGGCTTCGAGAGCTCCCCAGTAATCGACCATGTCGAAAACGAAGTTCCAAGCGACACCACCATCATCGGATCGATAGAGCTTCCACTGTGAATTCGCTTTGAGTGAAGCATAGAGCGTCGGGCCGCCTGCTTCACTGCCCGTGATGTAGCCCTCATCCGCACCGGCGTCGATGGTCGCGATGAGGCTGAAGTTCATACCTCCATCGGTCGACTTACGTATTCTTCCGCGATGCAGAAGGTAGATCGTGTTGTCGGACCCAGCGCCGTAGCGAGGTACCCACATCGAGCTGTCCCAGGCATTCGTGCCGGTCCAGCGAGCTTGGAAACTGCGACCGTAATCGGTCGATGCGTAGATCACTGAATCATTATTGGCGCGACCCAACACCAAAATCGTCGGTGCTGCGTCCTTCAGCAGGATCACTTTGCGAACCTTGCTAAATCCGGGGAGACCCAGGGGAGCTTCCCAAGTCGCTCCATCGTCGCGTGTGACCCAAATCTGGTTGTTGCCCGTGGCGGCGACAATCACGTCGGGCTGCATGCTTTGCTCGCCTGGCAATGCGACGATGTGCCGTCCGCCTGCTTGTAAGTTGTCGCCGAGCGGAACCCAGTTGGTTCCGTCGATATTTCCCCGCCAGATCCCGCCGAGTGATGAACCGGCATAGAGCATCGTCGCGTCCGGGCTCAGGGTAGCGCAGTGCATGCGTCCCGCTTGGTTGCGGCTACCCACTTCAGTCCAATTCGATGCTGCGCCTGCAAATTGGCTGCCAAGTTGCAGCTCCGTGCGTCGCTCCATTTCGCGCCTACCATTGGCTCTCTCAATCGCTTGCCAATCGATATCGGGTGCCGTCCGGTGCATGTCACTAATCCATGCCTTGCGCAGCGACTTGTGATTTGACTCCACGTCAGCGTCGAGCAGGTGCTCCGTCGGGCGCGGGATTGCCAGAAGACTGGGCGCTTCGATTTCGTGGCTTTGGCAACCGAGAGGCAGCGCTGCCGCAAGGGCGGCGAGGCTGGCTAGGCAGAGCTTTGAGGCGAGAGTCATAGAAGGATCGTCGTGAAGAGCAGGGAAGAGCGGGGGATGCGAATGAATTATATGCGCTCAGTTCGAGTTCGGCTGTGAGTTCCCCTGTAAGACCGACAGCAAGATTCCGACTCCAGGTTGAGGGCCGGACTTGAACGCTCATAGGAGTTCAAATACGACGACCTTTCCAAAGTTCAAGGGGTTCGCGGGACGCTACACTTCTCGCGAGAACCCAATCTTCTTCTGAGGCATCAGGACAGCATTCCATGACAATTCCTTCATCTACCAGCAGCCAGGCTTCTCCGGGGAGTCAGGTTGACCCGTTGCACTACGAACTCTTTGGGATTGACGAAACCGTCATCGCTGCCGTGATGGCGACCGCGATGGAGCGCGGAGCGGACTATGCCGATCTCTTTTTTCAGCAGTCGCGCGGTAGTTCGATTTCGATGGAAGACGGAATCATTTCGCGCGCCTCGAGTTCCGTAGATCGTGGCGTAGGTATTCGCGTCTTGGTCGGCGACCAAACCGGCTATGCCTACAGCGAAGACCTCGATCAGACGGCTATGTGCCAAGCCGCACGCACCGCAGCATCAATCGCCAGTGGTGGTGGTGGAGTTCCGCCGCAGTCTTTCAAGCATTGCCAAGGAGAGAATCTCTACGCCATCAGTGAGCGTTGGGATACGGTGGAAGTAGCGCGCAAGCTACCCATCATTCAAGACCTCGACAAGCGCACGCGAGCCAAAGACTCGGCGGTTACGAAGGTCAGCATTCACTGGGGGGATGGCGAGAGCCGTGTGCTGGTCGTGAACAGCCTGGGCGAGGCGCACGCGGACTATCGCCCATCTAGCTCCCTTGGGCTATCCGTGACGCTGGAGAAGAACGGTGAAACGCAGTCGGGCTACGAGAGTCGCGCCGGACGCTACGGAATCAGCCACTACACCTCGGAACTGCTTGATGGTTTGGTCGAAGACGTCGTCGACAAGACACTGATATTGTTCGAAGCACGCAGACCGCCGGCGGGCGAGATGCCCGTAGTCTTGGCAGCTGGCGCCGCGGGGATTCTATTGCACGAAGCCATTGGTCATGGATTGGAAGCCGACTGCAACCGCAAGGGTGCTTCCGTCTTCTCCACCATGATGAATGAGACGGTAGCCGAAGATTGTGTCACCATCGTTGACTCTGCCCTGCACCCGGAGGCGCGCGGCGCGATCAACTTCGACGACGAAGGTTCGGACGTCGAGAAGACCACGTTGGTGGAGAAGGGCACCCTGCGCTCCTATCTCCATGATCGCCTTAGTGCCAAGCACTACGGCTTGGATCGATCGACGGGCTCGGGTCGGCGTCAATCTTTTCGTTATCCGCCGCTGCCTCGCATGCGTTGCACCTACATGGAAAACGGTCCGCACACTCACGACGAAATCATCTCTTCGGTCAAGAAGGGAATTCTGGCCCAGACCTTCACCAATGGCCAAGTTGCCATCGGAGCCGGCGACTTCACCTTCTACGTCAAGAACGGCTGGTTGATTGAAGATGGCAAAATCACGGCGCCGATCAAAGACGTCAACATCATCGGCAATGGTCCCGAAGCTCTACGTAGAATCGAAATGGTTGCAAACGACCTAGCCATCGATTCTGGAGGTTGGACTTGTGGTAAGGATGGCCAGAGCGTCCCCGTGTCACAGGGATTGCCAACTACGCTAGTGTCGCACCTGACAGTTGGAGGCGAAGATGCTTGAGGAACTCTTGAACCAGGCCAAACTCGCTGTCGAGTTGGGCAAGAAGGCAGGCGCTGATGATGTTGTCGCCAGCGTCTCTTGGGGCCGCGGACTGAAATTCGAGTGGCGCGAAGGTCGCTTGGAGAAGGTACAGGAGAGCACTAGCCGCCGATTGGGCTTGGCCGTCTATGTGGATGGACGCTTTTCTACGTGCAGCACCAACGATCTCGATTCGGGCCGCTTGGCCAAGTTTGCCGAAGAGACCGTCGCCCTGACACGCTTCCTTGAAGTGGATCCTTACCGCAAGATCACGCCTCCGGAACTCTATGCAGGACGATCGGAAATCAACCTGGAGCAAACGGATCCGAGTCTCGCCGATCTCTCGCGCGAAAAGCGTATCGAGTGGTGCCAGGAGATGGATGAGCGCAGTCGTGCCGACAAGCTTGTGATCACTGCGGAGAACCGTGTGACGGACAGCCACTCAATGGGTGCACGCGCCACATCCAACGGTTTCGAAGCAGCGGAGGAGTGCACCGGTGTTTGGTTGTATGCCGAAGTCTCGGTGCCCGACGGCGAAAAGCGTCCGGAAGATTACTACTACGCTGGCGGCTCGCACCTTTCTGACTTGCCTTCTGCTGCGAGTATCGCCGACGAGGCACTACGGCGTGCACGCGGCCGAATCGGCAGCAAGAAAATCTCGAGTCGTCGCACGACAATGGTCGTCGATCCGGAAGCGGGCTCCGGACTACTCGGTCGTGTTCTCGGCGCACTATCGGGAGGTTCGATTCAGCAAAAGCGTTCGTTCCTCGCGGATGGCCTGAACCAACAGATCGCTTCGCCGGTACTCACTATGACAGACGATCCCCTGCGCGTACGAGGGTTGTCCTCACAGCACCACGATGGCGAGGGCATCAGTTCACGGAAACGAACGATCATTGAGAAGGGGGTACTGAAGACCTTCTTCATCGATACCTACTATGGTCGCAAGTTGGGCTGGGAACCGACAACGGGGGGAGCTTCCAATATGATCTTCGATCACGGCCCCGACGACCTGGCCAAGATCTTGAGTCGCGTGAAGGATGGAATCTATGTCACTTCATGGCTTGGAGGCAATGCGGACATGGCGACGGGGAACTTCTCCTTCGGCTTGTGCGGGCACTTGATCGAAGGCGGCGAATTGGTTGCTCCGGTCTCAGAGATGAACGTGACTGGGAACTACGGAGACATCCTGAACCAGCTCGTGGAGCTCGGAAACGATCCCTTGCCCTGGTCTAGCTTCCGAACCCCGACCCTAGTCTTCGAGGACGTGCAATTTAGCGGAATCTAGGTTCCGCCGTAGGAGTGCGCATTTTTTTCCGGCATGACCGCCGGAACCGCAATAAGTGCGCCTCCGTTATATTCTGACGGCAAAGAGGGTTGAGTTTTGGTAATTGGGAATTCGAAGAGAGCGCCTGAATCTCAATTCATTCCCTAGCTAGCTATCACCGCATGCGCAATCAAATTGCCTGGTCGGGCCGTGTCCTCATCGGCTCCGGAATTCTCCTATCGATGACCTTCTTGGCCCTCCCTTTTCGTGGGGGGTCCGCTTCCGTTCGCTTTTCCAAAAGCGGGGAGACTCCGGCGCCGCAGGTGCAAGAAGCCCCCATGGAGCCGAAGGTGCGTGAATCGAGTTGGTTTGGCCATCAGAGTGGCGGCGGATCGGTTCAGTTCGAGGGCCTCGGGGATCGTTGGATCTTGGCAGGACCGGCGGAGCTTTCCGAGTACACAGATGGAAGCGGGCGCCTGACCGGCACCTTTGTTGACGCGCGCAACGATGGCACCTTCTTGCGCTTCTACTTCGACCTTCTCGGTCGCGTGGAGGATGAGACCGGCACAGGGAAGCCTGGTGTCTACGCAAGCCTCGAAGGAAATATGCTCGGCTTTGGCGATCTCGAAGGTGGCTTGGTGAGAGTCGTGAGCGGAGAGGAGCAAGCCCTCGGTGGATTCTTGCACGCCGGTGCGCCGCTCAGTTTTCAATGGGAGTGGATCAGCACGCCAAGTAGCAATGAAGAAGCCTGGAGCGAAACGCCCTCGCTCGTCAGCTTCGGCTTGGACTTCGAGAGCGAGTCGCGTTGGGGAGTGCAGGAGTTCAGCTTCGACCTCGGCAGCGTGCCCGGTAACTTCATCTGGGTTTCCGGCGGCCAGTTCGTCGAGAACACGGATGGCAGCGCAAGCTTGAACGCGGTGATCGCTGAGGAGACGAACCGTCAGCGTAGCTTCAAAATCGAACTAAACTTCACGTCCAACGGCGACGTCAAATCAATCAGCGATCGTTTTACGGGATCGTCCTTCTCACGCAGCTATCAGCAGTGTGGCGGGCGACTTGTCGGTATGGATGAATTCGACGGCAGTCTGATCACGCTCCAGGGCGTGGGTGGGTCCTTCGACGTTTTCCCTGGCGAAGCCTCGGACGAAAGCACATTCCGCACCTCGGGCGAATTCACGACCCGCGTTGAACAGCAACCGAAACAATCAACGGTCGTATTTAGAGATGGTGCAGTTCCTGGCTCCGTGGGCTTCGCTCTCGCGAACCAGGCTCTACGTTTCGCATTCGCCTCACAGCCTGAGCGCGAGTCTTTTGACGCCGGTACTTACGCTTTGCAACTCGGAGAACTTGGATCCGACTTTGTGTTCGAGTCAGGCGGCACATTTATCGAAGACAACCACGGTTACGCAGAGCTCAGCGGACTTGTTTCGCGCAAGAGCTCGCCGGGCAGTGCCTTTCACTTGAACGTGCAATTCTCGGATCGTTGGGAGGCAAGCGAGTCGAGTAGCATGCCGTGGTATGGCATGCGCGCCTCCGCCTACTCGCAGAATGGTGGACCGGTCTCGACGGAGAGCTGGCACTACTACGGCAGTGTGACAGGCAATCTGACGGGACTGCGTGACTTGGACGGGCTGAGCCTGGATGTCAACAGCGGCAAAAACCCCTTGCAGGTTGGATTCGGTGCGAACGGGCGTAGCTTCTCGGAAGGCGGACATGTGTCATTCCGTGTCGCTGCAACTGGCACAACCGAAGACAAGTCGCTTTCTTATCGATTGCCCGAAACGGGTCTCTTCTGTTTTGAATTGACCAGCTTCAACGAGGATTCTGTCGAGGTGGTCAGGGCTGGCGAGGGTTTTTGGATCGGAGGAGTTGGCGACGACTTCGACTTCGTTTCAGGAGGAAGGCTACGTCAAGCCGCCGATGGCAGTGCGCGCCTCACTGGAGTTTTAGAACGCAGGCAGTTTCCCGATGATCGCTTCTTCTTGGATGCGCAGTTGGATGGTCGGCGCGACACACAGTCCGCCGCCTACCCGCCGCTCGGAAGTCCTGTTTGGCGCGAAAATGAAACGGGGGCGAATGCCGAATTGGTTGCATCTTGGACCTACTACACGGACTTCGATGGCAAGCTTTTTGGATTGGGAGCTTTCGACGGCAGCTTGATCGCTATCAGTCGTCGCGGTCCCGCCGTGCAAATGGGACTGGGTGCGAGCCGCGATTGCAGTGGACTGGGCGCGAGCGTTCAGTTGAATGTTGAAGTCCTCGAGCAGCCGACTACCTTGCGCCGCTTTCACTCCTCAGCCACCGAGGGCGGCATTGTGGTCGAGCTTGGTCATCAACGTCGAAGTACCGCTAAGGAAGCGTACGCGCTGTCGGCCGTGCAAGTGCCCGCTGGTCACGCCTTCTACTTGCCGGGTATCGCGGAAGACTTCACCTTTCCGGAAGCGGGAAGCTTCCAAGAGTTCGGGGATGGACGAGCTTGCCTTGAAGGGCGCATCGTGAGTTCATCAAACCCGGAGCTTAGCTTCGATGTGCGTATGGACTTCGAGGGTCGTTTCGAATCGAACCGGCCTGGTCAAGCGACACGTCAACTGCCCGAAAGCGTCTACGCAGATCGTGGCGGTCCGGTGGACACTCAGCTTTGGCATTACTATCGCAAGTCGAGCGGCATTTTGGTCGGAGTTGGCGAGCTTATCGGTTCAGTGATCCAAATCGCTGGTGAGCTCGACGCCTTGCAAGTCGGTTTGGGCGCTAATGGTCGCAACTTGAATTTTGGAGCTTCCGGCGACTTCGAGTTGAATCTGCTTTGTCAGCCGATGAAACCTTCGAACTACTTGCCGGAGTACTACTGCGGTGGAGAGATCCACATCAATCTGCCCGCGTCATCGCGGGAATAGTGGGGAGGCAAGCGGCGCAGTCTCGGCGGATTTACAGGGTTTCGTCAGAGACTGCGTCGCGGGCGCAAGAGCGCTTCCGCGAAGAGCAGTCCGCCGACTAGAGCGCCGCCCACTTGAGCCATGCTGAAGGCTGCTTCGACCCCGGTTAGCACATCGTTGTCTAAGAGCGCGTTCATGCTCCTAAAGCCGATCGAGCCTGGAACGAGCAGCATGATCCCGGGAACTTGAATCACCACGGCTGGCCGATTCATAAAGCGCGTGTAGAGATTCGAGGCCAAGCCGACGGCAAAAGAGCCGAGCAGTACACCGAGCTCGGGCCCGAGGACGAGCGTACCTGCGCGCGAACCGAGGAAACCCAACCATCCGGCCACGAGTACCCAAGGCAGGTCGCGCCGGCGTGCTCGGAATAGAATCGCGAAGGCTAGGGGCGCCAATGCGAGTGCAATTATGGTTGCCCACATTGGCAACTCCTCACTCGAGGCGACTCGCTCGAGGGGCGGAAAGAGTCGCTGCATGGCGCGACCTGTTCCCACGCCAAGTGCGATGGATAGGAAAATGGTTGCAGCCCACGCTAGCCGAGCCGTGCCCGCCACCAAGTGACGCGTCGCCAATTCGCTGATCGCAACGGTTAGAGTCAATCCGGGGACAAGCACGATCAAAACGCTGAGGGTGATGATGCTGCTGGAGACTTCGGCGCTATACGAAGCAGCGATAACCCCAACTATCGTTGCGCAGAAAGCAGCGATGCTCTCGAAGATCAGGACAGCGCGACTGCGACCACCCACGAGTAGTGCGAGTAGGCCAACCCCAAAGCCAGCCAAGGTCGAAAGTACGATGTCCTCAGCGCTTCCTTTGAAGAAGCAGGCGGCCGTCCCCGCCGCCAAGCCAAAGGCTGGAATCACTGTCCAGGTTGGGTAGCGCCGCGGGGCTACGCAGATTTCTCTGACGCGCTCGAGAGCCTGCGTCGCACCGATCGATCCATCGAGGATGTTCTCGATGACCTCATCCAAGTCCGCGAGCTTTCCAATGTCCACGTCACCCGGTTGGATGCGCGCGAGGTGTGTGCGCTGAGCAGAGCCCTCGCCGAAACCAAAAAGCAGGGATGTCGGAGTCGATAGAAACTGACCGTGGATCCCCAACTTTATAGCGCACTCTGACAGGGCGCTTTCAAGTCGCATGGCCGGGGTACCGTGCGCGTGCAAAGTCTCGCCGAGTCGAACCAGGAAGGCGCGACCGTCTTCGGCGCCTTCGCTACCGTGCGCTGAAATCGATTGGGACATGGGCGCAGAGCATACTGCGCCCGAGCCGACTAGTCGTCCCCGTGAAGCCCCGAATGCATCAATCCGCCACCCTCTTGTGAGCACATCTCAAAGGGCAGGTCGGCGCTTGCCCGCCCGGCCAAGAAATCGATTAGGACGGCATAAATCGCCGGATCTTGAATCGAGGTGGCGCTTGAACTTGCTGAACTGCCATCGATTCGGAACCAGCCCGTTTCTACGGTCGGTGCTCCGATGATCTCGTCCGGGGCATGGTTTGTGCTGTTCCGCAAGAAATTGCCCGAAAAGGCATTGCTCAACTCGATCAGCGTCGGGTTAGCCCAACAGGTGAATTCGTGTTCGGCGGAGAAGACTTGCTCGTTGTCGTTGTAGATCAGGAGATCAACAATCGTGCTGAACTCGGGTCCACCAGCCAAGGAAATCAAGATCAGGCGTGATTGAAATTCGAGCTGCGAAATCTCATCAGCTTGACCAAAGAAACGCGGTATGAGCAGCGCATCGGGGGCCATGGAATATTCAAGTCCATCCAAATCGCGGGTTCCATCGGAATCAATGTCCGTCAACCCGTTCTCTCCGATGCCTTCGAAGGCTACAGCATTGATCGAGTAGTCGATGCTCAGGTAGCCGTTGAGTAGGAGTTCTTGACCGATCAGGTCGTTGTGCGTTGCTGCCTGGTTCCCTTGCTTGGCGAAGACGTAGAGGAAACCCTCTTCACTCTGTGCCGGGTTGTGGCCTGCCGAGAGCAAAGTCAAGGTGTCGTTGGCAGTCAAGGTCTCCGTCCGATTGAATTCGCTGCAGTTAACTTTGTTGATGTACACGTACTCGACGTCAATTTCTGTCGAAGCGGTGTTCGTGACAGTAAGTACCGAAAGCTGGCCGTTCCCGCTGCGGTATACGGGAAAGAGCAGGAGGCTTCCGGGAGTGCGACGGTTCGGCTCTTCGCAGGCAATGCCGGCAAGCTCGCCGCTGACGGTCAAACTGTGCAGGATCGGCGAGAGATGCGAGTTCTGTGACGAGATTAGCTTGAGCTGGACCTCGACGAAGCGGCCCAAGGCGCTGAATTCTTCACCGGAGATCACGGGGATTGATTCCGTTAGCACCAGCTCTTCTTCGGTATCGGCGCTCCGGAGAGTGGCCCGAATCGAAGAACCCATTGGCATGTCGGCTACCCAATCGGAAGAGATCCAAAGCGTGCCATCCGATCCGCTGTCATACCTTCCAGTGAAGTAGCCGCGTTGGACGGCCCAGTTCATGGCAATGTTACCGGTCATCTCGCCATAGCCTTGCGGTGCGGAACCTGGAGTCAGCGGGACCGTCAAATCGACCGCACCACTGTTACCCAGTAAGGGATTGATGCGTTGCAGTTCGTCCGAATCCTTGCAAGCAACCCAAACGTCCCCGTGGCCGTCGACGCTGACCGTGGTTGGGCGAATGCCTACGGGAATCGGCGAGCCTACCGCGTCGCCGCTGTTGTCGAGACGGAAAACGACGTCTTGGGTGCTGTCAGCGATCCAAACGTGTCCCTCCTGAGTGTTGACCATGCCGCGTAGGACGCTGGCGCCAGCCACAGGCTTGTTTTGGAAAACAACTGTTCCATCCGGAGCGATCTTCGAGACCGCGCGCGCACTGTGTTGGCTGTTCCAGATGAAGCCCTGGTTGTCCAAGCTCAATCCATGAGTGGACGGGATTGGAATACAGAGCGTGTTCGCTTGATTGGTGGGGTCAAAACGCATCAGCTTTTGTGATGTGTTGTTCGCAGACCAAACAACTCCAGAGCTGTCCACAAGCCCCCCGATTCCTACACAACCGAGCCCTTCAATTTCTGTGAGAATCGCACCACTCTCGCCGCTCAGCTTGACGAGCTTGGAAGTATTCTCCGGAGTGTCGCCGACCCAAACGTCACCTGTGCCGTCAACTGAGATGTGACGGAGTAGCGGGCCGGGAACTCGTTGGTAGATCAGAATGCACTCGTCAATCGCATCCTCGACGTAAGCAGTGTCACCGCCATCGCTATCTGTCACGGCATTCCAATCCAACACATCGCCAAGACCGAGGGAGGTGCGAATCAGTCCGTCGCCATCGCGATCGATCGCCGTCGAGTATAAGAAGGGCGGACGCAAGTAAGCTCCGTTCGGATCGTTGATGCCATCTTCGTCACAGCGCTTGCCGCCGACGACCAAGCCGATCTTGACTACTGAGCCGATCTCGTCGATGCGTTCGATGTCGCGATTTCCAACCCAGACATTGCCGTACGAATCGATCGAGGTACGCGAGGGATTCGTGGCAAGGCCCAAGGGAGCAGATCGGTATTCGCCGATGACTTCGCCAGTTTCCGTATTTACGCGCACAAGGGTCCCCGTGCCGTCCGGGGCCCCCGCAAGGGTCCCCACGTTGAGAAAGCGGAAGGGGACTTCCGTACTCTCGAGGATCAAGCTGGTGCCTTGGGGGCCTGTGGGCTCGAGTTGAGCGGTAACCCCAGACTGTAGGTCGATCGGAACCTCGAATTCCTGGCCATGTGCGCTAGCAAAGCAGAATGCAAGTGCGGTGGCGGCCATGGCCTTGTGGCCTACGGCAATAATCATCGTGTAATTCATCAAGTCTCTCCTCCGGGGGGGGAATCGCTCGCCGTCTTTAATGAGGCGTGTGAATGCGGAATCGAATTCCCCGGTGCTGAATCCATGGATGGGCCCGTACGGTCAGGCCGACCCCCTATTACTTAGAGTCTTGAGAGTAACCGAATGTTCGCCTTTTTGCAGGAAACTGCATAACCGTGAGGGGGATGCTCAGATGAGCTCAAAAAACAGCGATTGTGGCGCCTGATTTAGGCGCGAAATTCGTCGCCAGTCAATTTGCCGGACCAGAAATCCGGGGCCACTGATTGACCATGAACAGGATCAGACCGAGACCCTGGACGAAGGAAGAGGCATGGATCACTTGATGCATCCAGGCGGGTTCCGGGTTCAGATAGCCAACCCAGCACTCGAAAGTGAAACGTCCGAGGGAGCAAATCGTCACAAGCCAATAGGCGAGGACGTCGAGTCCCGGCCTGTGGCGCGACCCCGCCGGTGCCTGGGGAAGCTTCCAAATTGCCAGCCCCATGCAGACCATCATCGCCGAGCCCACCAACATGAGGTGGGTGTGGGCGGAAGCGTAGTAACGATGCATTTGACCGTGGCCCAGGTGTAGCGCGCTGGCCATGTGCATCCCCGTCAAGACCGCCAGGATGCCCATCGCAATCGCGGTCTTCAGGAAACGTCGTGCAAGGGGGGGCATGGAGGTCAGCTTACCCTGGAACCTTCATGATTCCATTCGCCAACAGCCCCAAACCACTTGGCATGACCTCGTTCTCTGACGGCACTTTGTGGATATTGGCATCCGGGGCGGCCAGGGAGATCGCCTGCGTTATCAGAATCGACAAGGGGCCGACAGGTGACGAGTTGAGATTATTTGCAAGTCGACTCATCGACCTCTCCGGCTAGGATGCTGAGCACACGCTCCTTAACCGAAGTCATGACTACCTGCCCATCCTCTGGCTTCCGACCGCACTTTCCCCAAGGGAGGGAAGAGAGGAACACGGGGCCATCCAGCACGTCAGCGGCGTGGCGCCCGTGGCTTCCGCCGATCAAGCTGGCGTCCGTTGGGATGACATCCATCAGATAGCGAAAGCCAAGTTTCTTCTGCAGCACGCGCCTTGCAATGCGGGCCACGGGTAATTTGAGTTTAGGATCGACAAACAACTCGACCGGGTCGTAACCAGGCTTCGAGTGGATGTCGACGGTCGTCGCGAAATCTGGCCGCTCAGATTCGTCGAGCCAGTAATAGTAGGTGAACCAAGCACCGTCCTTGGCGAGAACTACAATGTCGCCTGCGCGCTCGTGGTCGAGGCCAATTTCGCTGCGCTGGGATCCGGTCCAGAGTTGCTCGACGCCAGCGAGATTACGCAAGCACTCCGACGCGGCCTGCTCACTCTCTGCATCGCGCGTGTAGACGTGAGCAAGTTGATGATCGACTAGGGCGAAGGCGCGACTGGCGTAAGGATCGAGTTCCTCTCCGCGTGGAGACTGACGAACTTCGAGCAGCCCAGCGCTTCGCAGGGCGCGATTGATGTGTACAGGAGTATTGGCTGCGGCGATCCCATACTCGCTGACGGCAACGACCGCCATGTCACAGTCGTCAGCAACCTTGACGAGTTCGCCGACCAATCCATCGAGTTCGACGACAGCGCGCGCGCAGCGCTCATCATCGGGACCGTAACGTTGAAAGTCATAGTCGAGGTGCGGCAGGTAGGCCAGCGTCAAGCTGGGACGCTCACGTTGCATGGTGCGCATCGTGATGTCAGTGATCCAACGGCTCGACGGGAGCCCTGCTTTCGGTCCCCAGAAGTCAAAGAAGGGGAAGGGGCCAAACTCTTCTTCGAGCTGCGCGCCGAAGCTCGCTGGGGCGGAATAGGTAGCCAAGACCTTGAGTCCATCCGCGCAATAGAACGGGCGTGGAGTTATCGACCAATCGACCTTGGCGCCCATGTTGAACCACCAGAACAGCTTGGCACAGGTGAAGTTTGGGTCGCGCTTGCGCGCCGCCTCGTAGAGCAACTCGCCGCTGATTAGGCGGTTCGATTGTCGCCACAGTCCCGGTTCCATTGTCGCCGGGTCGAGCCAACCATTGCCAACGATGCCATGTTCATCCGGGGCTAGTCCCGTCAACATGGTGGCTTGTGCACTGCAAGTGACCGCAGGCAAGACGCTTGTCATAGGAGCACAAGCGCCACGTTTGGCGAGGGCCGCGAGATGCGGCGTCGATTCGCCGATCATGCGCGGCGTCAATCCGACGAGGTCGAGTAGTAAGACGGAACTCATAGTTTCTGGATGTAAGCCGCGAGTTGGCGGTCGATCGTTTTCAATTCACTTAGGCTGAAGGCTGCGTCGATAGCTTCCTGGTTGCTAGAGTCACCCAAGAGCCCTTTCATTAGTCGGTCATAGCGAGCCTTGTTCGCCACAGAAGAGTGGCGCAAGTAGTGGACCAACCCCCAAGACTGCGCGTAGTTGTTGGCGCCATCTTGCATGAATGCGTCCGACTCTATGTGCAAGAAGCTCGAGAGGGGTTTCAAGTTGGGTGAAGCCTTCAGGTGTTCCAAGCGATACTCATTGACACGCCCATCACGCCAGTTGCCTGCGCTACTTCGCGCGGACGCATAGTATTCGGCCAATCCCTCGTTGAGCCAAATCGGCGGCTCGTCGAGGATGGCATCGAAGTATTGGTGAAAGCACTCGTGGCGTACCGTGTGGAAGAAGGTCTCCCGTGAGCCTGAATCCAGGACGAGGAGCTGTTTCAAGAAGGGGGAGTACATGCCTTGAGTGAACTCTCCGCGGCCTTCGAAGACTTGCGCGATGTAATCGAGGTAGCTCGCTTGTCCAGCGAATACGAAGACCTGAAACTTGGAACCGCTTGCGCGCGGCGTTCTACCCATGCGCCTGGAGATGTGCTGGAATGCTTCCTCAAGTTCAATCGCTACCTCTCGACAGCGCTCTTCGGAGATGTCCGAAGAAACTTGGTAGTGCCTGGTAGAGTGGCTGTGCTTCTCATTCCAGATGGGACCATGGATCGCCTTACTTGCCGTGACCGCGATCGACTGAAATTCTCCTGGAGCCGTTCCCGCTGCGACGGCTTGGGCGACTGTATCGAGGACCTTCTCGAACTGGCCGCTGACCAGGTACAGTCGCGCCAAGTACTTCATGCCCAAGAGGTGCGCCGGGGAGTGCGAACTGCACCTGGTCAAGGCAAGGATTGCCTCGGGGCGTCTGCGTAGTGCATTGAAAGCTTGCGCGCGTAAGTAGGCGGCGTCAGCTAGGTCCGGTTCGCTGGCTAAGAGTTGGGCCGTGTTCGCGAGGACCATCTTGTAGTCACCTTTATTCATCGCCGCGACAGCTGCGTTCCAAACCGGAAGTAAAGTCTGCGAGAGTTCAAGAAGGGCTACACCACCCGCCAAGCTCGCGCGGGGAGCGGCTCTTGTACTCTTCTTCAGTGCGCCCGCCATCCAGATTGGCAAGTGATCGTCGAGCTTCCAGTCCCTTTCAAGCTCTGGCCATCCCGCTCTGAATAGCTTGTCCCGTTCCTTCTGAATCCATTGCTTGGCGACTCCTTCGACCACGACAGTTCCCATAAGGTCGCCGAGGCCAAGCGCGACTTGTCCCCATAGGTCGCGGGGCTTTGGAATGGAGAACTGCTTCCGACCATCGAAGGAAGCGCTGATTGAACTTTGAGTCACGTAGACCTTGGTCTTGTAGGAATCCGACAAGGCGCCGCTGGTGAAATCCTTCGAGGACTCCTTATTGACCGCTTTGCCACTCCTGTCGGGAAGCGTCGAATAGATCGTGACCCGCCGTCCTGTTGTCTTTTTGTTCGCTTCACCCGTTTCGCTGAAGCTGACTTGAACTGAAGATTGAGGTGTTGCGCAAACCAGCATGGGGCGAGCTTGCGAGTGTTCGATCTCTATTGAATAGGGCCCGTCAAACTCGACCTTGTGGACCAAGGCCGACCCAAGTTGAACGAAGTCATGCTGCTCACCTTCCTTCGAGCGTAGCTTGATTCTTCCCTGCCCCGGATCGTAGCTGAGTAGTTCACTTTGAAAAAACGAGTTCACTCCGGCGTCCTCGCGAGCGCCCCAAAAGGAACAACGCTTCAGGGCCAATTCGATCTCGCCCAAATGCCCCAGCACGTAGCTCTCATGCGCATGGGACTCGAGTACATTGCGTAGCTGAATGCGTGCCGAGTCCCAATTGCCGTCCGCCATCTTGACTTCGATGCGCGCAAGTTCCTGTTCGAAGACCGGCTCACCATCTTGGACGCAGAACGAGAGAGCTAGAGCTAGAGGTATTTCGAGAAGCATGGGCGCAGCCTAGCTGAGCCCGTGCTCACAAGAAAGAACTCAACGCGAGCCCAAGATCCGCGAGTAGCGGAAGTAGACCTCCAGGCAAAGGACGGAGAGCGCGGTGGAGTAAACTCGGCCGCCCGCATGACCCCAGGGACCATTGGGAATCCAAGAACCCTTGGCTGCACCACTCTTTGCTTGGGAGTCAATCAGCGCAGCCTTCATCGCTTTATTCCAAGCTTTCCAATAGCGCCCGCCCATCTGATACATGGCATAGGTGCCGTAATACCAGTAGTAGAGGTCATTGGAGAGGCCCTTTTCGTCATCCCATTCCGGCACAGTTTTGACGATTAGCTCCGCGTGCTTCTTCATGATGGGCTGCTCCGCTGGAGTTTGCCCGAGGAAGAAGCGGCAGAGTAGGCCCACGGCGGTCATGGCTTCGCCCTTCTCGCGTGGGTACTGATCGTTGACGCCGGGCGTGCGTGAAGAGGGCTCGCCAACCTCGCTGTATCCGACCCGGCCGCTCTGCGGGTCGCTTACCTCGTCGAACCAAGCTAGCGAGTCACCGAATGCCTGCGAGTCGATTTTGAGGCCAGACTCTTCGGCAGACTTCAAGGCGAAGACCATCCAACCCGTCACCGAGGTATCGTTGCCGCCGGACGGTGGAACATCGTAGCGCCAGACGCCATAGGGATTGCGTGCGGTCGTAACGAAGTTGATTGCCTTCTGCGCGTTGGGGCGAAGGATAGGGGACTTGGAGAAGTAGTAGGCTTCACACAGTGCCAAGGTTGCGATGCCGTGGTCGTAGAGAAAGGACGTGCCTATCTTGTCGCCGATCAATCCGTTCTCG
This sequence comes from Planctomycetota bacterium, assembly GCA_047639675.1. Lineage (GTDB taxonomy): Bacteria > Planctomycetota > UBA1135 > UBA1135 > JABACD01. The sequence continues at coordinate 35,107 of JBLIOI010000003.1, read as the reverse complement.
AAGTCTTGCTGGTCGCGCAACCATTTGATTCCGCGAACGACACGATCCTTGTGCAGGCCTTGGCGCGTCGTGTGACCGTCTCCCATGAAAGCGAGTAGCGCTAACCCAGTTACGCCCACATCGTGTTCTGCGTGACCCGGGCCACTGCTCTGATCGGCAGCAGAATCATGTTTCATGAACCCATCCGCATCCCACTTCCCGTCGCTGTCCTGGTGCAGTGCAAGCCAGTTGAGACCCTCGAGTACGGCGGGCTCAGTGCCCGATCCGCCCTTAGATCTTAGATCGCGATTTCCACCGAAACGGCCGCCGGCCTTACCGCCAGGGTTGCCGCCAATTCCCAAGATGCTGTTGATACTGTCGTTCGTGAAAGGCAATTCAGCCTGCAAGTCAGGATCGCCTTCACTCTCGGCAAACTCTTGATCGGTGTCGGTCTCGACGTGATCGGAAACCTCCGCGTCCGTGGGCGTAGGCTCGTCCTCAGGTTCCTCGAGTTCAATAGGCTCCTCGGGTTCGACCTCCGGCTCATCGAAGATATCCTCCACGGGTAGATCGATCGTGGTTTGCACCACGCTCATCTCTTCTTGGTCGAAGATGTTCCACGGAATGACTGCGAGCAGGAGAAAGGCCATTAGGTGGGTTGTGGCTGAAATCGCCAGCCAGGGCGCGCGCGCCATCCACTCATAGAGGATGTCATTGAAAGTCCTTTCATCTTCCCAAGGCTTGGGAAGAGTGCTTTCGATACAGGGTTCGCCTAGTAATTCACTCATGGCGTTATCGGTTGTGAAAGAGGTACGGGGCGCCCAAGTGGACTGATCAGTGTCCGAGCGGGCGCGGTCGCTCGCGCAGGTCTTTCAACGTCTGCGTATCAACCTGGTTCAGTGGACACGAAAAAACCCCCCGCTTGCTGGAGCAAGCGAGGGGCTTGAATCGAAGCGCTGTGATCAGCGCGCGCCGAGGACCTTCGCGTAACGGAAGTAAACCTCGAGGCACAAAACACAAATTGCGGTGGAGTAGACTCTGCCACCAGCGTGTCCCCAAGGCCCGTTCGGAACCCAAGAACCCTTGGATGAACCGTTCTGATCCTGTGAGTCGACAACGGCTGTCTTCATGGCGCCGTTCCATGCCTTCCAGTGCTTGCCGCCCATCTGGTACATAGCGTAGGAGCCGTAGTACCAGTAGTAGAGGTCGTTGGTGTAGCCATCGACGTCATCCCATTCGGGCAAGGTCTTAAGCATCAAGTCAGCATGCTTGGTCATGATCGGCTCGCCTGCCGGCTCTTGTCCAAGGAAGAAGCGGCAAAGCAAACCAACGGCCGTCATTGCCTCGGTGTTCTCACGCGGGTACTGATCGTTGACGCCAGGGGTACGTGATGAGGGCTCTCCAATCGCGCTGTATCCAACGCGACCACTTTGCTTGTCGGTCACTTCGTCAAACCAAGCAATCGAGTCGTTGAAGGACTGCGAGTCAATCTTGAGACCAGCTTCCTCGGCGGACTTGAGTGCGAAGACCATCCAACCACTGACCGACGTATCGTTGTCGCCTGAGGGCGGAACGTCGTAGCGCCAAACCCCGTAGGGGTTGCGCGAAGTCGTGACGAAGTTGATCGCCTTCTGAGCATTGCCGCGGATGATGGGGGACTTGGAGAAGTAGTAAGCCTCGCAGAGAGCCAAGGTCGCAATACCGTGGTCGTAAAGGAACGCCATGCCGACCTTGTCGCCGATCAAACCGTTCTCGAAGTCCTGCTCGTCGCGCAGCCACTTGATACCGCGCACAACGCGGTCCTTGTACAAACCCTCGCGGGTCGTGTGGCCATCACCCATGAAGGCGAGCAGCGCCAAGCCGGTGACTCCGACGTCGTGCTCAGCGTGGCCCGGGCCCTCGGTCGGGTCCGAAGCCGGGTCGTGCTTCATGAACTCGTCCGCGTCCCACTTGCCGTCTTGGTCTTGGTGGTTTGCGAGCCACTCCAGGCCGTCCTTTAGGGCTTGTTCTGTACCAGAGCCACCCGCGGTGCGTAGGTTGCGACGGCCGCCGAAGCGTCCACCGAACTTGCCGCCGGCGCCGCCACCGATACCGATGACGTCGTTGAGGTTGGACTCGTCGAAGGGCGAATCGCTGAGGAAGTCCGGGTCGCCTTCGGATTCAGCGAAGTCCTGGTTCTCGTCGGTCTCGTTGTGGTCAGAGACCTCAGCGTCCTTAAGAACGGGCTCCTCGAGAGGCTCTTCCTCCTCGATCTCCTCCTCGATTTCTTCTTCAGGCTCTTCGAAGACTTCTTCCGGGGGGACGTCGAGGGCCGCGTTCAGCTCCTTGATATCCTCATTGTCGAAGATGTTCCACGGAATAACCGCGAGCAAGAGGAAAACCATCACGTGGGCGACCGCCGAAATGGCCAGCCACGGGGCGCGGCCCATCCAATCGTAAAGGATGTCGTTAAAGGTCACCTCGTCTTCCCAGGGCTTGGGAAGGCTGCTTTCGATTTGGATGTCGCCTAGATCTTCGCTCATGACGTGGTCGGCCTATGGGCCTATTCGGGTCCCGTCCTGGTCCGGTGAGCCGGTTTCAGAAGAGGAGAGTCGCAGTCGGGAGTTGTCGTTGTGGCTGTAACACCCTTGCTCGGACGTGGTTGTGTCCATGCAGGGGCGGCATTCACGCTGGGGGGATCCCCACGAGGGGCACCAACGCCCCCAAGTCGGAGGGGTTCAGAGTATATCGAGGGAATTGCGCAGGACCACGGCCAGTCGCCCGGCTCGTGCCGATTCTCTACCAGCAGTCACTCGCCTGGTTTCTCCGGGGCTGCCGGACTTGCTTCCGGTTCCATTGCAGCTTCCTTGATTTTCTCGGCGTTCTGCTCGCGGGCGGCCTCGATGGCATCGTCCCGTTGTTGTTCTTTGAGCTCCAGGTTGGCTTCTTGCTGGGCGAGGCCCCGGTGCCAGATGTAGGCGGTTCGTTGGAGCTTGTCGAGAGCCAGTTGCATCCGTTGCTCGTCGCCGATGCCATCCAGGAAACGCCGCAACTGGCGTTGGACCCCTTCCCTGTCGTACTCGGGAAGCAGGGCAATTTCACGACTTAGAAGGCGGTAAATGGCAAAGCCGACCTGTTGGCGTTGGCCCGTGGCTTGGTTCAAGCGCAGGTAGGGCATCACCTTGGAGATCCGGTCCAAGGGCCCTTCCATGACGAACTGCAACATGCTGCCGTCGCCCGGGTCGAGGGCGCGTTGGATGATCTCGATGTCGAGGCCGGGGACCATCCCCTGGTTTTCGATCGCTCCGAATTCCTCGACCAGGTCATCCCAATCCTCTTCGCCCTCGCTGGCCGAAGACCAGACGTCGATCGCGACTTCCTGGGCCTTTGCAAGGCCGCCGAACTTCTGGGCATCGATCAAGAGGATCTGCAAATCGTAGGTCGCCGGGCGCGCGCCGAGGGACACGAGTGGCTTCATATCCTTGCCGGTGCGCTGGATGTGGCGGTAGTGCTGGCCCAGGGTTCCCGGGCGGATGAAGCGGTCTTCCGCGGTGCGCGCACCGGGCCCGGCATAGCCGATAACCTTGCGGCGCCACTCATCTGTGACCGTTTTGCTCTCCAGGCTCTCGCGAATCTCAGCGGCCGTCGTGTCCTCTTCGCGCAGCTTCTTGGCCATCTCGAAGGCGCCGCCAGACTTCTCCTGTTGGTCTTCGAGCATGCCTGAGACATGCGAACGGATGACTTCGGGCGGAAGCCCCATGTCCTCTCCCGCCTGCCGCATCAGGTTGGACTCGATCATTTGGGCGCGCACTTCACGGTACAGCGCGATGTACTCCTCTTGTGTCGAGAGCGTTTGCTTGGCTCGGGCGCGATCGACTGCGCGATCGATGGCGCCATCGGTGATTGCGTCTCCGTTGATGACGAGGGCAACTCCGTCAATCTGTTCGAAGGCGGGGGGCGCGGGGACTGTCTGGGGCTGCTGCTGGATTTGGGCGGCGTTAACCGGTGCGCAGAGTCCAAGAAAGAGAAGCAGCGGGCAAAGGGCGCGGAGTGAGTGATTCATAGTTCGTCGTGGGCGGGTGCGCATTGTTGTCCCGGTGACTAGCCAAGTTCAAGGGCTGGTTCCGTTAGAAGCTACGCTCGCCCCAGGGATTTTGGGGCTAAGCGCCGACCCGCACGAGATTTTCAAACCAGTCCAGGGCCTTTGTCGACGAGTTGATCTTGGCCGGAGTTCGAAGATGAGCGATTCCCGTTCGAATCGGGCGCAAATCCACTCGTTTCCCCGAGAAGGCGCCTTCGAGGGCCACACGATCCTCGAATTGGACCAAGTAGCAGTCGCCCTGCCAGGCGAGGCGTGTGATCGAGAGTTCTTCCAAGCGCAACTTGAGACGGAAAGAGCGCAGGAGGCTAAGGGCTTCCGGGGGAATTCGCCCGAAGCGGTCGCGCAGGCTTTCTTGCACTTCCGCGTGGCTCTCGAGCGAATTTGTATCCGCGAGCTGGCGCAGAATTTCAATCCTCGTGTGCACATCCGGAATCCAGCTGTCCGGCAGGTAGGCGTTAATGCCCAGCTCAAGTTCGGCTCCGCCGATGGTCGGGTCGTGGGCTGCGAGTTCCGTCAAGCTGGCGCCATTTTGCAGTCGTTCGACGGTGGATTTGAGCAGACGGCAGTAGAGGTCATAGCCGATCGCGCCAATGTGCCCGGACTGTTGCGCGCCGAGCACGTTGCCTGCACCACGAATTTCGAGGTCCTTCATCGAGATCTTGAACCCGGCGCCAAGTTGCGTCAGCTCCTCAAGAGCTTTGAGTCGCTCGCGCGCTACATCGCGGATTGGTTTGTTTTTCTCGATCAAGAGGTAGCAGAAACTACGCTGCGAACCGCGCCCCACGCGACCCCGCAACTGGTGCAACTCCGACAAGCCAAAGCGATCCGCATCGTGCACGATGATTGTCCCTGCGGCGGGCACGTCCAAACCGCTTTCGATGATGGTGGTCGCCACCAAGACGTCCACGTCGCCACGCGTGAAGACGCGCATGACCTGCTCTAGTTCGCGTCCGGACATCTGTCCGTGCCCAATAGCAAAGCTGCACTCGGGGACCAGCTGTTGTAGATGTTGCGCGACAGAATCAATCGATTTCACGCGGTTGTAGAGGTAGAAAACTTGGCCGCCGCGATTCTTCTCCAAGAGTAGCGATTCGCGAATGTCTTCTTCGTCCTCGACATAGGCGAGGTGTGTTTCGATTTCCTGGCGGCCCTCAGGCGGCGCGGTCAAGGCGGAGATGTCGCGCACTCCGGAGAGTGACATGTGCAAGGTGCGCGGGATCGGCGTGGCGGATAGCGTCAACAAGTCGACTTCTGCTCGCAGCTTCTTGAAGTGCTCTTTGTGCGTGACGCCGAAACGTTGTTCTTCGTCGATGATCACTAATCCCACGCTATCGAGCTTGACGTCTTTAGAGAGCACGCGATGGGTTCCGATCAAGATGTCGATCTCGCCCATGTTGGAGGCGGCAATCGTCTCCTTGCGTTGCTTGGGGGTGATGAAGCGTGAGAGCAAACCAATCGTGACGGGGAAGTCGGCGAAGCGTTCGCTGAAAGAGTTGAAGTGCTGTTGTGCGAGCACCGTTGTCGGTACGAGCATAACCACCTTGCCCCCGCCGTTCACCACGCGGAAGGCGGCGCGCATGGCGAGTTCAGTCTTTCCAAAACCAACGTCACCACAGATCAAGCGATCCATCGGCTTGTCACTGGCCAAGTCGCTCGCGACTTCTACATCCGTTGTCAGCTGGTCTGCTGTCTCGACGTACGGGAAGGCTGCGATCATCTCGCGAACCATCACGTCGTCCTTGCCCCAGCTCTTGCGCTGCTTCATCGCGCGCTTGGCGTGCACTTCGATCAGGTCGGCGGCTAAGTCGAAGAGTGCGCGCTGCACCTTTTCTTTGCGCTTGCGGAAACTTCCACTGCCGATCTTATCGAGTGCCGGGCCTGACGAGCCTGTACCGATGTAGCGCTGGACGATGTCGATGCGCGACACAGGAACATAGACGCAGACTTCGTCGGCGAAGTGCAACTGGAGGTGCTCTTCCGTGCCCTCGCCGCGCTCCATCTTCTTCAGGCCGTGGAAGCGCGCGAGTCCGTGTACGGCGTGCACTACGTAGTCGCCGATCTTCAGCTCGAAGAAGGATTGAATTGCCCGCGAGCGGTGAGCGGATGCCTTCGAGTTCAGGTGTTGTCGGCCGATGATGCCAACCAGCTCGCGATGATTGAGAACGACGAGAGGTTTGGGCTGAAGCTGAAAGCCCTTTCCCAGAATGCCGACGCAAGTCTCTAGGCCAGGGACGCCGCCACGCTCTTTTACGAGTTCGAGGAAACGTGATGCTTCGCCGTCCGTTTGGCACAGGACCTGAACTTGACCACCGGCGTCCACGATTTCGCGCAGCGCCTTGGGTGCGTCGGTCATGCCAACAGACAAGCCCTGGACGGAGCGTGTGTCGAAGTTGACGTTAGTCGCAGGCAAACTGGCCAGGCTGAGTTGCTTGTGCTTGGCGACGGCGCTTGAGAGGTTGAGGAGTGACTGCGAGTACTCCGAGCGTTGGATACGCAGCCCTTCCGAAACGTCCTCAATGCGCAAGGGCTCAATTTCCACGTACAGAGCTGTTGGCGCCAAAACGCGGATGGGCTCCACGTGCGCCTCATCTTCGCTGGTAGCGGTGTCGTTGGCCAAGCAGGCTTCGACGGATTCCAAAGTCTCTACGCTGCGTTGGTCGACCGGGTCGAAGGTGCGCAGGGACTCGACCTCGTCGTCAAAGAGCTCTATGCGCAGCGGCAAATCATTGGCGAAGGGATAGATGTCGAGGATGTCGCCGCGCAAGCTGACGTCGCCCGGATTCTCGGCCAGCGGCAAGCGTTCGTAGCCCATCTTGACCAAGCGCTTCATCAAGTGCTCGGGATCCAAGCGTTCGCCAATCGCTAGTGAAAGGAACTCACGTTCGATGTCGCTGGCGTTAGGGATCGGCTGCATGAGGGCCAGCACGGAAGTCACGAAGAGTCGTGGGCGACCTTCGGGGGGACCGACTAGTGCCTGGGCGACTTGCAAACGCAAGCGCACATTCTCAATGTCGGCGTGGCCGCCGCCACTTTTGGATGAGATCGTGTTGCGCGCCGGAAACCAAACTGGATCTGCGCCAAAGAAACCCAAGTCGTCGGCAAAGGTACGCGCTTCAGCTTCCGTTGAGAGCACGACGATAAGCGGTTCTTGCCGGTTCTGTGCAATGCTTGCAATGAGCAAAGACTGGGAGCTTCCCCACAAGCCACCGACGGAAACTTGTCGCGTATTGCTTAGGCGCTTCAGCAGCCGCTCGAATTGCGGTTGCTCTTGCATTGCCTCCAAAGCGCCGGGTAAGGCTGTCAGTAGCGGCTCGCTCACGATTCCTCGCGCTGGTCGAGAATGAGTAGCGCCTCATGGGCTGCCCAGCGTTCTGCTTCCTTCAACGTTCGGCCCCAGGCGCTAGGGAACGCTTGCTCGCCAACTTTCGCGATCACTAAGAAGGCGCGCGCGTGAGATCGTCCATGCTCTTGAATTGTGCGATAGGTCGGGGGGGCGCCCCAAATTCGTTGGCACATCTGTTGCAAGCGTTGCTTCGGATTCTCCGGACTGACCTGGTGGGACGGTCGCGATAGAGGCTCCTGCAAGGTTTGCAGAACGTAGGCGCGGGAGACTTCCAGGCCAGCGTCGAGGTAGATCGCTCCAAGTAGCGCTTCGTACAAGTTGGCTTGCACGGATCGTGGAAGTGCACGCCCCTTCATACCGGAGCCCACATTGACCTCCTCATCAAGCCGCAGGTGACGCGCCGCTTCTGCCAGTGTCTTGCGCGAAACGACCTCGGCCTTGAATTCCGTCAAGTCGCCTTCGTTGCGTTCCGGGTGATCGAGGAAGAGTTGCTCCGCCACAATCAGATCGAGAACCGCGTCTCCCAGAAACTCCAAGCGCTCGTTGTCCCGACTCTTCCCCGTCGAGGAATGGGTCATGGCGAGCTTGAGCAGCCCGTTATCGGAAAAGTCGTGATCTATCGGAGGCATGCGAAGAGTATAGAATGACTCGATGTCCGAATCCCACAAGCCCCGCGAAAACGATCATCTGGTTGAGCCGCTTTATGACTCCTTGCGTGAGCTTGAGGGTGAGGAGGGGCTGGAGCCTTCCCAGAGCAAGAAGGGCGCGCTGATTCGGATGGCGGTTCTTGTGCTGGTTGTTGGGTGGGTGAGCGCCAAGCTGCTGGGGAAGATCTAGTCGCTTTTGGCTGGTGTGAGTACGAAGTTCGCTCCGCCCTTAGCTGCTACGACTTGGAGTATAAGCAGGAATAGGGCACTCGACGGATCCGAGCGCTGCTGCTCGGACAACTTCTTTGGCGACTGGATCGCTTGCAAATGAGTTCGCGATTCAAAGGGGCCTAATTCCGCCGCCTCGACCCTCCCGTCACCTATCGGGCCCCGTCACTCATAGGGATCAACGTCAGCCCGGATCTCTAGCGCGCCCGAGCCGCCCCTGCTAATCGAGTCAATACGGGGAGCGTGCGCTCCCAACTCATGCAAGCATCGGTGATGCTCTTGCCGTACTCGAGTGGTTTATCAGAGGGATGCTTCTGGTTGCCGTCTTCTAGGAAGCTTTCAAGCATCACGCCGCGTACAGGCGAATTACCGCCGGCAATTTGATCAGCGACTTCATCTGCTACGTCCGCTTGTTTGACATGGTCCTTTCCGCTATTCGCATGACTGCAGTCGATCATGATGCGCGGGGCGAGCCCGGCTTTCTCTAGCGCACCTCGGACCTCTTCCACATCCCCCGCGCAGTAGTTGGGACCCGCTGATCCACCACGCAGGATTATGTGGCACTCGTTATTGCCACGGGTCGCAACGATTGCCGCCACTCCTTGCTTCGTGACAGAAAGGAAGTGGTGGGGGTGAGCGCAGGAACGGATCGCGTCGATCGCGATCTGTACCTTACCGTTCGTACCGTTCTTGATCCCCACCGGCATTGAAAGTCCCGACGCCAGTTCACGGTGAACTTGGCTTTCGGAGGTGCGTGCTCCGATCGCGCCCCATGAGATGACATCCGCCAAGAACTGCGGCATGATCGGGTCGAGAAACTCGGAACCGATGGGAAGCTTGCGCTCGGTGACATCCAACAGGAACTTGCGCGCGGCCCGCAAGCCTTCGTTGATCGCGAAGCTGCCATCTAGGTTTGGATCGTTGATCAGGCCCTTCCAGCCCACAATCGTTCGCGGTTTTTCAAAGTAGACCCGCATCACGATCAGGAGGTCTTTCGCGTGCTCCTTGGCAGCAATCGCCAGGCGATCCGCGTATTCGATACCAGCTTTCGGATCGTGGATCGAACAGGGTCCAACCACCACTAGGAGGCGTTTGTCGTTTCCAGCCAGCACTTGGCTAATCGCCTCACGTCCGCGTGCAACCGTTTCTGCGCCTTCGTCGGAGAGTGGTAGCTCCTCCATCAAGATCGCAGGGGGCAAAAGGGGGCGCAATCCTTCGATGCGCAGGTCGTCTGTTTGGAAGTGCATGGGCGTGCAGGTTAGTTCAGCTCGGCTTTGCGAGGATACGTCATTAGTGGAGTACGACCTTTCAATCGCTCATACTCCTGTTCCACGAAACGGTCGGTCATGCCGGCGAGATAGTCGCAGACGGAGCGTTCGAGACCTTGCTCCTCGATCAGCCCTGTGTACCAAGCCGCCATCTCTTCCGGGCGGGCTACATAGGACTCAAACAGTCCACCGAGCACTTCGCGAGCGTAAATTGAGAAGTCCTTCAGCAGATCGTTGTGATAGACGGTTTGCCAAAGGAAGCGCTGGAGCTCACCGATTTCTTTGTGCTTCTCCGGTGAGTGCCCAATCAGCATGCCTTTGATTAGGCATGCGTCCTTGCTGGTCTTGATTCCCGAACTCTCTAGATTGCTAAAAGAGGTCTTGACCAGGTCTTCGATGCAGCTGCCGAAGACTTGATTGGTGACTCTTTGGCGTTTGAGATTTTGGTCGTCGCTTGACTCCAGGAAGCCAGGGTGCAGTTCGCGCAACTCCTCGACGGCGCGGGCCCAGAGGCTGCTCTCCGCCTCTATGGCCTGTTCATCGAAGATTCCGTTGGCCAGGCCATCTTGGATGTCGTGCATGTTATAGGCCGTCGAATCTGCCAAGTCGACCACTTGCGCCTCGAGCAGTGGGCGCGGATTCTTGGGGCGGAACTCGTCCGGCCAGTCCTCTTCTTTTTCGTGCTTGAGGAGCGACTCGCGTAGCTCGCGGGTCAGGTTTAGCCCAACGTAGTCGGGATGCCGGCGCTCCAGGCGATCCACAACGCGCAGGACCTGCGCGTTGTGCCGAAATCCACCGTGGCCTGCCATGAGCTCGTTGAGGGCGTCCTCGCCGCGGTGCCCGAAGGGCGGGTGCCCGATATCGTGGGCCAGGGCGGTCGCTTCGAGCAAGGATTCGTTGAGGCCCAGGGTATTTCCCACGGCGCGGGCGACCTGGGCGACTTCCAAACTATGGGAAAGGCGGGTGCGCTGGTGGTCCGCTTGGCGATTGATGAAAACCTGGGTCTTGTACATCAGGCGCCTGAAGGCGGTGCAGTGCACAATTCTGTCCCGGTCGCGTTCCCATGCGGTGCGCCAGGGGTCGCGAGACTCCTCAAACCTGCGTCCAAGGGAATCTGCGCTGAAGGCCGCATAGCTCGCCAGGGTCTGCCTTTCGGCGACTTCTTTGGTCTGGCGGTCGATCAAGGTGGGGCCGGGGGTCATTTGGGCGGGATTCTCATTTGGGCTGGGGGCGACCAACTAGTATTAGATAGACGATCGGGATTTGAGGTGGCTTCTCATTAGCTCTAGCCTCTGTGGAGAATCTTACGCTTGTAGCGGCGCGGGCCAACGGTCGCTTCGCTCGGTATACTCCCGGCCAACAAGATGGACCTGTTCACTAGCTTCCAGATACAGAAATACGACCTATGAATATTGTCTTCAGCGAGCAGGCCGACGAGCTCGCAGCGATCGCCCGTAAGATCGCCGATGAGCACGTCCGCCCCTTTGCAGCCAAGTACGACAAGGCCCAAGAATACAATCACGATGCTGCTCGAGCCGTGGCTGAAGCTGGACTTTTCAAGACCTTTATCGCTCCTGAGTACGGTGGAGCGGGCGCGGGAGTCTTGGCACTTGCGCGCGTGACCGAAGAGTTAGCTCGTGCGGACTCCGGTTTTGGAGTCGCATTTGCGGTCAATGCTCTGGGATCATTCCCGATTATCCTTGGCGGAACCGAAGAGCAGAAGAAGGAGTGGCTTCCCCAGATTGCATGTGGGGACAAGATGGTTGCCTTTTGCTTGTCGGAGAAGTACGCGGGTTCCGACGCCCAAGGTCTTTCCGTTACTGCCGTAGAGGATGGTGATGACTACATCATCAATGGGGAGAAGAAGTGGACCACCAACGGTGGTGTCGCAGACATTTACAGCGTGTTCTGCGTGACGGATCCCAGCTCGAAGTCACGCCGCATCAGCGCGATCGTGGTGGAGAAGGGGACCAAGGGATTCGAGATCAAGAAGATCGAGGACAAGATGGGCATTCGCTGCGTGCCTGTCGTAGAGACGCACTTTGACAACGTTCGCGTTCCCAAGCGTAACCTGATCGGAGGTCGTGCAGGCATGGGATTCAAGCACGCCATGTCGACTTTGGACCACGCGCGGCCGGGCGTCGCGGCACAGGCAGTGGGTGCGGCTCAAGGAGCATTGGACTTGGCCGTGGTCTACGCCGGTAGGCGCAAGCAGTTCGGCGCGCCGATTTCATCGCACCAAATGGTCCAGCAAATGTTGGCTGACATGGCGACAGAAACCGAAGCCGCGCGTTGGCTTGTGTATCGCGCAGCTGCTGGAATCGATTCGGATGCGAAGGACGTCACCAACTCGAAGTTGGCGGCCATGGCTAAGTGCTTTGCAACAGACACCGCGATGAAGGTCGCTACGGATGCTGTCCAAGTCTTCGGTGGCTACGGATTCATGGAGGACTACCCGATCGCGAAGTTCTTCCGTGATGCGAAGATCCTTCAGATTTATGAGGGCACGAACCAGGTTCAACGGATGGTGATCTCGCGGCACTTGATTCGGGCCTCAAGTCAACTCGAGCACTTACAGGCTTACATTCCGACGGAGACTCAATTGACCTACAACGAGCCTGGCCAAGCGGTCGTGAATCACAACACCTGATCGGACTGTTCTTACAGATCTCCGCCGCTTGAGAAGACGGTGGAGTCCGAAATTCGGAAAGCCCGCATGCGAATCTATGGATTCGCATGCGGGCTTTCTTTGTTGGGTCTCCTCTCAAACCAGAAACTTACTCATGGCGAGACCCTCGCCCGAATTAGGGCAAGTCGCCTTGGCGGCCCTCTCAGGGCGTATCAGGACCCCACGGACGCGGCAATATGCCCTGCATTTGAATTATAAACGTTATGTTACCCGTTAGAAAGGTGCAAATTGCCGTGTAACTCCCAATAAAACTCCGCTAGCTAGAGTGATCAAGTGGGACCTTCACCACAGCGTGATCCCGCTCTTTTCAATCTCAATTGGCTGATTCTCGCCTCAAGTCTGTTCGCCCGAAAAGTGCGTTTACAGCGCGTAGAGGTAAGAAATGGATGCGAAATCGATCTTCCACCGGAACATGCGAGCTGCCTATCCATTGAATAGTACTGGCGCTTCGACAGTTCAGATCCGACCTCGTCCCGGCTCAAGTATTCAGAGAGTCAGTCCCAATTCCCTCAGCACCCCGTATTACCCAGCGTTGCAGGAAACCAACTGCGCAATGTTCAGACTCTCGTCCCCCCTCACTGAAAGGCCTTTTCTGGAGACCAAAACCGTGAAGAAAAAAATCCTCAAACACATCGAGCTCGATGCTCGACTGAACCTCTTGGTTGAGTCGGATACGGACTACGACAAGGACTTGCTCGCTCTCGTTCAAGAAGTAGACGGGAAGGGTCTCAGCCTGGAAATTACAGACCCCGAATGTTGGCGGAAAGAGCCCGGAACAACCTCGAGCGCTAGCACCAAGATCTTCTCGATCGAAGAGCAGTTCCGCCACGAAGTCGGTCGCATGCTTCTGCAGGACCGCGAAGCAGAGGCTCGTCTTGCACGCCGGATCGAATTCGCTCGCTTGCGCTTCAATCAGGCTTTAGAGAGCGCAGGGATCGATCCTGAAGATGTGGCGGGTCAGATGCCGAAGGAACCGGACGCAGGACGCAAACTTGATTCGGGCTTTCCTGAAGATGTTCTTCATCGATGGCTAGAGCTCCATGCTCTGCGCACCGAATTGGTCGAGCGCAACCTCTACTTAGTTTTGGTCAATGTCGAACGCTACGCACACACTCGCGTTAGCCGGATGGACTTGATCCAAGAAGGCTCCTCGGTTCTCTTTCGCGCTGCAGACGGCTTCGATTGGCGTCGTGGACTGCTCTTCCGCACCTATGCGGTGCATTGGTTGAACCAGGCGTTCCGAAGCTTCTTGTACAACTTCGGCAACACGATCCGTGTACCTGTCTACTTACAGAAGGCGATGAAGCACGTGCGTGATGCTATTACCCGTCTCGGCGATCATCCGCACTCGGTAGAGGAAATCGCAAAGGAAGCAGACCTTGGTGAAAAGGTGGTCGAGTCAGCTTTGGGCGCCTCGCGTTCGACGCACTCGATCGATGCCAACTGGGGCAGTTCGGATGACGATGGACTTAGTCTGCGGGAAACCCTGACCGCGGAGGGCGATGAGGACATCTACCACTCGAACATGGAGGACGTCTCCATCGGAGATGGCATCGAGATGGCGCTTGGAAAACTCAACCCACGAGAACGCTATGTGATCGGCTTGCGCTTCGGGCTCGCTGAGAATCGCGATCACACGTTGTCTGAAATCGCCACGCTACTTGGGGTTAGCCTGGAGCGGGTACGCCAGATTCAGGTCCGAGCTATCAACAAGATGAATACCTCCGAATTGCGCAAAGTGGCTGATCCGCACATGGTTTAGGCCTGCGCAGCACAAGAACTCTCTCCTCTGGGGCTCGGTCGATGGCGCAAGCTGTCGTCCGGGCCCCTCTTTATTCCGGGATGGCCCCTGGGGGAATGGCTTTCCTTTCAAGGCCTCGGGATAGGGAATTTGGCCGGGGTCCAGTATGTAGCGATTGGGCGCAAGTTCTCCTGACCGCCGTCCCGAAGAGGAAAGGCAAGACAGACTCGCGGGCAGCTGAAGGCTCTCGCAAGAATCCCCCCCCCAAAAACTATGAAGGAATACAATCAGACGGTTCTCGATTTCGATGTGATCGAGGGACTCAGAGAGCTCGGTGGTGAAGACGATCCGGGCTTAGTCCTCGAGCTGATCGAGATGTTTCTCGACGACGCGCCTAATCACCTCGATGACATGATGATGTCAATGAAGAGTTCAAACGCGGAGCTCATGCAGCGCTCGGTCCACACTCTGAAATCGTCATCCGCGAACATGGGCGCGATTCGCTTGCCGCAGATCTGTAACGAGATGGAGCAGCTCGCACAAAACGCCGACATCAATGGGTATCGTAAATTGACGAGCACATGTCTCGATGCCTTTAAGGAAGTGGATGCGGCTTTGCGCCAAATCTCCTGATCCTGGCTGGTTGATTTCCGTTCCACTCCGCTTTGATTCAGCCGACTCTAGCTCCAGCTAGTACTCATCTCCCTCACCAATGATTAACAAGACCTTCGCAGAGTTGCGCACGAATGGCAAATTGCCGAGCCCTTCCGGGGTCGGCATGCAAATCCTTCGTTTGACCCAAGGAGATGATTTCTCGACAGAGGAAATTGGTCAAGCGATCTCCGCGGACTCCTCACTGACTGGGCGTCTTCTGAAGCTCGCCAACTCAGCGGAGTCAGGTGCGCTTGAGCCGATCACTACGATTGGCGAAGCGACCATCAGGCTTGGCATTCGTACGGTTCGCAACCTTGCCTTGGGGCTTTCGCTAGTTGCAAGCAACCGTTCGGGAGCCTGTGCAGAGTTCCCCTACGACAAGTACTGGTCCATGTCCCTGGCGCGCGCAGTTGCCGGACAACAGTTGAGCAGCGCGCTCAAGCATGGAGTCCCGGCGGAGATGTATATTCTCGGACTCCTCGCTGATGTCGGATCCTTATCTCTCGCAAGCTCACATCCGGAGCACTACGGCGGAATTCTGGATGATAGTAGCTTGTTGACCCTCGATGATCGTTGCGCTGCAGAGCAGGAGCGTTTCGAGATCAATCACCGTGAGATCGCCAGTTGCATGTTGCTCGACTGGGGCTTGCCGAAGAAATTTGCAGATGCTGCGAAGACTTACGAATCCTGTGATCTGAGCGAACTCAAAGATCGGATAGGCGACATTCCAGAGTTACTCAAGGGCGCGGACTTGCTCGCGCGGATTTGCTGCGCAACGGAAGAGACTACAGCCGCGGAATGGGCTGAATGGGCCGCAGAGTACGCTGAGCTATCCCGCCTTTCAGGCTTCGACTCTGAGGGATTCGACCGCACCTGCAACAGTATCAAGGCCGAATGGTGTGAGTGGGGCGAAGTACTAGGCATACCCACCGGCCAACCCATCGATTTCTCGAAGATCAATGAACGCGCTTCCATGACGGCTGACGTGTCCGCTACGAAGAGCGCTGAGCTGGCGGTTACCCAAATTGACCAGGCGAGCGATACTTTCAATGAATCCTCGCTACGAGTCCTGGCGATCGACGATGATCCGGTCTCGTTGAAGATTCTAGTGAGTCACTTGACCGCTGCAGGTCACCACGTATCGACAGCAAAGGACGGTGAGGATGCGCTTCGCATGGTGCTTCAGGACAGCCCACAATTAGTGATCGCCGATTGGAAAATGCCGAGGCTGAATGGTGTGGAGCTTTGCCGTGCGTTGCGCAAGATCTCGTCAGGTCAGAAGATCTACTTCTTGCTTCTAACCGGAACAGATGATGAAGAAAGCGTCATCAAGGCTTTCGGTATGGGCATCGATGATTACATCACCAAGCCTTTCAACCCGCGGATCCTGCTTGCACGTCTCAACGCGGGCAAGCGCATCGTCTCGCTCCAGCAACAGATCGAGCAGGAGAAGAGCAAGCAGCAGAGGCAAATGATGGACTTGCAGATCCTGACTCGGAAGCTGCGCTCAGCGGCTCTGACGGATCCATTGACGGAGCTCCCTAATCGTCGCTATGCGATGAAGCGCTTAGCTCAATCTTGGGAGTCATCGACGCGAACTGGAGATCCAGTCTCCGTGATCATGATGGACATCGATCACTTCAAGGCAGTTAATGACAACTTCGGCCACGACGCCGGCGACGAGGTGCTAAAAGAGGCCGCGCGGACCTTGTCCGGATGCTGTCGTGAGGACGAAGACGTTTGCCGTATCGGTGGTGAAGAGTTTCTTGTCGTTTGCACGAACACCTCATCTGAAGATGTGGTGAAAGCTGCGGAACGATTGCGGGTTGCGGTGGAAACCGCAGAGATCTTCTGGAACGGCGAAAAGCACAAAGTGACCATGAGCTTCGGTGTGTGCACTCGTACAGACGAGATCGTAGATTATGAAATGCTCATGAAAGCTTCGGATGAGGCGGTCTATGTCGCCAAGGAGTCGGGACGTAACCGTGTCGTAGTCTCTGAGAGGAACGCGCTGGGCTTGAAGAAGTCCGCTTGAGGCCGGAAGGGCGTCCTTCAGAGTTCGATAAAGAACGGACTCGACCAAGCCAGCGCGCCGTCGTTTTGGATGAGGCGCACGTAGACGTAGTCGCCTGGCTGAAGATCCGGGAGTTCTAGGCTGAATTCGATGTCGAGTAAGCGCTCGAAGGACAAGCGCTTTGTTTCATGCCGACTGCGAATGATCTCGACATACTCGATTTCGGAAGTGCCCGCTGCCGCGAATCTCAGTGAAGGTCGATCCTCGAGAGTCTCGCGCTTCAAGCGGCTACCCATCGGGTGACCATCGACTTGCGCGTCCAACCAAATGCGGGGGCCGCTTGTCGCGTAGGTGTTGCGCGCGCGTAATGCTTTAAGCAAGGACGATTCTTCCAAGCGTTCTGCTCGAATAGCTGCCAGGCCGCCATTGCCCATACGAACTGAAGCGCGTCTACCGCGAGGGTCGGGCGGGGTGCTTCGCCAGCCCGCATTGGGGGAGAGGTGAGCATGCCCGGGATGTCCATCGTGGCTATCGCCGCTTCCGATGAATCCAAAAGTCAAGCCGCGGTCTAGTTGATCACGCACAAAGTTTCCACGCAGAGGGGAGTAGATTCGAGCAGGCGAATCAAGAGCTTCGCTGCTTCCGTGAACACTCATGATCTCTGTAACCGGCTCGATAGTTTCATCGGGAACGTAGGTCCAGTCGGTGCCCACTGGTCCGCCTGCCGAGTGGTGTGCGAAAGTGAGTGCAGACTTTCCACGCAGCGCATCCCATAGCTCCGAAGGCGTAGTTGTGTTTGCCCCGACGGAGCTAAGAACTTCTCCGTGACCGTTGAAGTAAACAACATGCCGGTGTCCATAGAGCCAGCTCGTCCATTCGTAGCCAAGCAATGCGACGAAGTTTCCGGGGTCATTGATGCGTTGGAATTCTTCTTTGATCTCATCCCAGATCTCCGGCGTTGCGTCCATGAATCGGACGCCAAAGTGATCGTGGTCGGTGAGCACTACGACATCGAGGGCAGAGACGTCGCGCGCGTATTCGTAGAATTGTCGCGGTGTACCCGTGCCGTCGGAGTAGTTCGAGTGCCCATGCAGGTCAGCCCAGAAGACGGGAGTGAGAGTTTCACCCACGCGAATCGGATTGGAGATGGCGCTGAATTCTAAATCGCCGGCGATGAGTGTCGTGCGGATTCGATAGGTGCCCACTTTTCCCGCGCGAAGGCCGAGTCGTAACTTGCCAGCCTGGTTCTTCTGAAGCTGGACGTTCTCGGGAAGTTCTAGGCCCTGCGGAATTGACTCTAGCTTCAATTGCCCTTCTATTTCGCAGCCAGCACTCGCCATGCGATCGAGGACGGCGACGGTCATGAAGGCTTCTCCACCCGGCCTTGCCGTACTCGTCAAGTTGACGGTCATACGTGCCGCAGGGCCCGCGGTGACTCGCACGGCTGGGCGGCTGTCCAGTAATCCCGACAAGCCGTCGCCGTCTCCATCGACTTTGAAGTAGAACATCGAATTGTCTTCGGCGTAGTCATCGGCCCTGGCGAGTGCGTCATTCGCTCCATAGACAATGCTTAGCTTGTCGCCTTCCCGAAGAGCGCGCCCTGTGACTTCGATTTGTAGGAGACTGCGGTCTGCCGTTCGAACAACAAACTCCAGTTCCGCGTCCGTGGCTGTGACGGCAGTGAATCCAGGGCCCATTCGGGCGTCTGCGTGTGGTGCGCTCCAACCCCAAAAGGGCGCCACCATGAAGAACAGTGAACCGCCCTGCGCGATGCCCAAGGGGCCAGCTGTGAACTCAAATTCCCAACGCCCATATCCTCCGGCTTGGATCGATCCGTCCTCGCCTTCGCCGAGTACCAGCCGTACGCTGCCTCCGCCATCGGACGGATCGCGAACGGCCGCCAAGTCCTGCAGGAACTGTTCATGAATCGCGACCTTTGCCGTGGGCGGGTATCCCGTGGTCTGTTCTGCGGGCTGCGTAGTTTGCTCACTAGCGCTATCCCCGCAATTGATTCCAAGGACAAGCGTGATGCAAAAGACGAGTATGACGAAGCTACGTTTCATCGGTCTGAAAGCTGGGCTAGGCAGTAACCATAGAGATGGGGTGTTACCAGCGGATCCTCGGGAAAGCTGGTACTGAGGAGTTGCGCATGTTCGGTATCGAAGCGCTCCACTTGGCTTGCCGATAGGGAGGCAGAAATGCCCGCGCTGGCCCGAATACGCCCGCGCCAATCGACGTGTGAGTAACTCGCAGGCTCCTCGTTGTACACCGCTTCAATGATTTCAAAGCCGCCTGACTTGAGGTCGCGTTCCCACTCGGGATGGCGACCATCCATTCCGCCGAGGTGCCAGGCCGGATTGTGCTCAA
The DNA here is from genome assembly GCA_047639675.1 of Planctomycetota bacterium. Taxonomy (GTDB): domain Bacteria; phylum Planctomycetota; class UBA1135; order UBA1135; genus JABACD01. Next base: position 16,096 of record JBLIOI010000003.1, on the reverse strand, counting down.
GGATCAATGCTTCGGTGGCGGCTACGACGCTGCCGGCTTGTGGGACCCAATCGTAGGAGCAGAGGAGGACGCGGCCTTTTGGCGCCAGCAAGCGCCGGAGTTCGGCGACTGCGAGTACGGGATCAAACCAATGCCAGCACTGGCCCGCGCTGATGAAGTCGAAGGCAGCGGAGGACAGCGGATTTCCTTCGAGGGTCGAGCAAGTCGTTTCGAGGCTCAAGCCTTGTGCTTCGGCGGCACCCCGCGCCTCGGCTAGTAGTTCGGCTGAAATATCCAAGGCGGTCACTCTTGCCCCGTCAGCCGCAAAACGCACAGCCAGCGCGCCCGTACCACTGCCCACATCGAGCACGCGAGAATTTGGCGTGGCGAATTCTAGGCCCCGCAATATCTTGTGGAAGGAATCAGGAAAGCCGCGCCGGTGCCGCGCGTAGTCCGCGGACGCCTTGCCAAAGTCGATATTCATTCTTCCCACTCTAACCGGGAGGAGCTGTTTGCCACCAGGCAGAGCGAAAGCATTGGGGCAGAGTGAGTCTTGCGAGTTCCTTACTCGCATGTGCCTCACGTTTACGCAAGATACGCCGTCCCAATCCAGTGATCCCACAAGTCACGAAACCAGTCTAGCTTTCAAGAATCCATGGCCATCCGTTCCTTTCAGTTCACAGCTGCCCTTGCTCTTCTAGCTGGCGCGGCCTGCGCAACAAGTCCTGCGTACAACGCTGCTACTTCAAAAGCTTCCTACACTGAGGGTCGAACGCCCAGTGTCGGAATGACGAGGCATCCCGCGGTTAGCTCGGACAAGATCGTCTTCTCATATGCGGACGATCTTTGGGTCATTCCGCGTGCTGGTGGTGTGGCTAACCCGCTCGTGAGTCCGATTGGACTCGAGACTTATCCGCGTTTTAGTCCCGATGGACAGACGGTTGCCTTCACGGGTAACTACGACGGCGATGTCGATATCTACACCATCGGTGTTGATGGGGGCATTCCGGAGCGTGTTACCCATCACCCGGAAAATGAAATCCTCAACGGCTGGAGCGCCGATGGAAACTTGCTATTTCACTCTCGAGGTTTCGGTGGGCTGCCGCAGGTCTCCAAGCTCTTCACGGTTGCTCCGAGTGGTGGGATGCCGGTGAGCTTGCCTGTTCCTTATGGAACCTACGGAGCGATTAGCGCCGATGGTCGTTGGCTCGCTTACTCACCCGCTAGCCGTGTTGGTCGAACTTGGAAGCGCTATCGCGGCGGCTTGGCCAGTGACATCTGGTTGTTTGAATTTGCGACGGGCAGTGCGCGACAGCTGACGAACTTTGAGGGCACCGATGTGATGCCTATGTGGCACGGCGAAAAGCTCTACTTCGTTTCTGACGCTGGCCCCAAGCACCGTCAGAACTTGTGGGTTATCGATGACATTTCCAATGGCGATCGTCGCCAGGTGACCGAGTTCGACGACGATGTTCGTTATGCATCGTCCGGAGCCGGGGCAATCGTGTTCATCGTCGGTAGCGAGCTGCGCTTGCTAGACCTTGCCAGTGAAGAATCGAACGTGGTGGATTTCAAGATCCCCGGCGCTCAACCCAAACTACGCTCAAAGGTCGTAGATGCTTCCAAATTCATCAGCATGGGTAATTGGGACATTTCGCCCAGCGCAAAGCGTGTCGCTGTTGAAGCGCGTGGAGATCTTTGGACTCTGCCCGCCGAGAAGGGCACGCCGCGCAATCTGACACGTACCGATGGGGTATATGAACGAGAGCCGACCTGGAGCCCGGATGGCCGCTGGATCGCTTTCATGTCCGATGAAACGGGCGAATACGAATTGTATGTAATCCAATCTGACGGCAAGGGTGAGACGCGGCAGGTGACGACCGATGGGTCGGCCTTCCGCTATTCGATCAATTGGTCGCCGGACTCGACCATGATCTCTCTACTCGTCAAGGGCGGGTTCTTGAAGATCATCGATGTGGAGAGCGGCGAAATCACCGCGGTGGACGAGCACAATTTGGCTCAGTATCCCACGACCTTCAATGCGAGTTGGTCCCACGACAGTCATTGGATGGCCTACATTCGGCCCGGTGAGGAGTCTTGGAATAGCTCGATCTACCTATACGACGTCGACAATAAAACGTCGCATCAAGTGACCTCCGATTACTTCGATCAGTCGGCGGTGACCTTCGACCGAGAAGGGGACTACCTCTACTTCTCCGGCGTCGGTTCTTTCAATCCCACCTATTCGGGGATCGATAGCACTTGGATCTATCGCGATGAGAGCGTGCTCCACGTCGTTCCTTTGCGCGCCGACATGCCTTCGCCTTTTGCTGAGGAGATCGACGAAGAGACTTGGGGAGATGAGGATGAAGAGGGCGACGAAAACGAGGATGAAGAAGGTGACGACGATTCCGACGAGGAAGAGGTCACTGGGGACGACGAAGGAGACGCTAGTGGCGATGATTCAGACGAGGACGGTGAGGAAGGCGAAGACGACGAAGATGAGGAAGAAGAACCCCTCAAAATCGACACCGATGGTTTTGAGCACCGCGCCATTCGATTGCCCATCGGCTCAGGCAGCTTCTACGGCCTCTCGGTGAGCAAGGACGGAGCGCTGCTCTACGTCCGAGCAGGAAGCGATGAAACTAAGGTTCAAACTTTTGACGTCTCCGCCGATGAACCGAAAGAGGAGGATGTTCTCAGCGGAGTTCGCGGATTCCGCCTCACGGCCAAGGGCGACAAGATGCTCTACCAGAAGGCTGGCTCCCCCCAAATCGGCGGAGTAGGTGCTGATGCGAAGGGTGAGGCGGTGAGCACGGACGGCATGCGAGTGACCATCGATCCGCGCGCTGAGTGGGCGCAGATCCTGCACGATGTGTGGATCCTAAACCGCGACTTCTTCTATGTAGAGAACATGCACGGCGTCGATTGGGATGCGGCTTATGCGAAGTACGCCGCACTCCTGGAGCACGCCGTGAGCCGCATCGACCTGGCTTACATCATGGGCGAGTTCATCTCAGAGCTGAATGTCGGGCACGCCTACACGGGCGGCGGCGATATCGAGAGGCCGAGTAACACGAACGTCGGGATGCTCGGAGCGGACTACGCGCTGGAGAATGGCGCCTACCGCATCACTGCTCTCCAGGAAGGCGGCGTCTGGGATACAGACGCCCGCGGTCCTCTGAGTCAGCCTGGTGTTGATGTGGCCGTCGGTGACTACCTTTTGGCAGTCAATGGTATTGCGCTTGATGCGAGTAAGGATCCCTGGGCAGCTTTCACCGCACTGAGCGGCAAGCTAGTGACGCTGACTGTTAGTGAGCAGCCCACCATCGATGATGATGCTCGCGAGATTGTTGTGACGGCCGCCGGTAGTGAGCGAAACTTGCGCTACCGTTCTTGGATCGAAGCGAAGCGCAAGTACGTCGAGGAGAAGAGTGGGGGCAAGATCGCCTACGTTTACGTGCCGAGCACTGGGATCCCCGGTCAGAATGACCTGGTTCGCCAGTACTACGCGCAGTTGGAGCTTCCCGCTCTAATCGTCGACGATCGCTGGAATCAAGGCGGACAGATCCCTACGCGCTTTGTCGAATTGCTCAATCGACCTGTTCTGCATTACTTCGCGCGCCGCGAGGGACGTGATTGGAAGTTCCCCTATGACGGGCACCAAGGACCGAAGTGCATGTTGATTAATGGTTCTGCCGGCTCGGGCGGCGACGCTTTCCCGTCGTACTTCAAGCAGATGGGTCTCGGCAAGCTCGTCGGCATGCGTACTTGGGGTGGTCTAGTTGGAATCTCCGGTAATCCGGGCTTGATCGATGGTGCGCGCATCACGATTCCGACTTTCGGTTACTACGAGAGCGATGGAACCTGGGGCATCGAAGGCCACGGCGTCGATCCCGACATCATGGTCGTTGATGATCCTTCCAAAATGCTCGATGGCGGCGACCCGCAACTCGACGCGGCGATTGCATTGATGCTCGCCGAGCTTGAAGAGAAGGTTTTCAACCCGCCCGCGCGTCCCGCGGGACCCGACCGGAGTGGTATGGGGGTGACGGAAGAAGACCGCTAGACTCGGCTCGTTCTAAATGAGGACAAGCGGCGTGGATGGTTCATACCATCCACGCCGCGGGGTAATTTAGCTGGCTTCCCAGTTAGCTACTGAATCACGCAGAAGCCGTCAGCTTGCCTTCGCTATCGAACTGCCTGAGGTCATCGTTACCCCCGATGTATTCGCCATCGATGATGACGATCGGAACGGTTCCGTGGTTGTATTGCTTCTTGGCCTCCATCAGCTCAAGCGGCGAATTGTCCATTACATGGTTTACAGTTTCGATGCCACGGGCCTCGAGCAGCTCCAATGCTTGGACACAGAAGGGGCAGGTAGTTTTCGTGTAGATTTCGGCTTTCATGGTTCTGTTTGACTCGCAAGCGAGCCGGGTGTCTTCTTCAGCTGATAGGATTAGAGATTGCTTCAGTAGGAGCACTACGCAGCTACCTCCAAGAATGAGACAGGAATTCGAGGGTTGGCCCCTCGCACTGCTCCCGCCGAAGGGCGAGAATGCTGGGCCGGTCGAATTGGGCCAAGACGGCGCAGGCTACAGCTTACATCGATTTGACCCCTCTCCACTAGTCCGTACCTAATTGGACTCGGCGCATGTTTCAGCTTCTCTCTGCCTGCCTAGCAGGCCTCACTCTCGCGTCCCCCGCGAGCGCATACGTGAACAATCTTCAGGATCAGCAAGGGCAGCACGGCGAGGGCGCGGGAAACCATCTTGTCGATGAGACATCTCCCTACCTTCTGCAACACGCGTACAACCCGGTCGATTGGTACCCGTGGGGTCCCGAGGCGATCGCGCTGGCCAAGAAGGAAGACAAGCCTATTTTTCTCTCCGTGGGATACTCGGCCTGTCACTGGTGCCACGTGATGGAGCGCGAGTCTTTCGAGAACGAGGAGATCGCCGCGCTGATGAATCGCTGGTTTATCTGCGTAAAGGTCGATCGAGAAGAGCGGCCCGACATCGACGCGATCTACATGGCGGCGGTACAGCGCATGACGGGGCGCGGCGGCTGGCCGATGTCCGTATTCATGACGCCGGACTTGGAACCCTACATCACAGGGACTTACTATCCGCCGAAGAGCGCCTTCGGCAGGCCAGGCTTCGATGATGTTCTGACGCAAGCACACACAGCTTGGGTTAGCCAACGCGAAGCGGTTGTGGCTCAAGGGCAGCGCATGATGACGGAGCTGCGCGCACGCTCCTCGATGAATGGCGCGGGCAAGGTTCCCGGTCGGGAGTTACTGACCAATGCCATGATGCGCTCCGGGCAAAACTATGATGCGATGCATGGCGGCTTCGGTAGGCCGCCGGGCTACGCGCCCAAGTTCCCGCACGCGACGGAGTTGACCTATCTTCTCAGGGTGGGAGAGGCAGAGGGCAATTCGCAAGCCTTAGCCATGGTCACCAAGAGCCTCGACGAAATGGCGCATGGTGGCATCTACGACCAAATTGGCGGTGGCTTCGCGCGCTACTCGGTGGATCGTGAGTGGACGGCCCCGCACTTTGAAAAGATGCTCTATGACAACTCGCAACTAGCCGTTGTCTACATGGAGGCTTGGCAAGCCACAGGCAATGCCTTCTACCGCCAGATCTCCCAGGAGATTCTCGACTACGTTCTGAAAGAGATGACGAGTCCCGAAGGCGGCTTCTATTCGACCACTGACGCTGACAGCGAAGGGGAAGAAGGGAAGTTCTTCGTTTGGAGTGTTAAGGAAGTGGCCGAGATCTGCGGCGACGACGCCAAGCTGGCTAAGCTCTGGTATGGCGTTTCGCGCGCCGGAAATTTTGAAGGGCACAACATATTGACGGCGCGCACTACAGTTGAGGACGTCGCTAAGCGTTCCGGACAAGGGGTGGAGGAGGTCGAAGCGGCCATCGCCCGCTGCCGCGTGAAACTCTATGACGCTCGCGAGAAGCGCATTCATCCCCTGCTCGACGATAAGGTGCTTTCCTCCTGGAACGGATTGATGTTGCGGGCCTTTGCGAAGGCCGCTGTCGTTTTTGAAGAGCCGCGTTATCTGAAAGCTGCTCAGCGCAACGCGGACTTCTTATTGCGCATCATGCGCAAGGAGGACGGCAGTCTCTATCGCACCCGTCGCGGAACGAAGTCTCACCTAGAAGCCTATCTGGAAGACTACGCCTTCGTGACGCAGGCTTTGATCGACCTGTACGAAGCGGACTTGGATTTGCGCTGGCTGGATGCGGCTTTCGCTATGCAGGATTACACGGACGAACACTTTCGTGATCCCAACATGTCCTACTACACCACAGCCGACAACACGGAGAAGCTGCCGGTACGGTTCAATGATCCGCAGGAGAGTAGCTTGCCAAGTGACATTGGTGTGTCTCTCCTAAACGGCGCTCGCCTCGGACTACTTGAGGGAGATTTGCAACGCCTGGCTGAAGTTCGAGCAGGCTTAGCCTCTCACAGTCAATCGCTAACGCGCTATCCGATCGCCTACTGCCAGTTGTTGATACTGATCGACTTCCTGAGCAGCGAACCGGCAGAAGTCTATGTGGTTGGCCAGCGCGACGATCCCATCGTGCAAGCGCGCCTGATGGCTTTGCAGCAGCAATGGCCGCCTTCACGAGTGTTCGCATTGGTGGAGCCTGGCAATGAGGAAGCGACCGCTGTCTTGCTACCCTCGATCGAAGGCAAGACCATGCAGGGCGGTCAGCCGACGGCTTACCTTTGCCATGAAGGCGTCTGTGAGGCGCCAGAAGTTCTAAAGTAGTCGAGGACCTTGACGGATGAGGGATCGGTATTGGAGTTGTTCTTACGCGATAACTGCGGGCGTCTTGGCGCTCGCGGGTTGCGGGTCGGGCGAAGGAAATAGTTTCGAGCGAGTCATGGTTCAGCGCGATTTGCTCGCGAACTTCAATGACTGGAAAATTGAGAGGGCATCAGCGCATGGGGACGCGAGTTTCGGAACGCTGACTCCATCGTACTCCGCGTATCACGATGCGGGTGACTTGCCGGCGCTCCTATTGCCAGCGGGAACTACGCTGAGCTACACCTTTCCAGATGGCGACGCGGAAGCCATCTTGCGTTGTGCCGCTGGCGTTGACTTGACAGTTCCGCGCAGCTTGCGCGCCGGGGCGAGGCCGCTAAGGGTGCGATTTGAAGCGCGGCTCGATGGCGAGCTTGTATTGGAAGAGATCGTTTCCGTGGCGCCCACGGCGCCTAATCGCCAAGTAGCCGAGGTGCCTCAGGTTTGGCATTGGCTTGGAAATAAGCAGGCAGGCCTCAATGTACATGGGGGGCAGACCCTCAGCCTGCATGTCGATCTCGTGGGTAAGAAGCGACCGAAGCTCACAGAACTGCGTTTCGGGTTCGGCGAATTGGTGACCGAAACGCAGGTTTCGACACCGCGAACGGAAGCCAGCGCCGAGCGCCCAAACATCATTTTGGTTGTGATGGATACGGAGCGTGGAGACCGCACCTCTCTGCATGGCTATCACAAGTCGACGACTCCCAATCTTGATGCGCTAGCCTCTCGTGGTGTGTCCTTCGATGATGCCTGGGCAACAGCTCCCTGGACCTGGCCGTCGACCGCGTCGATTCTGACAGGGTTGGAAACACCAGTGCATGGAGTGACGGGGAACGAAGCCTGTTACTTGCGGCACGAACTGGCGACATTGCCGAAGCTCTTGCAGGAGCGCGGCTTCACGACTGCTGGATTCTCCGGCAATCCGTTGATCGTGGCCGACAAGAACTTCGATGGAGGCTTCGAGCATTTTGTTTCGGACTCGAGGTTCAGAGCGAGTGACGAAGTCTTGCCGGAAGCCTTTACCTGGCTGCGGCAGAACTCGACGACTCGATTCTTCCTCTATCTGCACTTGGTGGATCCGCATGATCCTCACCGGCCGCTTGAGGCGGAAATGGAGCGCCTAGGCGGATCTCGTCCGACAGACTATTCCGACCGCGGTTACATCGAATTGGGTACCCGTCTGCGGAAACGCATTGTGGAAGTGGGCCCGGGCCACTACGACTACAAACAGTCCCTCGCCCCTGGCGAGGAGCAGTGGATCAATGATTCCTACGATGCATGCGTGGCGACCGGAGATCATTACCTTGGGAAGTTGTTGCGGCTGGTCGATGAGTTGCAGCTAACGGAGAAGACTGTCATCGCCTACACCAGTGACCATGGCGAAGAACTATTTGAGCACGGGCTCACCAATCACGCGCACACGCTGCATCCGGAGCTTTTACATGTGCCACTGGTGATCGCCGGGCCCGGAATACCGATTGGCGAACGCGTGTCAAAGCGTCTTTCAAATCGCCATCTGGGACCGACCCTGGCGCTCTTTGGTGGTGGCGAGTTGCCAGTTAGCGACGCGCTAAATCTGCTTGATCCGGAACTGCAGTCGGAAGGTGAGCTCTTTTTTCAAACGACCAAGGGCATCTGGAACGACTGGGCGATGGTTGAGATTTTCGGGCTACTGGAGAAAAACTGGTCTCTGCATTGGGCGCCAAAAGGACTGCCCTACCGAACTCTAGCGGAGGTCGATCCGGGGCTTGGGCAATGGAAGCTTTACGACCGGCGCGTTGACCCAGGGGAGCATCAAGATGTCGCTGCAAAGTATCCGGTCGAGGCCGAGCGCATGCGGCTTCTCATTCAAGCGTGGCGAGAGGAGAAGCGGCAAGGAGCGACAAGTTTTGGTGCGGGGGCGGCCACGCGCAACTTGCTCGAAGGTGTCGGTTACATCGAACTTGGTAGCGACGACTGAGTTCTCCGCGACTACTTGCGTGGTGATCGCTGCAAGTATTTCGACCAGAAGGTGATGGCCTTCTTGGGATCATCTTCGTGTTCCACCACTACAAGGCATGAGCCGGCGGCTAAGCCTTGGATTTCCTTGATGGGGATCACGCGCACGGTCGAGCACTGCGTCAGTTCGCGTTCGGCGGGATCCGTGAAGAGGAGTTTTACGAGTACCTGGACCGTATCGTCGAAGCGCTTGCTACCTGGCTGAACCGGACTCGTTGAGACGTAGATCTTGTAGAAGGTCGGACGCTCGCTGCGGAACCAAGCGCGCGCTACGCGTTTCTCATGTCCCGCCGTTCCTTGGCCCGCTTCGACTTCGCGCAGAGCGACTGCGCGATTGACAAGGCCATTGCGATCGAGAATCTCGATATTCGAGTAATAACCAGTCGCTCCAATAGCGCCACCACTCCAGCTTTCGCCACCTTTGAGCACACTCTTCAATGCCTTGCCTCGCCAAGTGTTGCGGCCGGTATTGAAGGTCGTTGTCTGCCAACGAAACCACTCGGATTGGTATCCGATTTGGAACTCGCGGAAGTAGAGCGACTTGCGCAGTGAAAGCGGTATCGGGGAAATGTCGAAGATCGGCAGAATGGCGAAGGCCATAGAAACAGCGGCCAGCGTGATGCGCGGAGTCTTGGGAAGCTTCTGCAGGCCTAGCCCAAAGAGCACAGCGAGGAATGCTGAAGCGGGCGCCATGAAGCGGAACATCGGCATCCAATCGCCACCCACGGCGAAGTTGTAGGCGATGGCGCCGCCAGCCATCACTAGTGCCGATAACCCGAGGGCACGTTGCTTGGAGGAGCGCGCACCCAGCGGGCCGGCGAGCGCCAAGACAGGCCAAAGAAACATCAAGGAGAAGGTCGCGAGAGATCGTGCGCCGCGCGCCAAGGTCGCGGATGAGAAACCGCCCTTGGCGTGAACGGTGTTGGCAACCCAATCGCCGTAGTAGCTATGACGCCACAATAGATGGGGGATGACCCCTAGGGCGACAACGACCAAGAAAACTCCCAAGCGCTTCCAGGGGATCGTGCCGCGGCTAGCAACGCAAATAGCCAGGCATAGCCCACCTATCCACAGGAAGCCTTCCACACGCGTCAAGACCAGCGCGATACCCATGAGCCCAGCTAGAACTCCGACTTTCACTTCGCCTTGCTCTTCGCGTGGCGCGCTGAGCAGATACCAAGGCGCGAATAGCAACAATCCAAACAGCGCCGTTTCCAAGCCGCCAGTTGCCCAAACCCCAAAAGAGGGCAGGGCCGCCAGAGCAAGCGCTGCCAGTCCAGCGCTCAGCCCATCTGTTTCAAAGCGCCGAATAAGGCAGCGGTAGACCAGGAATAGGGTCAAGGCCGCCGCGATGATCGAAAGCGCCGGCGCGAGTACTACTGGGCTCATGCCCAGCATGGCGCCGACAGTCAGCATCACGACCCAAGAGAAGTTGCTGTAGCCCTCGACCGGTTGATCGATGCCCGGGTTGTAGACGGGCCCCAAACCCTCCGCCCAATTCTTGGCGTAACGGAATGAGATGAATGCGTCGTCGATCAGAAAGTAGCTGCGCCAAACGATCAAAGCAAAAACGACGAGCGCCATGCCGAATAGGATGGCACCGACCTTTTGCGTCGACTGGGGATTGGTAGAGTCGTTCAATTCCGTACTCAAGCGTAAAGCTCTCTACTCAACGTAGGGACAGGCGACCATGTGCTCGTCACCGTGATCTTGAAAGCTTGGGTCATTTTCGGCGCACTCGTCGCGTGCGATCGGGCAACGAGTTCGAAAGCCGCAACCAGTCGGGCGTGCCAGCGGAGTCGGAATGTCGCCTTGAAGAATGACACGGCCAGAAGTGTCTGCGCGCGGATCAGGGAGTGGAACCGAGGACAGCAAGGCACGCGTGTAGGGGTGTAGCGGTGACTTATAGACTTGTTCAGCCGATCCGATCTCGACGATCTTGCCCAGGTACATGACCGCGATGCGATCAGAGATGTGGTAAACGACCGAGAGGTCGTGGGCGACGAAGATGTAGGTCAGCCCAAAGCTCTCTTTCAGCTCCAGCATCAAGTTGATGACTTGCGCCTGAACGGAAACGTCAAGCGCACTGACCGGCTCGTCGGCGATGATTAAGTCCGGATTGGTTGCCAGGGCGCGTGCGATGCCTATACGTTGCCGCTGTCCTCCCGAGAATTCATGCGGGTAACGTTCCGCGTATTGCGCTTGCAGCCCGACACGATCCAGGAGTTCGAGCACACGTTCCTTGCGCTCTTTCGGGGACATCTTGGTGTGGATGCGCATTGGCCCCTCGACGATTTGCTGAACCGTCATGCGCGGGTTGAGCGACGAGAAGGGATCCTGAAAGATCATCTGCACGTCAGACCGGAAGGGGTGCATTTTGCTTCGAGCCAGTCCGTTCAGGTTGGCTTTTCCATGCTCCTTGGAGTTGAACTCAATCTCGCCAGCGAGCTCCACATCCGGATACATGGGCTTGTGCAAGTTGATTACCGCTCGCCCGACGGTTGTCTTGCCGGATCCGGATTCGCCAACCAGGCCCAGCACTTCACCGCGCTTGAGTTTGAAGTTGACCCCGTCGACGGCTTTCACGGTTCCAACCTTGTGGCGCAAAATTCCTCCATAGACCGGGAACCAAACCTTGAGGTCGCGAACGTCTACCAGTGTCTCGTCGGAAGAGCTCACGCTTTGTCCTCCACCAAGTGGCAGCGAACGCAATGTCCCGGGCTGACGACGTGCAAGGCAGGAACTTCTTTCAGGCACCTATCGATAACCTCAGGGCAGCGCGTGTTGAATCGGCAGCCTTCGGGGTAGTCAAAGATGCTGGGGACGTTGCCAGGGATTGCTTTGAGCATCGTGCCCTTATCTTGCAAGTGGGGGATGCTGCCGAGCAACCCGCGCGTGTACGGGTGGCTGGGATTGTCGAAGATGTCGTTGATCTCCGCCACCTCTTGAATCTGACCGCCATACATAACGATCACGCGGTCACAGGTTTCAGCAACCACCGCCAAGTCGTGGGTGATCAAAAGGATCGACGCACCGGCCCGGTCCTTTTGAATGTTCTTCATCAGATCCAGGATCTGAGCTTGAATCGTAACGTCAAGGGCCGTGGTCGGTTCGTCAGCGATGAGCAGCGCCGGCTTACAAATCAACGCCATCGCAATCATCACACGTTGACGCATGCCGCCCGAGAACTGGTGCGGGTAATCATTGAGTCGCCGTTCAGCGTCCGGAATACCCACCTGCTCCAAGACTTCGATGGTGCGCCGTTTGATCTCTTCCTTGGAGAGGTCCAAGTGGAACTTCAATGATTCCGAGACCTGCATGCCGATCGTGAACACAGGATTCAGCGAGGTCATCGGTTCCTGGAAGATCATTGCGATGTCGCTACCACGCACGCCGCGCATCTCGTTGTAGCTAAGCTTCAGTAGATCGCGACCTTGGAACAGAATCTCGCCCGACGCAATTTTGCCTGGAGGATCCGGAATCAGGCGCATGATCGAGAGCGACGTGACCGATTTTCCTGAGCCAGACTCGCCGACGATGCCGAGCATTTCACCTTCAAAAATATCGAAGCTGACATCTTCCACAGCGTGGGCTTCGCGACCCTCCACAAGGAAGTGAGTGTGCAGGCTCTTGACCTGCAGTAGCGGTTTCTTTTCCTGCGAGCCCATCTAGCGCAACCTCGAGAATACTTTTGGGTCGAATGCTTCGCGCACCGCTTCACCGATGAAGACAACCATCATCAGCGTGATGAACAGAGCAGTTAGCGGAAATACGATCAGGTGCCACTTGGTGATGTTCTCTAAGCCTTGGTTGACCATCTCGCCCCAGCTGGGTGTCGGTGCTGGAAGCCCAAAGCCAAGGAAGTCGAGAGCCACTAGCGATGAGATTGACGCAACGAGAGCGAAGGGTGCAAAGCTCACAATCGGTGTCAGCGAGTTAGGCAGGATGTGCTTGAACATGATGGAACGGTGCGACTCGCCTTGAGCGATGGCCGCCGCTACGTAGTCCCGCGACTTCTCCCGGTAGAACTCGCCGCGCATGTAGAGGCTGATACTCATCCAACGGAAGGCGGCCAAGATGAGGATCAATACCGTCACGGACGGCGTCACCATCGAGCTGATGATGATGACCGTGTACAGGAATGGAAGCCCACTCCAGATCTCTACGAAGCGTTGGCCGTAAATATCAACTCGCCCACCGAAGTAGCCGAGTACCTGGCCGACAGCCATGCCCAGCAAGTACGACAGCACCACAACGCCCAATGCAAAGGTGATCGAGATACGGTAGCCGTAGATCAATCGTGCAAGGACATCCCGGCCACGATTGTCCGTACCCAGCCAGTGGTTTGATGTGGGCTTATGCGGCGGACGTCCTTCAAGGTCCGGCTCCTCAAGCAGCGATTCATTTGGGTGGAAGGGGTACAGCGGCATCAAGGACCAGTTGTTTCCGTTCTCCGCCTCAAATCGCTTGTCGAGGGCGCGATAGTCGACTTCGCCGATGATGCGCTGCCCGAAGTCACGCGCTTGGTTGAACTGTCCAAAGACGGGGAAGTAGGTTTCACCTTCATAGCTGACGACCAAGGCCTTGTTATTGATGAACAGAGGACTCGCCAGGCTGAGAACGTAGGTGACAACAAGCAGCAAGAAGCTGTACCAGCCACGCTTGAGTGTCTTGAACTTGCGCCAGCGGCGTTGGAAAACCGAGAGCGACTTAGCAGGTTTATTCGACATCTTGAACGCCCTAGTTGAAGCGGATTCGGGGATCGACGAGGACATACAGGACGTCACTCAAGATATTGCCGACGAGCATGAGCACCGTGTTGATCACGAGTACTCCCATCACGACTGAGTAATCACGACCAATGATTGAGGTGAAGCCCAGTAAGCCCAATCCATCAATATTGAACACCTTCTCAACCAGGTAGCTGCCGGCCATCACCAAGGAGATGGCGTGACCGAGTCCTGTGCAGATCGGGATCAGCGAGTTGCGCAAGGCGTGCACAAAGATCACGCGCTTCTCTGGTAGTCCCTTGGCGAATGCGGTTCTCACATAGTCTTGCCCGAGGTTCTCCATCAAGGAATTCTTGGTCAAGACGGTCAGCGTCGCGAAGCTTCCGATGGAGTAGGCGATGACTGGAAGCACCATGTGATGCACGAAGTCCTTGGCCTTGCCCCAGGTGGACAGGCTTGCGAATTCATCGGATTCGATGCCGCCCAGTGGGAATATGTCCCACATTGAGCCGCCCCCAAACATGACGAGCAGCACTGCGCCAAGCGCCCAGCCTGGGACCGAGTAGCCAACGAAAATCAAAGCGCTCGACATGAAGTCGAAGTTCGAGTTGTGCCGAATCGCCTTGTACACCCCGAGCGGGATACAGACCAAGTAAGCCAGCAAGAAGCCTGTCAATCCAAAGCGCAAGCTGATGGGGAAGCGCGCCACGACCAGGTCGATGACCGGAACTTCGTACTTATAGGACGTTCCGAGATCCCCTGATAAGAGCCCCGCAAAGGTCTTGCTCCAGAGGTCCGGAGCGGGAATTGTCAGATCGGCGCCAGCGTCTGAGCGGATGCCAATCAAGTTGTCTCCCACCGCGAGTGTTGTTTCGCGAAGGTGGTGCAACTTGATGACCTCACCGGCCACAGGCGCAAAGACCTCGCGCGAAACGTTGGTTCTGTTCGCTCCGTTCTCATCTTCAAACCCTGTCATCCTCAAGCGCGCGAGGGGAGCGCCCTCCTCGAACTGATCGCCCACCTCGACGTACCAAGTGAGTAGCGTTGCTTCGGTGACTTCGTCGCCAAACACCCCGCGCTCGCCCAGATTCATCGGGCCGAGGAACTGCATGTACTGCTTCCACAGTGGCCAATCGAAGTGGTAGTACTTCTTCAGGCTTGCAAGCGCACGAGGCGGTAGATCAACGCTGCTGCCTTGGCTGGCGCCTGCGCCGCCTTCACCGCCACCGCCACCTCCCGATTGGAGCTGCATGATCATTTGGTCAATGGGGCCGCCTGGAACAAAGCGGGTGATTCCAAAAACCAACATTGTGATCCCCAAGAAGGTCGGGATCAGGAGTAAGAGGCGACGGGCAAAATACGCGGCCATAGTGACGGGGAGAGCAGAAAAGGAGGGATCAAGAGAGCGGCGCCGAAGCCCGCACTTGCGGGACGGCGCCGAGATTGGAGGTCAGAGTCTACTGGGCCTGTGCGGCGTGCCAGTGATTCCAGAAGCGGTTCAGGATCGGTTGGGTTTCAAGAACGATGCTCGGGTCCTTCTTCGCTTCTTCAAGGGCCTTCTCTTTGGCCGGGTCGATCCACCAACTGTACATCATGTCTTGGTTGTCCTGGGTACGGCTAACGCCCCACTTAGGCTGTGAGAACTTATTCCAGTACATCACGCGTTGGCAGGGGGAGTACCAACCGAGGACATAGGGTGTCGTGTTGAAGATAAGGCCATCGATCTCGCGGATGATCTCGATACGTCGCTGCACGTCATAGGCTTCGTCGTACTCGACGAGCAATTCGTCAACTCGCTCATTCGAGAAGCCAGTGATGTTGTTGTTGTCGACGAGCGCGGCCAGGTGTCCACTGAATGAACTTTCTGGGTTGGGGAAGACCAGCGCACCCCAAGCCATTGAGGACAGGTCGTACTTGCGTTGGCGGACGTTTTGCCAGTGGGTCGTCGGGTCAAGCAGTTGCAGGTTGATCTTGATTCCCGCCTTGCGGCAGTCTTCTTGGAAGATCGTCAGGTTGGCTTCAAAAGGCTTGGAGCGATATGAAATCTCGAACTCAAGGCGTTTGCCGTCCTTGACACGGTAGCCATCAGAATCGAACTCTGTCCAGCCCATCCCTTCGAGCAACTCGACTGCGGCGAAGGGATCGTACTGAATGCCGACGTTCTTGGGGTTCTGGTAGGTTCCGCCTTGGTAGTAACTTGCCAGCGCACCGTACTCATTGAAGAACAGTTGATCGATCAGTACGGGGAGGTTGCGCAAGTGGCTGAGCGCGTTGCGCATACGTACATCGTCAAGCGGTGCACGCGTCATGTTGATCGCCATGCCAGATGTGCCGATCGGCGAGTCGTTGAAGAATTTATGTTTCTGAATCAAGCCGCGCTTGATCGAGTCCAGCTTGCTCGGGACCAACTCTTCCACCCACCACTGAGACTTGTTGACCCAGAAGTAGTCGAATTCGCCTTTCTTAGCCTTCTCAAAGGCCAAGCCGGAATCTTGAACCACGGTGAAGCGGTACTCGTCGAAGTTCCACATGCCAACGAAGGCCGGGTTGTCATTGGCCC